>JBKQNQ010000230.1:0-4448 GCA_052145875.1 Thiobacillaceae bacterium
GGCAGGGTTCTTTGCCTTCATGGGGTTGGCCAATATTCTCGTGGCCTGGAATTTCTCGACCGTCGATTGGGTCAACTTCAAGCTGTTCGGCAGTCTGGTCTTGATGCTTATTTTCGTCGTGATTCAAAGTGTTATCCTCAACAAGTACTTGAGCAAAGAAGAAAACTGATAATGCTATATGCCATTACCGGCGAGGACGTGCCGGATTCGCTCGATAAGCGGAGGGCCGTGCGCCCGGCCCATTTAATGCGGTTGCGCGACTTGAAGTCCGAAGGCCGGCTCATCTTGGCGGGACCGTGTCCGCAGATTGACTGTCCCGATCCTGGCCCTGCCGGCTTCTCCGGCAGTATCATCGTGGCTGAATTTGACTCGCTTGAGGCCGCACGGATCTGGGCACAGGCCGATCCGTATGTTGCGGCAGGCGTTTATGCCACCGTTAGCATCAAGCCGTTCAACAAAGTATTGCCGTGACGATACGCGAACAGATCGTTCTTCGTCTTCAGGCCCTGGCGCCAGAGACCCTAGAGCTTAAAGACGAGAGCAGCCAGCATGCGGGTCATGAAGGCTCGGCCGGAGGAGGTGGACACTATCACCTCACTATCGTCTCAGGCCGCTTCGCAGGCCTGAACGCCATTGCGCGCCACCGGCTGGTGTATGAAACCCTTGGCGACTTGATGGCTGGGCCGGTACATGCTCTCGCCATTGTCGCCTTATCCCCCGAAGAACTGTCCTGATAGGAGCATTAATGAAACACCCCCTCACGCTTTTTGCAACCATACTCCTGCTGGGATCAGCGAGCATCGCCCAGGCAGCGGATGAGGCACCAGCCGCCGCCGATAAGCCAGTTGCAGTCGTCAACGGCCACCAAATCCCGCAGCTTTATTTCGAAATGCTGAAGCGTGACCTCCTCGCTCAGGGTCAGCATGACGACAACCGCCTTGATGCCAAGGTCAAGGACAGCCTCATTATTCTGGAGCTCGCAAGCCGTGCCGCTGTGGACAAGGGGTTGGACAAGGATCCCAGCCTGGCTGCTATGCTGGATATTCGTCGCAAGGACCTGTTGGCCAAGGCGTACCTTGAAGATTACGTCAAGTCCCACCCTGTGACTGACGCCGAAATCACGAGTGAATACGATAAGGCCAAAGCGAGTACGAGTGGCAACGAATACAAGGTGCAGCATATCCTGGTAAAAACTGAGGCCGAGGCGAACAGGATCCTTGCCGAGCTCAAGCGAAAGCGTAACTTCGAGGAATTGGCGCGGAAAGATTCAATCGATCCGGGTTCGGCGAAGAAGGGCGGGGAGCTCGGGTGGAATGCGCCCAACGCGTTCGTGAAGGAGTTTGCCGATGCCTTGTCTGAAATGAAGAAAGGGGAAACCTCAGCAGCCCCGGTAAAGTCCGAGTTTGGGTGGCATATCATCCGGGTGGAAGATGTTCGCCCGGCTCAGATTCCACCGCTGGAAGAAGTAAAAGACGAAATCACCCATCAGATCCAGCAGGCACGAATCCATGAGGCATTGCAGGCACTGCGCAAAGACGCCAAAATTGAATAATAATGAAGTGAGGGTCTGCCTGGAGGCAGACCCACCGCATAAAGGACACGGCCATGGCTGACAAAGAATACAACAATCTGCAGGATCAGTTTCTGAACACGCTGCGGCGCGAGCATATTCCTGTATCGGTATTTCTCGTGAATGGAATCAAGCTGGTGGGCAAGCTTGAGTCTTTCGACCAGTTTTCCATCTTATTAAAGGGCCATGATCAGGCAGGACAGCTCGTATTCAAGCACGCGATATCAACGATTTCCCCCTCGCGTGAAGTTGAGCTGCCGAAGAAACCAGCGGTCCCCTGATCCGCTTCGCACCATGCGTATGGAGGGGGATGCCGGAGCAGGGGTCCCCTGGGTTACTCGAGTGGCCGCTTTACGGAGTTCGCCTGGTCAACCCAGGCGTCCGAGGATAACCTGTTAATACGTACAGCACGGCTTGACCTCATCCAGGGCATGTCTTGGGAGCGATGCACGCAGAATCGGATCTCGACCGCAGGACGACTGAGCGCCGCTCGAATCCGCAGGTCCTTGCTCAAAACACGACCGAATCGAGTCAACGGGGTGCCTAGGCCGTGTCGCAATGCATCGCACCAGGCGGTTTGACGGTGCTGAAGCCGTGATCCACGCCCATTACCGACATCCCAAGAGCAATCAGGTCAAGCGGCGGGAATGCCGCGACAATCGAACGCGGACGTGGCATTCCCGAACAACGTCTCGCACCGCAGCGCCGGGTGTGTGCTATCTGTCGAACTTCCGCGCTGTCCGCTGCCCGGGTTTGCTTAGCCTGTTCGGTTCGCCACTCTTGTGGATCCCGGGCTGAGGCGCATAACGTTCCTGCTGTCGCCGTTCACTGGGTCCGGCAAAGGCAATTGCAGTGTGATCCCGCCTCGTGCGATCGCCTTCCCAAGGCTTTTTCGCCCACGTATTTTCCCGCGGCTGCCCCTTCTTCCCTGGATTGGGTCGATCTCGATGCTGCGTCACTTTTGGCTCCAACCCTGGAATGACATGAGCGGGAATATCCTGGCCCGTATAACTCTTTATCCTTCTAAGCTGCACGCTGTCACGCGCTGAGACCAGCGACACGGCCGTCCCACTTGCACCCGCACGGCCGGTGCGGCCGATGCGATGCACATAATCCTCCGCAACTTTCGGTAGATCATAGTTCACAACGTGGGTGACACCCGGCACATCAATGCCGCGCGCGGCGACATCGGTTGCAACCAACACTTTCAACTCCCCGCGGCGCAGCTTGTTGAGCGTACGGTTGCGCGCACTTTGGTGCATGTCGCCGTGCAACGCCGCCGCTGGAAACCCTTGCTGATACAGGGTTTCGGCCAGGTCGTCCGCATCGCGTTTTGTCGCAGTAAACACGATCGCCTGGTTCAGGCCCACTTCTCGTAAGAGATGATCGAGAATGCGGGTCTTGTGATGCAAATCGTCGCAATAGTGAAGACGCTGTTCAATGTTGATGTTCTTTTCGCGCTGCGCAGCCATTTCCACCCGCTTGGGATCCTTCATCAGCTTGCTCGCGAGCTTGGCGACCTGCGCATCCACGGTCGCGGAGAATAGCAGAGTCTGGCGGGATCGAGGGGTCGCGTTGGCGATAGTCTCCACATCATCAATGAAACCCATGTCGAGCATGCGGTCTGCTTCGTCCAGCACGAGAATCTCAAGCCGGGAAAAATCAATCTTGCCTCGCTGCATGTGGTCGAGCAAACGACCGGGCGTCGCGACCAGAATATCGACTGGACTCGCCAATAGCCGGTTCTGCAGCGCGTACGGTGTTCCACCCAAAATGGAAACACACTTGGCGCGCCGCATATGCTTACCATACTTAGTTGCGGCTTCCGTGATCTGCTGCGCCAATTCACGCGTCGGCGACAGGACCAGAACCCTCGGCCCCTTCCCGGGCGCCTTAGGGGCATCACAGAGTTTGTGCAATGCGGGTAGCACGTATGCCGCCGTCTTGCCCGTGCCGGTCTGTGCCGACGCGATCAGGTCGTCTCCCGCCATCGCGAGCGGAATGGCTGCACGCTGAATCGGTGTAGGCGTACTGTAGCCTGCATCTTCCAACGCCTTTAGGATAAAGGGGCTTAATGATAATGATTCAAAAGTCATGATTTCTTCCGATTGGGGCAACACAAACACATGCGGCCGCGTGCCCAGGGCGCGGCTGCCGGCGCTCATTCGCTAACCGGCAGACACTGAACGAATCAGGAAAGAGGTCAGGGATCCCGCCTGTGAGGACGGTTGGCATGAAGCCAAATATGAACGAAGTGAAGAACTAACAAACAAGGCGGACGGTCGCTTCCGCAACCATCTCCTGCTAACCAACGCGGGAGCCGATCCAACCCGCGTTTTGCTGGTGGCGCAAGCAATGCTTACGTGGCAACCCTAGCGGCGCAGCCTGAGCGCTCCATGAATCGGGAGCTTGGCAAGCGTGAGGGTCAAAGCGTTATTAACCTGAGTAGTCTAACATTTTTTTTGCGCCGCGCCCAGCCGCGCCGTAAAAACGGGCATCCGGAGCCTCCCCGCTGATCATCTGAACACACTGGATGTCCCTAGGAACCTTCACGCCAATTGACGTCGGCAAAAAAACTTGTTGGCTTGTTGGCACGCTTTCTTAATCAGGCGAGTGCACGTAGGGGACCCCGCCATTTCACGCCAGCATCGACGCACCATGCTCGTCCCCTGCCCCTGGGTAATTGAGCCCGCCAGACCGCCAAGCGGCTCGTCGCACCCGCCGATGCCCGCGTCAGAGACAATAACCCTAAAGGCCTCGTAGACTTGGCGCCGTCGGCGACCCTAAAACGATTTTTGCTTAAGCGCACCATCAGCCATGCGTGCAGCCCCTCGCGCAACGGCCTCGCGTGCATCCTATTGCGACGCACCGTGATCTG
>JBKQNQ010000231.1:0-5675 GCA_052145875.1 Thiobacillaceae bacterium
GGGTAATTGGGTCTGCTCCAAGATCCGGCTGGGACAATACTTCGAACGCCAGGCTTTGCAGTGCATCGCCGACCAGCAACGCACTGGCCTCGTCAAACTCTACATGCACGGTCGGCTTGCCCCTGCGCAGTATATCGTTGTCCATTGGGGGCATGTCGTCGTGCACGAGGGAATAGGCGTGGATAAGCTCGACCGCAACGGCGGCCTTTTCCACCAACGCGGCGTCAGCGCCCATTGCCTCCCCGGCTGCGATGACGAGCAAGGGGCGAACCCGTTTCCCGCCACCCAGCACGGCATAGCGCATGGCATCGTGCAGGCGCTTGGGCTCATGCATGAGCGGAGGCAAGATCGCTGCCAAAACAGATTCCATCTGGCCTTGGCATGCAGTCGCCCAGGTGGTAAATGCGCTATTCATCACCGCCAGAACCGAGGAACGGCTTGAGCACACCATTTTCCAGAATCTGGACCTTCTGCTCGGCGTGTGCAAGCTGGTCGCGGCAAAAACCAAGGAGTTCCGCGCCGCGCTGATAGGCGAGAAGCGAGTCCTCCAAGCTTAGTTTGCCTGACTCCATTGAGGCGACAATGCGTTCCAGTTCCGCCAATGCAGACTCATAGTCTTTGGGCGGGGTGGCCTTTACTTTGCTCATGAGAGTGGAATGCCCAGGGAAAGCCCATTACTTTAACAAAAAGAGGCTATCAGGGGCGAGGCTCGAACATTTGAGACCCGTTCTAAAAAGGTTTGTCCCCAGCGGGCCGCCATGTTATACTTTTCTCAAGGTCCCCCACAATGCGTGGGGGTTTTTATTTCAACTCCGTTACTCGGTACTGGAATAGGGTGGGTGGGGATGTCCAATCTCGCTGATTCTGTTTCGGCCATGTCCAAAGCATCGCCTCAACTGCCGGTGTCCTGGTATCTGGATCCCGGAATCTACGCGCTCGAGCAAAAATTGCTGTTTGCCAAGGGCCCCGGCTATGTGGGTCACGCGCTGATGGTTCCAGAGACCGGTGACTATCACGTTTTGGATGGGTTCGAAGGCAGTAAGGTCCTGGTGAGGAACCAGAACGGTATCGAATTCCTTTCGAACATCTGTCGTCATCGGCAGGCGCTCATGCTCACGGGTCGGGGTCACTTGCCGGGGGGAAGCATTGTTTGCCCAGTGCATCGCTGGACCTACAACCTTCACGGGCACTTGATTGGCGCGCCGCACATTGCAGAAACACCTTGCCTGAGTTTGGCCGCTGCACCCCTGCAAAATTGGAACGGGCTGCTCTTTTCCGGTGTCCGCAATGTCGCCGGCGATCTCGCCAACCTCAGCGTCACCCAAGACTTGAATTTCAATGGCTACAAGCTCGACAGGGTGTGGGTGGAGCACGCGCCCTATAACTGGAAGACCTTTATTGAGGTCTACTTGGAAGACTATCACGTTGAACCCTTTCATCCCGGGCTAGGAAACTTCGTCACGTGCGATGATCTGAGCTGGGAATATGGCGACTGGTACTCCGTGCAGACAGTCGGGGTGAAGAGTGGCTTAGCAAAGCCGGGATCGGCCACCTACCGGAAGTGGCACGAAGCGGTGCTCCGTTACAGCAACGGGGAACAACCTGCCCACGGTGCCATTTGGCTGACGTACTATCCGAACATCATGGTGGAGTGGTATCCCCATGTCCTCGTGATCTCCACGGTCGTGCCGACCGGGGTCGAATCCTGCGCAAACATCGTGGAATTCTATTACCCCGATGAAATTGCCTTGTTCGAGCCCGAGCTCATCGAGGCGGAGCAGGCGGCCTACATGGAAACTGCAGTGGAAGATCATGAAATCGCGCAGCGCATGCATGACGGGCGCCGTGCTCTTTTTCGCGCGGGAATAAGCGAGGTGGGTCCCTATCAGTCGCCTTATGAGGACGGGATGGTTCACTTTCATGAATTCTTGCGCAAGCAACTGGAACCGCATTTGCGCTGATTTTCCAGATCCTTCTTAGACCACCGAAACGCGGGATTGCAACTGGCTCCAGTGTTTTCAGGACTTGGACGTCTTCAGGAAGGGTTTCGCGCGAAGGGCGGTGCCAATGCGCCGCGGCCACGCCTCCCGGAGTAGTACCTGATACGCGTTTTGGACCTGAGCGCCGCTCGTGTCATTGGCAACGCGCGCGCGGCAAGCCTGCGTCAACTGGACATGCATCGCGGCGACGCCTCCTGAAAGGGTGCTCCTGAGACCCTCGCTTCGCTTCTCGTGCAGCTCGTGGCCTACGGCCTTCAACAACGGCAGGCGAAAGACCGTGGCCTGGGGACGGCCCGTCGCTATCCAAGCCTGGTTGCCTCGTGAAGGCACAATGGACGCGCCCGATCGTTCAGCAACGGAAATGGCGCCTGCTTTCGGTCTTACTCGCGGCACGGGGGCATCTGCATGTGGCGTTGCGAGGTCAATCGGCCGGTCTGCTTGGCGAATGGCCGTCGTTCCGCTGTACTCCACCCTCGAGAGATCGGGCGAGGTGGAGCCGCTGTGCGCGGCGTGGCTGTGCCGGCATTCCGCTACAGCTAGCATGCTCAGTGGCCCAAGGCTATAGTAGGAAAGTCGACACAACGCCGGGGGGCTTAACATGGTCAAGCTTTCGGTACAGGGAGATCTGATCCCGGTAACCGTGATGGGTGCATTCACCCTCGAGGACTACAGGGAGTTTGAAGAAGCGGTGCTCTACGGTATCAAGTTTCAGGGGGTGGTAAATCTACTCATCGACTTGAGGGACATGCTTTCCTTTAGCGTGGATGTGGCGTGGGAGGAACTGAGGTTTTCACGCCGGCATTCGAACGAATTTGGACGCATTGCGATTCTTACCAATGACGAGTGGGTGGCGTGGAGCACATGGATCAACCGGCTGTTCGTGAAAGCAGATATTCGTCTATTCGACGATCTGGAGTTAGCGAAGTCATGGCTCTTGGAAGGCGAACTGGCGACCGTGGGATGAGCATTGGTGGGGTGCACCGGGACGGATGATCCCGGTCCCCGATCCCCTCCCTGCTTGCGGCCCGGTCCGCATACGCTACGATGCCAAGATCAAATTCGTCGGGGGATCCGGGATTCCAGCCCAGATAAAGCGGGCGCGGGGAACAGGGGCGCCGCGGCCGCTTGATCACCGGGTGCAAGTGTCGGCCTGTGATACAGACCACAAACGAGGGACAATCCCGCGCGAGATGCCGGAAGGGTCGCGGCACCACCGCCGGACAGGTTCTGGCCGCAACGGCTGCAACTTTTGCAGCTTGCCGCCGAGTCGATCGCAGATCACAGTATGCCTAGCGCCGCGGCGTAATCAGCTCGGAACGAAAAGACATGCTTTGCCAGGCGATGGCGCCTTCGTGAAGTGTGTTGCGACACCCTTCCCCCGGGACTTAACCCGACGCCGCGCAGCGGAACCAACCGGAAATCGCCCAGCGATCGCGGTAGCTAGGCACCACTTCGTGCCAAAACTCCCCCGATAGGAAAGCGACGACAGTGCCTGCCTGCGGTGTCACATCCAGAACAGTCTCACCGAGGTGGAGGCGCAGTTGCCCGCCATCCTCGTTACGCCACGCCGGATTGAGGTATGCAATTAAGGTAACCACGCGCACGTTTGACCCGTGGATCCGGTCCAAATGTTTTTGGTATCCGGTCCCAGGGCGATAGCATGCGAGGTGCCCTTCGTATTCGGACAGACCCAGATATAGGTGGCGGTTGAGATGCGTGCGAAGCAGATCCGTCATGCGCAAGAATTCGTCAGTCACGGGAGTAAGGCCGGGTTCAAGCCAAAGAATCCGGTCTCCGCGAATATCTGAAAACGTGGCCCGCTCGCGCCCGACGCCCGCGGCACGCAGCCGGCCGGCTGCGTCAAGACGGTGGGCTTCAGTGAGCAGCGAAGCGCAGGCCGCGTCCTCCAGGGCAGCGGGGAGGATGCTCAGTCCCCGAGCAGCCAGATCATTCGCCAGCTGATCAAGCGTGGCTTGGCGAAGCAAGTTTGCGGAAGATGGCATCGTCGTCATAGAACTGGGCGCTGTGGTTTTCAGGGTGCCAGCCGGGAATACCTGCAACGGGCAAGGGAGGCAGCTGTGCAGGGCAACATATGTCCCTGAGCGCGTCAGCAGCAATCCGGTCTGCCTCCGTAACGCAATGGCGGCAGGCGGAAATGATTAGACATTTTCCGGTGATCGAAGGATAGGGAACAAGAAGCTTCTCCAAAATCCCGTGGCCGACAACAATAAACGAGGTACTCTCGGCCAAGGCATCGCGCCGTTTGACAAAGAGTTGTTGCCATTGCCGGGCTACCAGCAACTGCCCGAATTCCTGATCCTGCGTAACGAGCAGCACACCACTTTCGTCCAGAATTGTCAGGGCATCTCTGAATGGGCTACGTTGCTTCGCTTCATCGACATCCTTTTCGAGCGCGAGACAGTGGCCGCGATTGAGCGCTAATTTAAACTTGGGGAAGCAGAGCCATACGAGTGCGTTCATGAAATCGTGCACATTATCCGGCCGGGTTGGGATCATGCCGGTTAGATTGATTCCACGTTCATACTCATAAGCAGAGAGCGGGACAGTCAGATTTGAAAAACGCATTTCGAGGCCGATCGTTTGCGCTAACATGCTAAGTTCAGCGACAGTCGGCAACCGGTCCCGGGGAAGACGGTTCAACAGCGGGCGGTACGGCTCGAAGGCGGGATGATGAAAATTCATGTCGCTTCAGCAGGCAAGGTCGTCAAGCGCTTCACGGTAGCGCGCGACAAGTGGGTGTCCACTGCCCAGCCAGTCGAGGAGATGGGTGAGCGCTTTGCTGGCTTGGCCATTTTGCCAGTGGCGGTCCCGGCGCACAATTTCGAGCAGTGCATCCAATGCTTGCTCGATTTGATCTTCCGCAAGGCTGCGCGCGGCAAGTTGGTAGCGAGCAGCGAAATTGTCCGGGTCGGCTAGAAGCACGGACTCGATCGCGACTCTGTCGGGCGAGGTCTGGGCGGTGCGTGCCAGCAGAAGATGACAGTAGAGGTTTTCGATCTCCGGTTCGCATCGAATCGATGGGGGAAGGCTATCCAGCAGCGCCAGGGCCTGCGCACCATCGCCCGACGACCAAAGAATCTTGGCCAAGTCTCGTGGGATGGTTGCGTCGCTCGGGTTCTCCATTGCAGCTTGGACAAGCAGGTCGCGCGCTCGGTCGATGTTGCCGTTTTGCCACGCCGCGAGCCCCTGGTCGTGGAGCTGGACCGAGTTATCGTCGAGGAATCGACTGAGAGCCTGGCGAAATGTGGCGTCCGGTTCCGCTCCGTAAATGCTATGGACTACCTCACCATTCCGGAAGAACTTGACCGTTGGGACGCTGGTTACACCCATGCGGCGTGCCAGCGTTCCCAACTCGTCGGTGTTTAGCATGACGAGAAGAAACCTCCCCCCATACTCCGACGCAAGTTTAACCAATCGAGGCATGAGGATCATGCACGGACCCGCCTTGGGCGTCCAAAAATTCACGACCACCAGCCCGCGGCGTGAGTTCTCAAGTACCAGGGTCGAAAAATTCTCGGCCGTAGCATCAAAAACGTGTTTTGCTAGCGTCATAGTTTGGTTGCGGGGCGCGTCGGATGGCGAATTCCGGCCCTCGGGAGAGGGCCGCAGGTGTTGCATTTTGGTATTTTCCACTGAAACGAATTAAATCCAAAA
>JBKQNQ010000232.1:0-7717 GCA_052145875.1 Thiobacillaceae bacterium
GGCCCTGCTTGACGAAGAACAGGTGCAGACCCTCGCCAATGATTTGTCAAAGCGGGGCGTTAAGCACTATGTCATTCAGGCATTCCGCAGCCAGGGCTGCCGTGATGATGAACTGCGTAAGTCGGCCCACGTCTGCGAGGGGCCCCTTACATCGATGGCGCAAGCCATATCAAGCCAGTTCGCGAGCTTTGCCCTACGCACCCGTTGAAAACCCCAATCGGTTGGGTCGAAGAGGCAGGACGGGCGCCTTTGCTTTCCCAAGCGTCAGCGGATGGCAGGGAGAAGCGCGCACATGATGGGAAGCGCCCGTGCATTGGGGCTCATTGCATGACGAGGTGAGCCAAAGTGAAGATCATGATGGCAGCGGTGAGGTTCTCGTGGCGGCGTGAATGATCCGCTCCGCCGAGCCAATCCGGCCTAACGCAAACACGCCACGTCGAAGAAGTTATGGCTTGAGATCAGGAACAGGGCAGTAGCTCGCAAACGGCTCGGAG
The DNA here is from genome assembly GCA_052145875.1 of Thiobacillaceae bacterium. Lineage (GTDB taxonomy): Bacteria > Pseudomonadota > Gammaproteobacteria > Burkholderiales > Thiobacillaceae > DASQBT01. Next base: position 495 of record JBKQNQ010000232.1, read on the forward strand.
AAAGCCACCGCGACGGATAAGATCGGGCAGCGCGCACTCTTCAAGCAGGGTGCCGAATACCTTTGGTGCGCGAAGTCGAAACCCTGTGGCTCAACCGCTATGCGACAAGGTGGAACCGGTCCTCCTTCAGCACTCTTGGGCTAGGCGATGGACATCGGATCGCGCTTCGGACGCCTTCGGGACACGGGCGCCTCATGAATTACGCCCGGACTCTCCCAATGCAGGTGCTACCAACGTGCCGCCGCGATATCGATTACCCGCAGTGGTAAGCTTCATCCACCAACTATGACGGGGTGCAATTGTGGCGATGACCAAATGCAGAAAATGTGGCCATGAGGTGTCAGACGCGGCGCCAAGGTGCCCGCATTGCGGCGCCGCGCATCCAGGGATAACCGTCAAGGACCGACTCATCGGTCTTGGGATCTTTGTTGTGATCGCGACCGCCGCGGTCGGTTACTTCCTGTCCGGAAGTGACGAAACAGCGCCCTTCTCGACACCCCCCTCGCAGTCACCCCCCTCCAGCACTAAGAACACGGACGCCCAGGAATTTGCTGATTTCCATAAGGCCTTGAGCGCATTCGAACGGCCCATGGATGAGGCATCAAGGAAGTTTGAACGCGCATCTTCGGATGCGATCAGGCGCGGCGACATCTACGGTTTTTATGACATTGCAAAGTCCTATCATGATTTGCTATCCACTATGTCAGACCGGCTGTACAGTAACGAAATCAAGTTACCCGACTTGCAAAACCCGGAGGCGAAGGACGATGCCGCTGCCGCGATTACGGCCCTTCAAAGTAATCTGCATGTGCGCATGGCAGCGGCTCAAGCGGGCATGGATCTTGTCTATGCCGGCGACCTTAAGTCCCATATGGCATCTGTCATTCGAGATGCCAACACGGCGACACATAACGAGGCGATGCACGAAACCCTTGCCATTGCGAAGGGTTATGCCGATGTAGGGGTGGATGTCCGGCAGATTAATGCGCAAAGCGGTGCCGCGATTGCCACGCCGCGTAAATGATTCGCTCGAGACGAAAGAACCGCGTTGGTGGCCAAGACCAATGGACGGTTGCCATGCAGCGATCCCAAGACCTGCTCCGTGCCGGCACACGGCGGCCGTTAGGCAAAGCTTCGGGCGGATCGAAATACCGGATCGAACCGCAGCCGCTTTGATCGTCGTCGAAGTCATCATGGCTCGAATTTGTTCGCATGACGCAAAGGAGTCGACTCTGTCTGTGTGAGGAACCCGGTTAACGAGCCGATGGCGCAGCGCGAGGATGGCGCCGCGACACCGGATAAGATGCGACCTTCCAGAGCGAACGTGCAGCGTTTTGCGCGCGTCTCCCTAGCGCTTCCGTCAGCGGCAAACTGACCGTCGGGAGAACCCTGGAATTAGGCGTGAAGTGCACAGCCTTGCGATCCGCCAGCGCGTTGCCCTCGCGACATGGCTTAGGCCGGGTAACATCCGCGGTGTCGCCGCGTAGTCTTTGGCGGTGATGCAAACGCCTGACGGTTCATCACTCGCAGTCACGCACACACGCTGCGGGCAATGACCTATGCCGTCTGGATTTGAGTGGGCACGTTGCCCGGTCGATAACCGAGATGCCGCGTTACCGGCGAGAGCGATGGGTCTCAACCGGCTGAAGCATTGCCGTTCCACGAATTTGAGACGCGCTTGACATCCGTCGAACGGAGTGCCGATGTAAAACAATGGCGATCTGGGCACACGGTTTGTGCTGGACAAGGCAGCCAATCTGCCCCCTCTGGCAGATTGGCAAATGAATCGTGCATCTCGCCCGCCATTGCAGTAATGTTCCACAATACTCACTCCTTGCGGTGACAGGGTATGGAACCTAGATTGGGGCAACCTGGCGTGATGGCGGCGCTAGGAGCTGCAATTCTGTTTGGCGCAGGGACGCCGCTTGCAAAATCCCTGCTTGATGTGGTCGATCCCTGGTTGCTGGCAGGATTGCTTTATCTGGGCTCAGGGCTTGGCTTAACGGCCTATCGTTACCTCAAGCACGCCATGCCAGTACACCTTCCGCGCAATGAAGTCCCCTGGTTCGCGGGAGCAATTCTGGCCGGCGGGATCGCCGCTCCGGTCCTCCTGATGATCGGACTGGAACACACGCCAGCATCGGATGCGTCACTCCTATTGAATGCCGAAAGTGTGTTTACGGCATTGCTGGCGTGGTTTGTCTTCAAGGAAAACTTCGACGCTCGCATCGCGCTTGGAGTGGTGTCGATTGTCACCGGGGCGCTGGTGCTGAGCTGGCCGAGGGAGGCACACTCTGAGGGGATCGGACCCGCTCTCACTGTGCTCGGCGCATGCTTCGCATGGGGAATCGACAACAACTTGACCCGCAAGGTTTCGTTCGCTGACGCCACCTGGATTGCATCGATAAAAGGCTTGGTGGCGGGCAGCGTGAACCTTATCCTGGCCTTCTCTCTGGGGGCATCCATTCCATCCGTGGTCAGCATGGCCGGCGCAATGATCGTTGGCCTGCTTGCCTATGGCGTCAGCCTGTCGCTGTTTGTCGTGGCCTTGCGCCATCTTGGGACAGCACGCACGGGCGCATATTTTGCGGTTGCGCCATTCTTTGGCGCCGTGCTCGCGGTGTTGATGGGTGAGCCCCTCACGCTACCACTGATGTTGGCTGGAACTTTGATGGCACTGGGCGCCTGGATACATCTCAGGGAGAACCATAGTCACGAGCATTTTCATAAGCCAATGGAGCACGATCACGAGCACATTCATGATGAGCACCACCAGCACACCCATGATCATCCGGTGCTCCGGGGCGTCAAACATAGCCATCCCCATCGGCATGAACCAATGACACATTCGCATGTGCATTACCCTGATATCCATCACAGGCACCCCCACTAAGCCAAGACAATGGGGGGCATAGATCTGACTTTCCGCGGGACCCCGGGCCCCTTTATTGCGAAACGATCAGGCTAAGTTGAAAAAGTGCGCACCGGAAGCGGAATATGTCGGTGCGCCTCAGCATCAAGGGCCATGTTGTCGTCTGGATTGCAAATTAAGCAGGGGCACAGGTAAGAGGCGGCAGTACCCCCCGGGGTAGGAAACGGCCGATATGCCACTGACAATCACCCGGCCGAGAACAGGATCCGGATCGGGACGTGCCACACTCGGGGACGCAATCCTCAACGCGCCAACGGTCCTCACATTAACTGCCTTTCCTGGAAGATGTGGCCGCATCCTGCCGTTGTGGGCCTTCATCAGTCAATGGATCGGAGCGGTTCCACCAGCCCCCTCCCAGCGCCTGGAAGAGGGCAACGGTATCCGCGAAGCGATTCGCTTTTGCCTGAACCAGGGCGAGCTTCGCTTGCAGGTAGGATTGCTGCACGACCAGCACCATCGAGTAACTGATGTCACCCAGTTCCAGTTGGCGCGTGGCGATGGCGAGGCTTCGCGCGGTTGCCTGCGCGGCGGCCTGCGCGGCGTCAAACGCCTGGGTGTCCGCTTGAATGGCGTGCAGGGTGTCGGCGACGTTTGCGAACGCCAATAGTACCGTGCTGCGGTACTGCGCAGCCGCCTGATCATACGCCGCCTCAGCAGCGTATTGCTGGTGTAACAAGGCACCGCCGTGGAAGATCGGCTGAGTCAGGTTGCCGGCCAGCATCCAGAAACCGGTCCCGGCGTGGAACAACTGGCTAACTTGGTAGGCGGTACTTCCGAGCGCCGCGCTCAATGTAATGTTCGGCAGCCGATTGGCAATGGCAACGCCAATTTGTGCGCTCGCCGCGTGCAGGCTTTCCTCTGCGGCACGCACGTCGGGCCGCTGCGCCACGAGTTTTGAGGGCAAACTGAGAGGCAAGGTCTGCGGCAATTGCAGGGACGCAAGCTCGAACTGCGCGCCAAGTGCCTCGCTTGGAAGCTGGCCGACCAATATGGAGAGCATATCCCTTTGTTCTGCAAGTTGCTTTTCCAGCGGCGGCAGAGTGGCCTGAGCCTGGGCCAGCGCCGCCTCCTGAATGGCGACGTCCGCCACCGCGCTTTGTCCGAGGCGCTGCATTCTTTGCACGATGTCCAACAGCTTCTGGTTGATGGCGATGGATTCCCGTGTGGCCCCGATTTGATCCCGTAGTGACGCTTCCTGCACCACGGTATTGACGACGTTGGTAGTCAAGCTCAGATAGGTTGCCTCAAGTTGGAATCGCTGGAAATCCGCCTGGGCCTGCAAGGATTCGATCCCACGGCGCACGCCACCAAACACGTCAGGATCGTAACCGACACTTACCTGAGCCGTGTGCAGGTTGTATATCGTCGCGCCATTAGCAGCACCCGATGATACCGTGCCGTTCGCGATCTCCTGACGTGTGGGCTGGAGGTTCATGTCGAGGCTCGGAAAGTATGCGCCCTGCCCGACACGGACAATTTCCCTGGCGCTGCGCAGTGCTGCCTGGGCAGCCTGAAGATCGGGATTCGCCTGAAACGCCCGACTAACCAGATCGTCAAGCGGCGCCGAGTGAAACAGTTCCCACCACCGACCCGGAATATCCATGCCAGAGATAAATTGTGGGGGCGGGACACCGGAGCGCGCCGCTGGCGGAGAGATCGTTGAGGCTTTGTTCAGATAGCCCCCCACCTGGGGAGCCCCGGGTCGATTAAAGTCTGGACCAACCTCGCATCCGGCCAGGGTAAGCATCAGCGTCGTGGCGAGAGCGAAGGATCGGGATATCAGGCTATTACTCATGTCCAAGGCGCTCGTCGTTCGCGGTCCCCGGAACCGCTCGCTGTGCGATGCGGCGTTCCTGGACGAAATAGAAAGTTGGCAAGATGAAAAGCGTCAGGATCGTCGCCGCAATCAAGCCGCCCACGACGACCGTGGCCAGCCCCCGTTGCACGTCGGTACCAATGCCGGTGGCGAGTGCGGCGGGCAACATGCCGACCGTGGCCACCGTGGCGGTCATCATCACCGGTCGGAAACGTTCGGCGGCTCCCGCCACAACAGCTTCGTGCAAGTCAATGCCTTGCCGACGTAGCCGATTGAAGTTGGCGACGAGAATAATTCCATTCTGTACGGCAACGCCGAACAGCGCGATGAACCCGACGGCGGTTGCCACGTTCAAGGTCTCGCCAGTTATACGCAGGGCGATGAGGCCGCCGAAGGCAGCCAGAGGCACGATGCCGAGGACGAGCAATGCCTGCCTAAGCTTCCCGAATTCGGCGTAAAGGAAGACAAGCATGAGGGACAGGGCGAGGCCGAGAATCAGAACAAACCGAGCCTGTGCGCGCTTCAGGTTCTCGAATTGCCCGCCCCATTGGATCCGGTATTTCTGCCGATCAAATTGGACCGATTGATTCACCTGAGCTTGTGCGTCTGCCAGGTAGCTGGACAGGGCTCGGCCACTACTGATTCGGATCGCCAATACGCGGTGTCCCATCTCATGGGAAATCGTGCTCTCACCCATCTTGCGCTGGATTCTGGCCACTTCGGACAACGGGATCTGGGCACCCGCGGCCGTGGTTAAAATCAGTTTGCCCAAGGCATCCGGGCTATCGCGCGATTCAGGCGAGAATCTTGCAGTCACGCTGTAGACCCGGTCTGCGACGAACACCTGGCTGACCGGAGCACCGCCAATGCCGGTTTGAATCAAATTCGTCACATCCGAAATATTGATCCCATAGCGTGCGATCGCCGCCCGATCAATGTCGATGACGATCTGTGGGATCGGCGGCTCCTGGAAGATCGCCGCGTCCGTCGTGCCCCGGACGTGCTCAAGGGCAGCGACGATTTGTCCGCCCAACTTGCGCAATTCTGCAAAATCATCTCCGTAGATGCGTAGCACCAGCGGGCTATGGGTGCCGCCCATCACGTCGTCCACCATATCCGAAATCGGTTGGCTGATGCCGACCGAAAATCCGGGCAGTTCTCGCATGCGAGCCTCCAGGCGGTCCAGGAATGCGCCCTTGGTTTCGCCCTTGGGCCACGTGTCATAAGGTTTCAACCCGACCGGTGCCTCGATGTGCGACGGTGTCCAGGGGTCAGTGCCATCGTCACTGCGTCCCAGCTGGGTCACCACGTAGGACACTTCCGGGAACGTCAGCAGCGTGCGCCGTAGCGCTCCCGCCATCCCGCTCGCCGTGTCCAGGGATAAGCCGGTGGGCAACTGCACTTGTAGCCATAACGCGCCTTCATCCAGGATCGGCAGAAATTCACGCCCCGTCGTAACGCCCAGGCCGAGGACCGCAATGAGTCCGAGCAGACCGATCCCGTAGGCGATACCAGGCCGGCCTAGCAGTGCCGACAAGGCATGGCGATAGCGTGCCTGCAGCCATTCCAGAAAGCGGTTGTGCAGCATCTGTCGCGGCTTGCGAAATGCAAGATAAGCAAGCGCTGGAATCAGCGTCAGGGTCGAAACCAGTGCGCCAAAGAGCGCGTAGGTCACCGTATATGCCATAGGGGACACGAGTCTGGCTTCGGCGCGCTCGAAGGCGAACAACGGCAAATAGGCCGTGATGATGATAAGTGTCGCAAAAATCATCGGGCGGGCCACCTGTTGCGTCGCCGAACGCACTTCCCGCGAAGTGAGCTCCTCCGACGGGTTCGCTTCCCTGCGCCGCAGGATTGCTTCGGTCACAACAATGGCGCCATCCACGATAATGCCGAAATCAATCGCACCCAGCGAGAAGAGGTTGGCCGGCATCTTCATCAGGGACATCGTGATGAAGACCGCCGCTAACGCCAGCGGAATCGTCACTGCGGCGATCAGGGCGCTACGCGGACTCCCAAGAAACAGGATCAGAACGATGCAGACCAGGCCGACTCCTTCGAGCACCGTGTGGGATACTTTGAGCCCGCCCGGCGGCTCTCGCTCGAAGAGGCCCTCGAGTTCATCGCCGAGGACGAACTGGTCGAAGTCACTCCGATGCAGATCCGCCTGCGGAAGATTTTGCTCAAGGAGACCGACCGCCGCCGGGCGGCCCGGCAAGCAGCGTCGTAGGGGATAGTGGCTAGTGGCTAGTGGCTAGTGGGTAGTGGATAGGTGACGACACTGTGTGCTTCACTATCCACTATCCACTAGCCACTTTGTCATTTGTCCTTCGTCATTTTCTTCTGGTACTCGCGGCTGGCGGTTTCCAGCGTGTGCCGCTCTGTGGCCGTGAGGCTGGCCTCGCCCTGGCGGGAGATTTTCTCCAGGATGCGGTCCACTTCCTGATTCAGCCCCGGCTCGATTTCCTGTTCGGG
>JBKQNQ010000233.1:0-9666 GCA_052145875.1 Thiobacillaceae bacterium
ACCCAGGCAGCTTCATCGATAGCGGATCGAACGGATTTTTTTACGGGACGGGACTGTTCCCCGACTGTGCCGTGTTCCAGGGTTTCTACTGCCCACCGGTAGCAGAGCCACAAAATGGGATCTTGCAAGGCCAGAATGGCGCCAACGTGCCAGTGAATTTCACCGTTGGCAACCCGGACTTGTTGAACCAGGACATTGTTGCCGATGCGCAGCTCGCTGGCCCAGGTTCCGGGGGGGTCGATTGGGGCTTGACCTTGTTTTATGGCCACACCATTTACACCGCAATCGAGCAGAGAAATACGCCCGCGGGAGCCGGTCCTTGGGTGGGGATCCACTGATTGGACCGTTGATGGGGGCAGGGGCTCTCAAAGGAGCGGCGAGTAGCGCGCCGCAATGGAGGCGGGGCAGGAGCACCGCTGCATCCGCGGCGAGGGATTGCGGCCTGCGCTGTGAAGGGCGTGAAGGCCTTATGCCGTGAGGAAGCCCCACGCTCGACGAATGGGCCGTTCCACGTGGGGATCAACCGCCATAAAGACAGGCAGGATTTTGGGTTGCCGCGCGTTGCACCCTCCGCTTCCGCCTGCGCCCACCCGCCCGACATGTTGAGGCGCTAACGAATTTAACGCGGCATCCCTGGGGTGCCGGTCCGCCAAAAACGTGGGCCTGATAGCCCAGACCCGGCGCAGCGAGACTCGTCAGCCCTGCCTTCAGTCAACACCCTGAGCACAAAAGAACGCCCCATCGAGCCGCCCATGGCATCGTGGTTTAGCCCGGTACTCGCGCGACAGATCTTTGTCAATCCTACCCATCTGGGTAGCGTGTGAAAAAGCGACAAGGCTATTCAAGTTGAGTTCCGAGATCCGCGAAAAATATTGCGATACTCAAGTCCTAAATGTATAAATGTCATAAAGGTTCCCTTAAGTGGTATACGGGATCATCTGATGGGGTACTGGGAACTACCTCATAGTGGTAGTGGCAATCAACTCAACATCCATGGAGCAAGAAATGGCCTCAAGAATTCGCCCCAACGCACTGCTTAGCATCCTCGCTTCAACCCTGCTCTTCAGCCTGTCGCCTCATGCGTCAGCGGCCGATGAAGAAGCCGCCAAGGAACTTGCTCGTGCGAACAACTGCTTCAAATGTCATGGCATTTCGAAGGCCAAGGATGGGCCAAGCTGGACATCGGTTGCGGAGAAATTGAGAGGCAATCCTGACGCGGAAACGAAGCTGATCCGACACCTGACCACCGGTGAAATGGCTAAGTTTCCTGATGGCCATGAAGAACACCACAAGATCATCAACACCAAGGATATGGGTCAAATCAAGAATCTCGTGAATTGGATTCTTTCGCTGTAATGAGCCGGTGCGCGTCGCATCTGTAAAAACGTAACCCGTGTTGGGGAGGAAAAATGAGAGCGATTGAAAAATTGTTGGCAGCCTGCGTGTTATTGGGCGGCCTCGGGGCAGCAACATCGCTTTGGGCGGCAGATGAGAATCTGCCCGATCTGGGAGGTGGCGCCAGCGCGAAGGCGATGCACGCCCAGAACGCACTGAAGCAAGATGCGATCTGTACGCGGTGTCATGATGAAACTGAAACGACGCCGATCCTTTCAATTTACCAAACGGAACACGGTGTCAGGGCTGACGCGCGGACGCCGACCTGCCAGTCATGCCACGGGGACAGCCAAAAGCACCTCGCGGGTGACACGAGTGGCAATGGCCGGCCGCCAACGGATGTCATTTTCAGGAAAGGCACCTACGCCGCTTCTGACGACGAGACGCGCGCTGCGGTGTGCCTGAGCTGCCACAAAGGCGCCAATCGAATCCGGTGGACTGGCAGCCAACACCAAGCCAACCATATGGCCTGTAACGACTGCCACCAGATTCACCAGCACGTGGACAAGGTGCGCAACCGAGAGACCCAGACCCAGGTCTGCTTCAAATGCCATTCGGATCAGCGTGCCGATAGCCACAAGATTTCAACGCACCCGATTGACGTGGGCAAGGTCGTCTGTTCGGACTGCCATAACCCGCACGGATCGGCGGGTCCCAAATTGCTGAAGAAGAATTCGGTGAACGAGACCTGCTTCCAATGTCACGCTGACAAGCGCGGTCCCTTCCTGTGGGAACATGAACCCGTGACCGAGGACTGCACGAACTGCCACACGCCGCATGGTTCCAACATCACGCCGCTCCTTAAGTCGCGTCCGCCGTTCCTGTGTGACGAGTGCCACGATGGTCCCCACAACAGCCAGGCGCCATATGGTCCCAACGCAGCGGGTATCCAGGGAGGCAACGGGCTGATTGCGACCGGCGCCAATCCGAAGTCCCCGAGCTCAAGTGCGGTTGGTCGCGCATGCATGAATTGCCACGTAATGATTCATGGCTCGAATAGCGCAGCTGGCGCGTTCTTGCACCGCTAATTCATACATAGGGAGATTGCAATGAAAACGGACTTCAGGAATCTCACGGTCAGTGTGCTGACTCTGGCAGTACAAGGGGCGTTGGCCGCAATGGTTGTGATACCAGCGACTGTTTTGGCAGAAGGCTCCGATGATGTCGCAGCCTTGACCAACCCCACCAACTCGTTGGAAGTGGGCGCGGAGTATGTGTCCAACACGTCTTCGAAATTCGGGGAGTACAACGGCCTCGATAAAGCAGGGACTTATCTTCTGGGCGACGTCGACGTGCGCGGGGGTGATGCGTACGGGGAGGGGACCGGCACGACCCGCTGGGCGATCACGGGTACCGATCTGGGCACGACATCGCGCAATGTCGGTGCGTCGCTCAGCAACCAGGGCAGTTGGAGCTTGGGGATCGGGTATGATCAACTGCAGCACAACATCACGGACACCTACCAAACGCCCTATCAGGGGACTATGGGCGGTAACAGTTTCATTCTGCCGCCTGCATTTGGCGTGATCGACAACAAAGACAAGCCCAACCCGGTTGCGGGCGTGATTCCGCCGTACGGTGCGCAGGCCTTGACGCTCAATCAGCAGTCGTACTTTCATAACGAGGATGTCAACTCGACCCGGGAGAATTCCTCATTTAATGCGGGGTATAACTTCAATCCGCAGTGGGACGTAAAGTTTGACTTCAACCGACTCCTTCAAAGTGGCGCGAAGCTCATCTCAGCCGGGAGCGATGCCGTCAATACCAACGGGCTTCTCAACGTGCGGGGCGAAGGCATCGTCATGTTGATGAATCCCACGGACTTTCGCACCGATACCTACAATCTGGCGCTCAACTGGATGGGGGACAAGGGGTCCTTTACCGGCAGTTATTACCTGTCGCAATTCACCGATGCCTACAATGGGCTGAATTTTTCAAACCCCTATGTTGCGCTGAACGGTTCGACCGGCAACAACGTGACCGGCACCAACCCGGGAACCGCTTTCCCGATGGATCAGCTGGGCACGAACCCGAACAACAATTTCCAGCAGCTTAATCTGAATGGGGGCTATAACCTCACCCAGACCATGAAGCTGGCGGGAGGGTACTCCTACGGCCGCAACACCCAGAACGAGGCCTACACCGACCAGTACATGACGGCGCCCGGGGGCTTGCCCGTTACCTCGCTCAACGGCGTGGTGGTGAGTCAGCACGCCGATTTGAAATTGACGGACCGGACGACCAAGGACCTGACGCTAAGTGGCGGGGTAAACTTTAACGAGCGCGACAATCAGACCGCGTCGAACGTCTATCAATTCTACAACATCGATGGGCCGCCACAGGAGCAAGGCGTGATCAATATTCCCGAGAGCTACCGGCGGACGAAAGCCGACTTGGAAGGCGATTATCGGATCAGCTCAAGCCAGAATGTGCGGCTGGGCTACGAGTACGAGCAGATCGATCGTTGGTGTGACAACCCGCCGAGCATCACAGAAATCATGGGTGCCCTAACGGCATCGGGAGCCTACAGCGCGGCCCAGCTTGCCGATGCACGCGCCTATTATGCGGGTGGGGTCTCATGCGTACAGGTGCCCAACAGCAAGGACAACAAAGCGCTTGCGAACTATCGGTTCAAAGTGAGCGATGCAGTGACCCTGAATGCGGGCTACACCTACTCCGATCGCCGCGCGCAGGTGGATAACTCCTTCTACAGCCCGCTGCAAGGTAACTCCCAGGGGTTCGAGAATGCCGGCTTTGTCGCGTACTTCGATGGCTCGCGCACCGAACAACTCGGGAAGGCAGGCGTGGTCTGGCAGGCTTCGGATAAACTCAGCCTGGGCCTCACCGGCCGCTATACGGATGACAACTACGACTCGACGCTTGGGGTGCAAAACGGGGATTCGTGGAGCGCGAATTTGGATGCCACTTATAGCCTCGCTGAAAAGAGCACCATCTCTGCCTATGCCACCTATCAGGATCGCAAGCGCAATTTGCGGACGGCACAAGGAAGCGATGTCATTCCGACCGTGCCGGAGGTTAATTTCTGGACGAATAATCTGACGGATGCCTCCACCACCGTGGGGCTTAACGCCAAGCAGGGTGGCTTGTTCGGCGGCCGGGTGAATCTTGCAGCGGACTTGACGTACTCGCTGGACAAGACCGGCTACTCGACAACATTGGACTACGTGACCGCCGCTTGTACGGCACCGAGCACGAGTGGCTACAATTGCGGAGCGCTGCCTGACATTTCTAGCGAGCTGTGGCAGTTGAAGCTTACGGGTGACTATAAACTGGACAAGTCGAGCAAGATCATGGCGGGCTATGTGTATCAGCACCTGAACTCCAACGACTACTATTATGACGCCTACCAGCTGGGTGACACGGCGACTGGGATGCTACCCACCAACCAGCAATCGCCAAGCTACACGGTCAATGTCGTATTTGTGGCATATAATTACACGTGGAAATAGCCGCAGCGACGCGAAAACTGTAGCAATTTCGGGGCCGACGAATCGGCCCCATTTTATTCGATCGAAATCACGGAGCTGTAGCGATGAGTAACGAAAAACCCGGTTTCCTGAAACGCACTTGGACTGCCCTCAACCGACCCAGCGCGAAGTATTCGATGTTGGTCCTGTTGGTGGTCGGCTTTTTTGCGGGCATCATATTCTGGGGCGGCTTCAATACCGGGCTGGAGGCAACCAATAAATTGGAGTTTTGCATTTCGTGCCACGAAATGCGTGACAACGTCTACCAGGAATACAAGCAAACGATTCACTACAAGAACCGTGTGGGCGTGCGCGCGATTTGCTCCGATTGCCATGTGCCCAAAGACTGGATACACAAGATGATCCGCAAGTCGAAGGCCTCCTTTGAAGTCTGGGGCAAGCTTACGGGTGTCGTCGACACCAAGGAGAAGTTCGAGGCTAACCGGATGCGCTTGGCGACCGACGAATGGGCGCGCATGAAGGCGAGTAATTCGCGGGAGTGCCGGAACTGTCACAATTTTGAGGCGATGGATCCCGAGAAACAGAACCAGACGACCTACAACAAGCACATGGCGGCGAAGGCTGCGGGCCAAAGCTGCATCGACTGCCACAAGGGCATCGCCCACCATCTGCCGAAGGAATACCGGGATCCGGACGAGGAGTAAACCGGACGGGCTTGCGAAGAACCTCAGTGAGGGGTCACGGGAACGGGGCGGGAGCAACGCGGTCCGGCCCCGCCTCTCAAATGTCTAACCGGTGGTTAAGTCGCGTCCTCACTCCGCACTGGGAACCCCTTCGCAAGATGGGGGATAACGGGTCCGTGCAATCTGAATGAGGAAGAACAAGCGCATCCCGTGCGCCCGGTGTTCATCTTCGACAGCCATACATACCCTATAGCCGTGGGCTGTGTCCCGGCGAGCGCACGTCGGCTCGCTCCCTAAGCCTAAGAGTGCGCCAGGGCGCGCCCAAAGCCTGAATCTCGGTTCGATACGACGCGTTTTCATCTCTCTCCATGGGATGGCTCCCGCTAACAGAGGCTGGTGCAAATCGCGACGCCCACGCCAAATTCCTTCTGCGCGTCGAGAGGGGGCGCCGGTATCGCGTGATCAAACTGACGTCGGGCACGTTTTCACGGCAGCAGGAGCGCATGTACGCGCAACTGGCCCTGGGAGACTGCGAGAACCCTTTATTTCGACACGCGCGATCCAGCCATGCACCGGCGCGCGAATCGACTACACGGCGGCCTAGTCCCAACAACGGCACACCGTCGGGGGACACCGGTATGGCGCCGGACGTAAGCTATCCGCCGCCATCGACGGCATCCATGGGTGCACCTTGCGCGGGTGACATGGCGCCTCTTCACGCGCACCCCGCCATTTTCGGGTTGGTGATCGTGCCCGCCGAATTGCGCAGCCTGGCCTAGAAAATGATCCACTCCCGCCGATTCATAATTCATCGGCATCCGGCGAGCGCCTCATCCGCCCGTAGGTCGAGCTGGATACCAGAACAACAAGGAGACAGACGATGCGCACGGCGATGATCGCGGTCGGAAAAATGGATGGCACTCGGGTGCGACGTTTGTGGCGTCACGGGATTGACGTCGTGGGATACGGCCGCATGGCCAGTGGCGGAGCCGAATCTGGTGGCAAAGCCGGATGGACTTCGGCGCCGGTGGGGTGGTTTGCAATGTACTTGCGCGTCACCCGTCAGCACAAAGAGGGCTGGCGCTTCCGGCAGGCTCCGCGCACATGGAGTGCCGGCGCCGCACCTTCCCTGGAGAACGTGGCATGAAGAATCTCAATCCGTGCACGCTTATCATCTTCGGAGCGAGCGGCAATCTCGCGCGCATCAAGCTGATTCCCGCGCTCTACCGGCTTGAGGCGGAGCACCGGCTGCCAGAAGGCACTCGCATTATCGGTGTAAGCCGTGAGGCATGGGATCGTGATCATTGGCTCGATCAGGTCACCGAGATGCTGCGCGCCAAGTTCCCCCATGGCCTTGACGAAGCTGCGTATGAGCGCTTCAGGGCGCGGCTCCACTTCCATGCGAACCGTGCGGATGACCCAGAGTCCTACGCGCGGCTGAGCAGCACGATCGAGAATAATCCGGAATTTCCGCGTAACGCCGTGTTTTACATGTCGGTCCGTCCAGCGGAGTTTCCATCCATCATTAAGCAGCTGGGTGAGACCGGCGCATTGAAAGAAAAGCATGGCTTTCGCCGTGTCGTGTTCGAAAAGCCCTTTGGTAACGATCTGCTGTCGGCGCAATCCCTACAGCAGGCGCTCTACAAGCATCTCAACGAGCCCCAGATCTACCGCATCGACCATTACCTGGGCAAGGGCACGGTCCAGAACGTGATGGTGCTGCGCTTTGCCAACATGCTCCTCGAACCCTTGTGGAATCGCCACTACATCGATCATGTTCAAATTACCCATTCCGAAACGCTCGGGGTTGGCAACCGTGCGAACTACTACGAAAATTCCGGCGCCCTGCGCGATATGATCCAGAGCCACCTGCTGCAGTTGATGGCCCTGGTGGCGATGGAACCCCCCGTGACCATGAGCGCGGCGCATTTGCGCGACGAAAAAGTGAAAGTGCTCAAGGCCATTCGACCGATCACCCAAAATTCGGTCCACGCCCACGCATTCAGGGGACAGTATACGGCCGGACGGATCGATGACGTGGCCGTTCCCGGCTACCTTGAAGAAACCGGCGTTGCGCCCGAAAGTACCACCGAGACCTATGCGGCGCTTAAGCTTTTCGTCGACAACTGGCGCTGGAGCGGCGTGCCCTTTTACCTGCGCACGGGAAAACGGATGGCCGAAGGGGCCTCGGCGGTTTGCATACGCTTTAAAGTGCCGCCCCAGGATCTGCTACGTCAAACCCATCACGATGGTTCCCACCCCAACTGGATATTGCTTGGGATCCAGCCAAAGGACTGCATGCGGATGGAAATGCGCGTCAAGGTTCCGGGTCTCGAGCTTAAGACCCGGACCCTCAGCCTCGATGCCACCTACCGCAATGTTGGCGAGGTTGACGGGGACGCCTATGAGGGTTTGCTCCTTGATGTCATGAACGGCGACCACTCGCTATTCCTGCGCTACGACGAAGTCGAGTGGGCGTGGCGCATCGTGGATCCGGTCCTCAAGGTCTGGTCCATGGAACGGGATTTCATTAACACCTATCAGGCCGGCTCATGGGGCCCACGCGGCACGTACCGGCTATTTGACCGAGAAGACCAGTTCTGGCGCCATTCGCTGGATGTCGATGGCGGCAACCTGCAGGCCTTCTGAGCCACTCGGACAAACGAACTACAGGGAGCCCCACCACATGGCATCATACAAATCACTCAAGGTCCCGGCTCCGGACCCCTCGGGCTTTGATGTCGAGACGCTCAAGCGCGCCATCGTCAACCGCCTCACCTACACGGTCGGCAAGGACGGGTACACTGCCACTGAACGCGACTGGCTGCATACGCTGTGCTACACCGTGCGCGATCGACTCATTGAACGTTGGATGCAGACCCAACGCAGCTATTACCAGTCCGACGCCAAGCGCGTGTATTACCTCTCACTCGAATTCCTTATCGGGCGCACGCTCTACAATGCTTTGCTCAACATGGAACTTGACGAGCCCGTACGCAAGGCGCTGGCGGAAATAGGGCTTGACCTTGAGGCGCTTCGCGAACAGGAGTTCGAGGCCGGGCTCGGCAATGGCGGCCTGGGCCGTCTGGCGGCGTGCTTCCTCGATGCGATGGCGACGCTCGGCATTCCAGGGGTTGGCTATGGCATCCGATATGAATATGGGATGTTCCATCAAAGCATCGAGAACGGTCAGCAGATGGAGATATCTGATCCTTGGCTGCGGTTTGGAAATCCGTGGGAATTTCCGCGTCCCGAGGTGCTCTATCCCGTTCAATTCAATGGCCACGTCACTCGTTTTCGCGACGAAAATGGCCGCACCCATCACCACTGGGTGGACACCGAAGTGGTCAATGCCATGGCCTACGACATGCCAGTGCCGGGTTATTGCAATGGCACGGTGAACAACCTGCGGCTCTGGTCAGCGAAGGCCACGCGCGACTTCGACCTCCGGTTGTTCAATTCCGGAAACTACATCCATGCGGTCGAGGAAAAGACTGATTCCGAGAGACTTTCAAAGGTACTCTACCCGGATGACAGCACGAACGACGGCCGCACGTTGCGGCTAAAACAGGAGTATTTTTTCGCCAGTGCCTCGCTACAGGACATCCTCTATCGCTTCCTGAAGACTCACGCGGGGTTCGACACGCTTCCGGATAAAGTTGCCATCCAGCTTAACGACACGCACCCGGCCATTGCCATTCCCGAAATGATGCGGCTGCTCATGGACGTGCATAACCTGGGGTGGGAAAAGGCCTGGGATCTGACCTCTCGGACCTTCTCTTACACCAACCACACCCTCATGCCCGAGGCGCTCGAAACCTGGCCGGTCAGCCTGATCGGCCACCTGTTGCCACGCCACCTCGAGATAGTGCAGGAAATCAATCACCATTTCCTCGTAAGGGTGCGGCATCGGTTCCCTGGCGACGAGGGCATTGTTTCACGAATGTCCCTGATTGACGAGTCGCATGGGCGTCGCATTCGCATGGCGCACCTTGCAGTTGTCGGCAGCCATCATGTGAACGGCGTGTCGGCGCTTCACTCCCAACTCATGCGCGAGTCCATCTTCGCGGATTTCCACCGCATGGAACCGGACAAGATCCTCAACGTGACCAATGGCATCACGCCGCGCCGCTGGCTCA
>JBKQNQ010000234.1:0-2696 GCA_052145875.1 Thiobacillaceae bacterium
CGGTAATCGGCAGGCTTCGCGAATACTCTTGTTGCAGGACTGGTTTTGTGGGCACGCCATTGGTGGCTTCAAAGTACACCAGGCGCATTGTCACGACGGCGCACGGGTGCTCTGACCGTCGAAAGTCTCCATAGAGCTCAGTTACGCTGATTTCAACGACTGTATCAGGCTTGAGGGCGCTGCCGGCATCCACGACGTCGCTGAAGCCGCCGGTTCTGCGCAGCCATCCACGCACCGGCGCCAGCAGTTCCTCCTCGGGCGGGTCCAGGAATTCCGCGTAGGGATCGCGCACGTAGGAAAACTCGCCTGTGCGATAGACCAGTGATCGCCCATCGAATGGTGGGGCGATTCGCAGGTGTCTGATGCCCAGTACACGATCACCGGCGACGGCGCTGCCCGAGGTGGTTGGCGGCGCGCCAAAGGTGAACGTTTGTTTGTGCAAAGGAGCTTTGGACAGGCAGCCAGACAACGACAGGACGGCGGCAAGGATGACCACAATACTCACGATTGATCGAGGAAAGGCAGGTGAAGTCTTCATAGCGTTGACGCTTGGCAGGAATTTATTGTTTTGCCGTTGGTTGAACGTTTTTTATTGGGACGGGGGGTTTGCCGAGAATGAAGCCCGAGGGGTACTGTTTCAACTCGAATAAAACATCGTCCGCCTCTCGTAACGTGCGTGGAGCGTTCTCCAGTGTTTGATTCAAAGCATCGAAATCGATATTTGCCAAGCCCGGTTGAAGACTTCCAACGGTCTCCTGAAGTTGGCTGACAAGTCCGTCCGCATCCTGGCTTAACTTCTCGAGTTTCATCTTGGCGAGGAGGTCTTCGGTGTGATTGAGGAATAATTGGAGCTTTGCGTTGCTTCCCCGTACTTCCGTCAGCAGCGCAGTGGCATTGGTGCCCAGGCTTTCCAAATCTATCCGCTCCACGCGGCCTAATATGCGGCCAACAGATTTCATGTCGGCAACAGCCAATTCATTCAGGGCGGTCACATCAACCCGATCGAGCTTGTGCAACGCCTCGCGCATGGAAACGAGCAAATCTCCCAATAAACCAGGCGCCGAGGGGATATAAGTATGCCGCGGCGTCCACGCAACCTGCAGGGGCGGGTTCTCAGCCGGGTTCATAAACTCCAGCGACAAAATGCAGGTGCCGGTGACCCCTTGCGCCTTGGGACAGGCGCGCAAACCATGTTCAATGGCCTTCTGGAGCCGCTCGTTGCGCTCCTTGCCTGGCGGCAAAATGGAGACGTCATCATTCATCTCGAAAACGACGACAACGTAACTTGGCGAAGCATCCTGATATTCGTTCCAGGTGAATCCAATGCTGGTGACTTTGCCAACGCGCACGCCTCGAAGTTCGACGGCCGAACCGACAGAAAGCCCGCTCACATCGGTGGTGACATACGTTTCGAACATGCTCGACTTTTTAAGGTTGGTCCACACGCCGAAAACCAGCAGGCCGGTCACGACAAGGCCCACGCCAATGAAGGTAAAAAGGCCGATTTTGAAATTGTTAATTTTCGCGCTCATAAGTATCTAGCTAGCTAGTCTCCAAGGAGTGACTAGGATCAGGTTGACGGTTGAAGAAACGGCGAACCCACGGGTCGGCAGCCGTATCCCTGAGTTCGGCTGGCTTTCCTTCGGCGATAATCCCCTTGGCGCCTGAGCCAAGCATCACGACACGGTCGGCGATGGAGTAAATGCTGGGCAACTCGTGGCTCACAATCACGAAGGTAAAGCCGAAGTGGCGCAGGCTTGTAATCAAGAGATCGATCCCGGCAGAGGTAATCGGATCCAGTCCGGCGGACGGTTCGTCCAGGAATAGAATTCTCGGATCCAGCGCCATGGCGCGGGCGATGGCCGCCCGTTTCTGCATTCCGCCACTCAATTCGGCAGGCATTTTGTCCGCAGCGGCACCCAGTCCGACCAGCTTCAGCCTCGATAAAGCAGCGACTTCCTTCAACGGATCCGGCAGGTCGGAGAACTCATCCAGCGGCAGTCGCACGTTTTCGAGGACCGTTATGGAGCCGAACAGCGCGCCGCTCTGATACATCACGCCAAATTTACGCAACAGCGCCAGCCTCTCCTTCTCCTGTGCAGCCACCAGGTTGCCCCCTTCGATCCACACCTCGCCGGACAGCGGCGGGTAAAGCCCGATCATTGCCTTTAACAGGGTGCTCTTGCCTGAACCCGATTCGCCCAGGATGACGAATACTTCGCCGCGCCTGACTTGAATGTTTGCGTTCTGGAGAACGACGGTGTCTCCATAACCGATGGTCAAGTCTTTGACGGAAATCGCGATATCGTCAGGCGCATTCATCATTTGAAAAGAAAAGAAATTGCGGAAAAAAGGGCATCGGCCACGATGATGAGCAGCAGGCTGGTGACGACGGCCCGAGTGGTCGAAAGACCGACGGCACTGGGTCCCTGCTGAGTGCGCAAACCGTGCCAGCACCCCACCGCCGACACGATAACACCAAAGACCGCGCTCTTGGAAATCCCAGCCCCGAGATCGTTCAAGTGTACGCTGGATGCCAACTGGTGCAAAATGAGCGGAAGCGCAAAACCCAGTCCCAACATGACGATTACGCCGCCGATCACTCCCATTAGTATCGAGTAAAACGTGAGCAGCGGTGTCACAAAAACCCCTGCCAGGATTCTCGGTACCACCAAAAAGGGGATGGGATCCAGTCC
>JBKQNQ010000235.1:0-5676 GCA_052145875.1 Thiobacillaceae bacterium
TTCAAATCCCCATAGCTTTGTAGTCTTCCCCAACTGCCTCGCTACACCCCGCGGTTTCCTCCCTCGAGGCTTGTCCAACGCCTGCCCGCCGGCCTCGCGCGTACTGCCAGTCCATTCGGGTGAGGCAGGCATCGTACAACCCTTAACAATTGCTGCCGTTCCTCAATTCCGCAGAGCAGACATTTGGATGGCTGCTAAATCCTAAAACCTGCCGGCCCGCCAACGATTGCAACCCGGCCATTGCCGCCATGGACGAACATGCTCAAAATTCATTCCGCAGCCGGCCGATTGCAATTGTCAGCAAAAGCAGGCAATGGCAGGGGGATGCACGAAGGTTACTCTTCAGATCTTTCACACATATGGGGCTCAGCCCATGATAAAAACAGAACAGGTGCCGGAGTATAAAAACGGGATTGCACGACTCTATTCTCAGCGCAGCCAATCCTACGATGACAGTGCGTGGCACGACGAGATCGCCCGCAAGCTGGTTGACTACTCAAATATAGCTGTTGATTCTCAAGTCCTTGATGTTGCAACGGGGACTGGAATGGTTGCGTTCTATGCAGCCACCAAGTTAGGTCCGCAAGGTTCGGTAATTGGGATAGATATTGCCGAAGGAATGATTGAACGGGCCAAGGCGAAACTGCACGATAAATCTAATCCAAACGTGCGATTTGAGGTTGGTGACGGGGAAGACCTTGCGTTTCCCCCCAACACCTTTGATTATATTCTTTGCGGTTCAGCATTGATCTGGATGACTGACCTAAATGCTGCATTGAGTCACTGGCGGACAAGGCTACGTCCTACGGGAATGGTCGGCTTTCATGCCTTTTCGGAAAACGCCTTTGTGGCGGGGACCGTGGCGCAATCGGTGCTATCAAACTTCGGTATCTCGTATTTGATGAGTCAGCCGACAGGCACTCCCGAAAAGTGCCGAGCATTGCTGACAGGCGCAGGCTACAAGAACATTGAGGTGATTGCTCAGGAAGAAGGTAGGTATATCAGCCTGGAAGAGGCGAAAGGCTCATGGGTTAGTGCGTCTCATCCTGCTCCGGGCCAATTCCCTCATCCCCTTACACTGATGACAAATGAACAGCTGGCCGAGGCCCACGCTGAATTCGACCGCAAGCTGGAAACATTGAATTCCCGCGAAGGTATTTGGAATGACATGACCACCTTTTACGTCTATGGGAAAAAATAGGTCAGCGACCTTTTTACAGCGAACTGTCAGACCGCAGTGATTTCCTTAAGCAACCGCAACGAGCGACTGCTCGACTCTGTTCCCTGCCATTGAACCTCTGACAGATTGACCGGCCGCTGTGGTTGGCGGATTGCCCGATGGCAATTATCGAAGCTGCCGTTGCAGCCAAGGGGCTGGGCACTATGCTAATCTGGCTCAGTTCGGCCATTTCCGGCCGGGCGAGGATGTTCTTCATTGCGGACATTCACGCCGAAAATCCAGGCCGT
This sequence comes from Thiobacillaceae bacterium, assembly GCA_052145875.1. Classification (GTDB taxonomy): domain Bacteria; phylum Pseudomonadota; class Gammaproteobacteria; order Burkholderiales; family Thiobacillaceae; genus DASQBT01. Next base: position 1,468 of record JBKQNQ010000235.1, read on the forward strand.
TCTTGTATATTGTTCTAAGCCAGACATTGATGTAACGTGCTGACAAAATGAGCCCGCGTTATGAAATACAAACAAAGGGTAGCCTTTCTCTAGGCCTCTAAGAATGGCTTATCGCAATCCTATATGGCGGGAATATCGGCGCCGTCATCGTGTTGCAGCCTTTGGCCTGCTAGGCTTGACCCGGCAACTCGGCAAGCATCAAACGTGTGTATTCTCGTACAAAGGCAAGCCAGTTAACCAGGTCAATACCAAGGCTTGGTATGGGGCGTTGAAGCGGGTCGGCATCGAGGATTTCCGCTGGCACGATTTGCGGCATACCTGGGCGAGTTGGTTGACTCAACAGGGCGTGCCGTTAAACGTAATTCAGGAGATGGGCGCGTGGGAGTCGGCGGAGATGGTGAGGCGGTACGCGCACTTGGCCCCCGAGCAGCTCGGCCAACACGCCCGGGTCGTGGACGATCTGCTTAATGGCACATCTGCGGCACAGCAGAAATGAAAAAGGGCTAAACGGAAGTCTAACCCTTTGATTTTTGGTGCTGGTGATAGGAGTCGAACCTACGACCTACTGATTACGAATCTTATATCACTTTTCAGTAAATATGCGGGTTTTCGGCCAGTTTTGATTCACAAAGACTGGGCGAAAACCCCTTTATTTTGTGTGGGGTGCCGATTTTTTGTGAATGGGTTTTACCGCGCGACATTTTAATCTGCCGGCAGAAAACTTACCGACTTACTGTATCGCTTTGCAACAACGTTTTGTGATGGGCAAATCGGAAATGTCTTACAATGAAATCGCTGTGAGTGGGATGGAACGAAAGAAAAGGCAGCATAGATATAGCAGCGGCAATTCAACCCCGGGAAGAATCCTTTCTCACATCTTCCGGGTTCGAGGTGGCCATCGCCAACGACGATCTGATTGAAATCCGCTAATGACGTAGCCGCAACTACGCCAGACGACCCACCGAGTCCCGCCTGCGGCGTTATTTGGCCATCCACTTGCACAGCAGGCGCTTTTTTAACGACGCCCACTCGTGTCGGCTACGACCTTTGTCGCGGGCAATGCGATCCGCATTTACCTCTTGGTTGTTGGCGTGCCAGTAGGAACGGCCATCCTTACCCATTGACCAGACATTGCTGACTTGGTGTTCCAGAAAGGGGAGATGGGCGCTCAATGCGTCGAGCGAGGCACAGGCGAGTGCTTCCCGCTCGCGGGTACGCAAGCGCTGATGCCACCGCTTTTTGTCCTGCCGCTCACTGCGGCAAGTTGTGTGGCCAACGATGGGGGTCTTGCGGCGGCTTCGGCTCATGGTGATTTTAAGAGGGGAGTCAGGCGGCCCTGACCTCGCCCAGCAGATCGGGGTGACGATCCAGTACCTTGAGCAGCTTGACCAGGGCCAGCGGCGGCTTGGTCTTGCCATTCTCATAGCGCGAGAAGGCATTAGCGCCACCGCCGAAGATTTGGGCGGCTTCGCGCTGGCCGAGATCGAGCTTTTTGCGGACCCTGGCGATGTAGTCAGGATCGACATAGGCCGCGTTCACCTGCCGCTGAAACTGCCCCAGCAATTCGCTGTAGCGGTCGCCGTGCTCTCGGTTCAGGATCACCTCACCGCAGGCCGGACAAAAGTCGCCCGTCACCGCTGGGATGATGGTGGTTTCGCCCTTGTAAATGTAGGGCATGTCGCGGGTATCGTGGATCAGTTCCGCCGCGCCGCAAACAGGACATTTCATGGTCATAGCTCCTTGAAAGAAACAATCAGAACGTCATTAATGACGGTCAGCTTCAAGTACACATCGGCACTGTTGGCTGTCTTGGCGTGGTACACGTCCTGCCAAATCCGGTGATCGGCGTGAGTCGTCATGCTCTTGTAGAAGTCGGCGGACGTGAGCGACATGACAACGCGCACATCCCGGCCAGATCATTGATGCCTAACTCACGAGCGCCACTGAAGGCACTGGTCGTGGCGTTGACCCTACCGGCTTCAATCAAGGCTTTCACAACTGCCAGTTTGCAGTGAGGGATACCTTTTTCCATCACTAATTATAACCTAATCGGCATGTTTGGCAAGTAGGTTAAATGTCCTTGGCGAGTTGACTCCCCTGGGAGTCTTGAAAAGACTTGAACTATTGGCGCGGTATCCAATTATTGTGCCATTAGAATGGCGCGTATTTGACATTGTGCGCCAAATTGGCATAGCCTATTGGCGCGAATAGATGTGTTCGCGCCAATAGATAGGTGATTCATGCCAAAAAAACTACCCGAAGATCTGAATGCCAAGATAGAAGCCATGATTACCCGGTATCCAGAAGGCGTCGGCATTGACGACCTGCATACTGTCTTGGCTGATATCGTCAGCCGCCGGACTTTGCAACGCCGTTTGGGCGAGCTGGTCGAACACCGGAAAATTGCCATGACCGGCAAGGGACGGGGTCTGCGCTACCGCTTGCCACAAATTGTGAACGTCCATGTCACTGAACGGGTCGATCTGCAAGATGAGGCAAGCGCCGAGGTCTATGTTCCCGTTTCCTCTGCGGGACAGGAAGTACTCGATTACGTCCGCCAACCCATCCAGCAGCGCAAGCCGGTAGGCTATGACCGGGAGCTGCTGGAATCGTATCGTCCCAACGAAACCCGCTACTTACCACCGGAAATCTGTGAACACCTGCACAATATCGGCCGCTCACCTGACGGCGAGCGTCCGGCCGGCACCTATGCGCGCGATATTCTGGGGCGTCTGCTGATCGACCTGTCCTGGGCATCGAGCCGGCTCGAAGGCAATACCTACACCCGACTCGACACGAAGAACTTGATTGAACTGGGTCAAGCGGCCGAGGGCAAAGATCGCCGCGAAGCGCAAATGATCCTGAATCACAAGGTTGCCATCGAATTGCTGGTGGAGCAGGCCGAGGACATCGGCTTCAACCCCTTTACCTTTTTCAACCTGCACGCGTTGCTGTCGGATAACCTGCTCGCAGACCCCAGTGAAAGCGGGCGGCTGCGCAGCCGCATTGTGGAAGTCAGCGGCACGGTGTTTCACCCGCTGGGCATCCCCCAGCAGATTGACGTCTATTTCAGAATGATCCTGGAAAAGGCCGACGGCATCGAAGATCCGTACGAGCAGGCTTTTTTCATTATGGTTCATATTCCGTACCTGCAACCGTTCGTGGACGTTAACAAGCGGGTCTCCCGTCTGGGTGCCAACATCCCGCTAATCCGGCGCAATCTCTGCCCACTGTCGTTTGTCGACGTTCCAGAGCGCGCTTACGTCGAAGGCACACTTGGCGTGTATGAACTCAAGCGGGTGGGTTTGCTGCGAGATGTATTCGTGTGGGCCTACGAGCGCTCCTGTCAACGCTACATGGCCATACGCGAGACCGTTGCAGACCCCGACCCGGTTCGTCTTCGCCATCGCGAGAAAATAAGTTTCATCGTGGCCGAAATCGTGCGCAACAAACGGGTTCCTAATAAATTGTCGGTACGCAGTGTGGCACTTATGCTGACGTCGCAAGAAGAATTGGACAAAATCGTCGAACTGGCACTCGATGACCTGCGAAATCTGCATGAGGGCAACATCAGTCGCTACCGGTTGCGGCTGTCTGAGTACCGGGCGTGGCAACCCATCCAGCAGGCAGGGGCGGAATGATTGACTAGACATCAACGCTTCTTACGCTCTTCGATTTCCCGCCTCACGCGCTCGATCTCCCTAAGTTTGGCTTCTTTAGTGCCCCACTTGACGTGCTGTTGCCCGACGGCGACCTGCTCTGCCAACTGGCGTGCCCTGGCCGCGCGTGCTTCGGCTATCTGAGCCTCTTTCTGCCGCTGTAACACCTCTTCCCGGGCAATAGCGCGTTCGGCGGCGATAGGAATGGTGCGTTGGGGTAGTCCCGCCAGGAACAGGTACTTGTCGATGGCCTCCGAGACATTCTCCCAGCCATCGTTAAAAGAAAACTCATTGATCAGCGGCAGATTGAGCGCCGTATAAATGGGAGTCCAGCGAACATCTTCGCCCTGCCTGCGACGGACAGCGAGTTTTGGGTTGAACTGATACCAGCCCTGGATGACCCGCATGAACAGAGCCCTATTGTAGGCGTAGTCACGGTCAATTTCGTTGCGAGCGAGCACACCTGAAAGATGCTGGCGCTTGTTGCGTTCTGGACGAACGATGTTGGCAGGCAGATGCTGCCAGGCCTCCAGAATGGCCTGTGTCTCGA
>JBKQNQ010000236.1:0-9012 GCA_052145875.1 Thiobacillaceae bacterium
ATAGCGGCTCTCCGGTAGTGCAGACGACCTTGAGGGCCGGAAGGTGAAGCTTGATTCCCCGCGCTTCGCCGTGAGCGGCTAACAAGGCCACAGAGCTAGCATAGCCATAAATGCACTTGGGCTGCCAGGACGAAATTGCGTACAGATAATGATCCATTCGGTCTGCAGACATCTCGAAAGCGTTTAACACCATCTGATTGATCAACCGGTCCCGAAAGGTCTTGATTCGATCGGTCTTGTTAAGTTCAACGGGCGCCCCCCAGAGGTAGACCTCCCGATCCCCGACATCCACCCCCCACCAGCCTCGGGCCCGCATTCGTCCTGCCGCATCGGAAGCCTGCCTGCGCCGACCAAAATAAAAGATCAGCGGCTCACCCGACGAGCCCCCTGTCGTGTACTCAAATACACCACCACGCACCCCTCGCCAAACAATCTGATCTCGATTTTTTCTTGCATCACGCTTGTCCATTACAGGCAGGCGGGAAAGATCCCCAAGGTTGGCCGTTCCCCCCCGCACCTGTCGCTCGAGGTCGGCCTGTTGAATTCGAAGTTGATGCCACGGACTATGATCAAGTGCCAGTAACAGCAATTCATTCAGCTTGCGCGCCTGAAGCACCTCCAGATCGCGTCGGGACAACCATTGGCTTTGCTCCAAGTCTTTCAAATAGTCAAAAGTGGGGCGTCTTTGCCAACGCTCCTGGGTGTAATAGATGAGACGGGCAGCAGCCGGATTCATGGCGATCCACTTTTTAACGCTAATCTGCGAAACGCTTCCAACAATGTGGCGATCCGATTATCCCAGCTGTTCGCTTTGGCATAGGAACGTATCGCCCCCCTGTCCCAATCACGTGTCAGCGAGGCAGAAAGTGCCTGTTCCAACCCCGGTAGGTCCTCGTAGGGGACAATCGCTCCCAGATCCGGACCGCAGACCACCTCGGCATTGCCCCCGACGTCTGTCGTGACCACAGGCAGCCCGCATGCCATGGCTTCGAGAAAGACGTTCGCCCAGCCCTCATTTCGGGTAGCAAGCACAAAGACATCGGCGGCGGAGAGCGGCCACTTGAGGTCATCCGGTGACAGCGCGCCGAGAAAATGTACGCGATTCTCCAGTCCCAGGCGCGCAACCTGTGCCCGAAGTTCAGTTTCAATATTACCTTCTGGACTGGCCCCTCCGACCACCAGATAGTGAAGATCTGGGACGCGCGCAACCAGCCCGGGCAGGACCTGGATCACGCGATGGAAACCCTTGCGCCCCACCAACGCTCCGACGGAAATCAATACTTTCGCCTGCGGGGGTAATCCGAACTTCAGGCGCGCCTCGCGTCGATCCACAGGGGCAAACTTATCAAAGTCGACCCCGTTGCCAATCACTTGGGTCTTGGATTCGGATGCACCCAAGTGTAACGCAAGCTGCCGCAGCGAGTCTGACACGGAAAAGATTTGGTCTGCGCGTTGAAGCGTCTTTGTCAGCCTGCGGCGCAACGCCGGGAGGTTGGAATGCGGGACTTCCGTGCCACGCATTGTCACGCTCACTGGAACACTGAACCAGTCCCCGAGCAAGGTTGCGGCATAGCCGTCCGGATACGTGAAATGCGCGTCAATCACTTGGAAGCGGTAGGTTTCCCTCAATCGCCGCAGCGTAAGATAACTCCCCAAGGCCATGAGGAAGCCGTCCCACTGTTTGAGTACCCCGGGAAACGAAATGAACCGCGGCCGAAAAATTGCAATCCCTCGCTGCTCTTCGTATCGAGGCGCAGGCAGGCGAAAATGCGGCTTGAAATATCTTGCAAGCCACTGAAATGGAAACCAAGGCTGGGGAGACACAACAATGACGGGGACATGCTCTCCGACCCGGAACATGCGCTCGCGAATAAACACTCCCCCTCCCGGTTGCAGCGGGTGCGGGAACAGGCTCGAAAATACCAAGATCTTGGGATGGTCCTGCATGGTTGGGACTGCAGAAGCTTGGGTGGTTCGATCAATGACGGCTGGTCTTGGCATAGTCGTAAACCTGTTCATACCGTGCCACGCTGACTTTCCAATTACGTTCTGTTTCAACGAAATGGCGACCATTTGCCCTGAGTCGTGGCCACTGATCAGGATGATTGAGCAGGCTCACCACGGTTTGGCTCAGTGCCATGGCGTCTCCTGCAGGAAACAAGATTCCGGTGCGTCCGTCTTGAATTAATTCTTTGTGACCCCCAACATCGGATGCCACGAATAACCTGCCCTGAGCCATCGCTTCGAGTGGTTTCAGGGGTGTAACGAGATCAGTAAGTCGCATCAAATGACGTGCATAGACCAGCACATCGACCAAGTCATAGTAGCGGTTCACTTCGTGGTGCGGGACTCGCCCGGTGAAAACGACTTTGTCATCGACTCCCAAGCGCTTTGCCTGGGCTCTCAAATTCGCTTCCTGGGGGCCGCCGCCCACTAGCAATATCTTGACGTCGGGCTGGTGAGAAAGGATTTCCGGCAGCGCGTCCAGCAACAGGTCGAGGCCTTCATAGGCGTAAAACGAACCGATGAACCCTAGCACTCGTTTGCCCTCCAGTGCCAGTTTGGTGCTCAGTGTCACGTCAGGCTCGCCACTCAAGCTGAATTTCTCGATGTCGACCCCGTTGGGAATGACGGTGATTTTTTCCCCGGGGATGCCACGCCGAATGAGATCCCTGCGTAACCCTTCGCAAATGACGGTAACCGCATCGGCCCGCCTTACCACCCAGGTTTCATGATTTTGGGTCAGCCGGTAGCGCAGGCTGCCTTCCGTAGTGGTGCCATGGTCCACCGCAGCATCCTCCCAGAAGGCACGAATTTCGTAGACTACCGGTATGCCCATCGAACGCCCAACGCGGACGGCGGGCATGCCATTGAGTGCGGGCGAATGGGCGTGAATAATGTCTGGCTTGACCGTTTCAACGACTTGCAGCAAGCGCCTTTCGGTTGCGCGCATTTGGGCAAACGCATTCAGTACGGGTAAACGCGACAACAGCCCCCGCGGCTCGGGTGTGCGGTAGAAATGCAGCCCATCCACCGTTTCCTCGGCAACCGTACAACCTACCTGTTTTGGACTCGTCAGATGAACCGTCTCCCAACCCCGTTCCCGCTGTTCGCCCAGGATCGCGGCTGAGCGAAAAGTGTAACCCGAGTGCAATGGGATGGAATGGTCGAACACGTGCAGAATGCGCATGGCTTTATGCAGCGCGACTCGATTGCTCTGCCAATCCCAATACCTGTCCAAGGAAAGCGTCGAACATGAGAAGCGTCCAAAGGGCCACGGAATAATCTCGCCGGCCCGACTGGTGATGATCCAACAACTCGAGCAAATAGTCCCGGTTAAACATGCCGGTCCCCAGCAAACGCTCGCCCAGAACCGCACGGCGAATCTTTTGCTTGAGTGGTCCCCTGAACCAACTGGCGAGCGGGACGGAAAATCCCATTTTTTTCCGGTACAACACGCTTTCAGGAAGATACGGTCCCAGTGCCTTCTTAAACAAGAATTTGCCTTCCGTCCCACGCAACTTCATATTGGTGGGGAGGCCCGACACCCAGCCCATAAGTTCATGATCCAAGAGTGGCTCGCGCACTTCTAGGGCATGAGCCATGCTGGCCCGGTCAACCTTAGTTAGAATGTCGCCGACCAGGTAGGTCTTCATGTCCAAATACTGCGCCAGCGAAAGCGGGTCTTCCGTTGGACTCGCCGCAGCATGACGGCGCAGAACTTCAACCGCACGGTACCCCTGTAACTCGCGTGTGAAACGTTCACTGAAGAGACGTTTGCGCTGGGTGTCGGATAACAGCGATACGCCGTGGAAGTAACCCTCAACCGTGTCACGGGCAAGTGCCTCAAAGGTCGTCTTTGCCCGGAAAACCTTCGGCGCCCAATCTGCTTTGGGATACAGACAGCCCAGCGTGCCAAAGACCGGCCGACGCAACGATAACGGCAGGAACCCGCGCATGCGCTCTTCGTAGCGAAACCAGCGATAACGTCGGTAGCCAGCAAAGTTTTCATCGCCGCCATCTCCCGACAGGGCAACTTTCACGTGCTTACGCGCCAATTGGCAAACCCGATACGTGGGCAGTGCGGAGCTATCGGCATACGGTTCGTCGTAGACATTGGCCAAGGTGTCCACAAGTGAGAAATCGTCGCTCTCGACGGTGTCCACAAAATGTCGCGTGTGGTATCGGTCTGCCACCGACTGGGCAAAACGCGCCTCGTTGTATGCCGGGTCGGTAAACCCGATGGAACAGGTATTGACCGGTTCAAGGCTTTGGCTCGCCATCATGGCCACGACGGCCGATGAATCCACACCACCGGACAAAAATGCCCCTAGCGGCACATCGGCGATCATCCGCAGGCGAACCGAATCCTTCAGGCGTGCAATCAATTCATCTTCGGCATCCTCCAGACTCGCGACGGTCACGGGGGCGAACGGCATATCCCAGTATTGTCTTGGCAGCGGCCGAGACTGGCCACGGCAGGCGGTCATGACAAACCCCGGCGGCAGCTTGTGCACCCCTTTAAAAATCGTACGTGGCTCAGGCACATAGCCGTAGGCAAAATACTCTTCCACAGCCAATGGATCGATTTGCCTCAGCAGCGCAGGATGCTGCATAAGCGACTTGAGCTCGGAGCCAAAAACCAGCTCGCCCGAATCGAGGAAGGCGTAGTAAAGCGGCTTAACGCCGAACCGATCACGCGCGAGAAAGAGCTTCCCCTGATTGCGATCCCACAACGCGAAAACAAACATGCCGCGGAACCGATCAACGCAAGCTTCGCCCCAAGCCTCCCATGCGTGAACGATCACCTCAGTGTCGGAATGGGTGTGGAAGATATGACCGAGAGCCTGCAGCTCCGGCACAAGGTCCTGAAAATTGTAGATCTCGCCATTGAACACCACCACGACCGAGCCATCCTCGTTAAACAAGGGTTGTTGCCCCGTGGAAAGATCGATGATGGAAAGGCGCCGGTGGCCCAAAGCCACGCCGGGTTCCAGATGCAGTCCGGCTTCATCTGGCCCGCGGTGACTCTGACTGTCATTCATCCGCGTCACCAGCTCACGGTCGAAATCCCGTCGCGCCTCAAAATCAAAAATGCCTGTTATCCCGCACATGTGTTCATTTTTCCGCTTTGGTAGGGCATGCGCCATCGGCCACAGGCCAATTACCCCCGCGCTGCCAAGACCTTGTCATAAACCGCCTGATAAGCCGCTGCCATCGCCCCCAGGCTGTGGCTCACCTCGATCCCTTGTCGCGCCGCCCGTCCTTCTCTCTCGCGGCGGATCCCGTCATCCAGATACAGTCGCAAAACCTGTGCCATGGCCTCAGGATTGGCAGGCTCGACCAGCGTCCCGGTAATTCCGTCCTCAATGAGTTCCAAATTACCTCCGACCCGAGTTGCGATTACGGGTAACCCGGAGGACTGCGCCTCCAGTATGGTGTTCGAAATCCCTTCGTTAAGCGACGGCAACACGAATACATCGATGGCCCGCATGCATTCCGCAATGTCGTGTCGTTCGCCAGGCAGCCAAGCCAGCTCAGTCAAGCCCGCCGCATCGAGCAGCATCTGGCATTGACTGCGGGCCATCCCTTCCCCTACCAAAACCAAGCGTGCGCGATGCCGCGCCTCTGGTGAACGTTGCACCAGGAGGACAAATGCCATAACCAACGTTGGATAATCTTTGACTTCAGCCATGCGCCCAACTGAACCAAACACGACACTGGTATCGTCCGTGAAGTCGGGTGGCAGAATCGAGGACCGGCTCGCGCCACGCGGGCAAAACTGGACACTGTCCACCCCATTGTAAATCTGATTCACCTTTTCGGGCCTGACACACACGGTATTCACCAGCCATCTTGCAAGATCCTCGCTCACCGCAATGTACTGGTCCACAAGTGGGCGGGCAGCTTTGCGCAGCAAATTATATTTCCAGTTTCGACCATGCAGGTCGAAGGTGTCCCGGCCATGTTCTCCATGTATTCGGCCCTTGATCCCAGCGAAGCATCCAATGAACTGTCCCTCCAGAGCAGCCAGGTTCCGGGTGTGCAGAATGGCTGGCTTCAGCCTGCGCAATAAGGCATAAAGCCGCACAAACACTGCCGGATCATGGCCCGGCTTCTTTCCCAGTGCGTAGAACTCAACCGGCTGTGCCGTTATGCGATTGCGGAACTCAGTGTAGCCAGTCAGCGTAACGACGGCATGTCGATACCGCTCCGGCGGAAGCTGATTGAAGAGGTTCACCATACCGTTTTCCATGCCCCCGGTATCAAAACCGTGGACCAGATGAACAATGAGAGGCTGGCTCATTTCACCGCAATGACATTCAATTCCTGCTTTATCGACGGGTTCATGTCAGCCGCAAAGGCGGAGAGCACGGCTCGGGCACCTTCCTCGGTGTCGCTATAGGGCGTGGCGATCAACACCGATGCCCCATCATCCCTGCTGCCTCGCACCTCGTTCCACGCCAAAATCAACTTGCCCAAATAGTCATTATTCACCACCTGTCCATGGATCACGTTCCACTGCCAGATCAGCAGGCGCTGGCCGCTTGAACGCAGGTGGGCTTGCCTGACGCTCATGGACTGACCGTCAATTGTTTCGTCGACCAGCGACTCGCCGACATTGGACCAGACCTTGTGCTTCTGTTTGATCATAAAGTTCTGCGTATTGATCAGCTGGTGATCCCGCCGTTGGGTAGGGTAGTAATCAATGCGCAACATGACCGTCTTACCGGACTTAGCATAGGTCTGTTCAAAATCCCGCGCTGCGCCTACCCAATGGGGATGCCAGTCCGAGAAAGGCGTGGTAAGCTTCCATCCATTCACACCGGCAACCTGGATTTGCATGACTTCAGGCATGGTCCGATTGTTTAGCCATTGACCATAAACCTGCCACAGCCCGGCCACTCCAATAACCGCCACTGACACCTTAAGCATCGGCCTGAGGTCAATTCCCTCCATGACAGCGTATTCCTTGCCTGTCTTGTCCAGGTGCGTATCGCTATCATCCTCGCGCCAAAAGCTGCCGATCCAGAACAGCAGCAACATGACAATGCCGAAAAAGATCCAGCCGTAAATATAGTGATCGATTCCCAACGCGAGCCTCATGCCTGACAGGTGCGCAATCATCACGATCATGAATGCCCGGCCGCCGTTGGCAAATACCGGGACAATCAATGCAGCCAGCGCAAACAGCCAACGACGTTTCCACGAGCGAAACGTCAGATAGCCGTACAAACACCCAAGCGTAAATGAGGAAATCAGATAGCGCAGCCCACTGCACCCCTCGACAACAGACCAGTCACCGCTGGGAATGGAAAAAAAGGTGCCCTCCCGATAGACGGGAATACCGACAAGTTGGAGGGCCGACACGGTGAAATCGGCCGTAAATTCCATCATGTGCGGAATCAGAAATTCACCCATCGGTACCGAGAAGTACAGGAACATCAGCGGGAAAAACATGCCGTTGAATGCTTCCCAGCCGAGCACCACCCATACGGTCGCGATTAGCATCGTAATTAGGCTCAGTTGCGCTACGACCAGAACTCCCCCGGCCTCTGCCATCACCCAAACAAATCCCACCAAGGCCAGCACCACGAGGCCACGTTTGTCGGGCGTGGGCCGCAACGACATTATTTGATGACGACGCCCCCAGATGAGCCAGAGTGAAATCGGAAATATTAGAAAAGCGTGGGTAAACGTCTCAGAGCGTTCCCAAATGTCAACCATGGATAGGAACGTTGGCCAGAATAACGCGAACAAGATCCCAAGCACTGCCACGGTCAACAACGCTGCGGTACGCCAGTTCGCAGATTGAAGGAGCGGCGTTAGGTCAGTCTTGGTCGTTGCCGCGGGTGTCATAGCCAAGCATCCAGCCTGCTCAAATTTGTTTCCCAATCATAGGCTTGAAGGACCCGCTCCCGACCATGCACGCCCATGTTTGGGTAACGCCCCTCGCACACCTGGATTACTTCATCTGCAAAATTCCGCACGTCGCTTGCCTCCAGCAAGTCCTGTCCGATTTGGGCTGCAATGCCCTCCGTCGCCTGCGGTGTTGCCACCACCGGACGCGCCATGCTCATGGCCTCAAGCACTTTGTTTTGCACACCCCGTGCCAGCCTCAGGGGCGCGACGGCACAGGCCGCATGTTGAAGGTAGGGGCGAATATCGGGCACTCTCCCGGTTACCATGACGTCGGAATATCGCCTTAACTGTTGTACCGTCTCCGTCGGTTCGCTGCCCACAATGTAAAATTTGGAATTCGGCAACGCGGCCTTGACCCGAGGAAACACTCCCTCGGCAAACCAGCGTACTGCATCGACATTCGGCCAATAGTCCATCGCCCCAGTAAATACAATGGGCAGCGCTCCGCTTGGGTAAGGATTAGGTTGCTGATGCTCAGGCGAGAAGAATTCTGCGTCCACGCCATTGTCCAACCCAAAAATACGCCGGGCCGCCCCTGGAACCCGGGATTTGAATAGACATGCCTCTGCCTCCGAGACCAGAAAGGTTGCGTCAAAACCATTCGCGACCTTGCTTTCCCAACCAGCGAGCTTCTCACCCTCCCGACGATACAACCAGGAAAGCGGCCAAGGCTTGGTGGGCGCGTATTGAGTCCACTTGTCGGAGTCCACATCCACCATGTCCATCAGCTTGAGTGGCATCGTCGGGGGAATGAATTGCGCCATCGCAGAAGAAAATGCAATGGCTCGATCAACCAAGCCGCGTTCAAATAGGTTCCGCGTCCAATGCGAGAGGCCACGATGCCTGTAGTAGGGCAAGGTTAATGCCTCGCCGGTGACCAATCCTTTGAGGCTATGTAGCTTTGCCCGTGTCGGCCGGATCTCCGCAATGAACATCTCCTGGCACCAGCGTTTCACCAGGGGCAAGTATTCCCGGTCACCCGGGTCATCAATGAAGGCGCCAAGATAGACGGGACCCTTGCTTGCCAGATGCTTGAGCAGGTGATACGAACGAATCTTGTCGCCCTTGTTAGGCGGATAGGGCAAGCGA
>JBKQNQ010000237.1:0-3605 GCA_052145875.1 Thiobacillaceae bacterium
ACGATGCTTTTGGTTTGAGTCTCTTGCGCAGGCATCATTTTCTTTTAATGTGGCTGGGACTCGCTTGGAGCGGGAGTGAGCGAGACAACAGCGAAACGTGTCTGCATCTCACGTTTGCACGCTGGACAATTCCAGGTGCGGGGCGCACCTGGAACTTTCGTTGAATCCACGTTGAGCCCCATGTTGTCTTGTTTCGCGGGATTCCCCTGGTGGATGCCTGGTTTGTGCAGTCAGGCCGGCAACGGCTGATCGTTCGATGGATGCCATTGACCTCAGCCATTTGCCTCGTCCAATTGCTGCTGAAACGGCGCGTAAGAATGAGCCAGGTGCAACCCGCTGCTCCACGCAGCTGCGGATGCCTCGCAACGGAGGCAGACAGTTTTTTGGCTGCTCAAACTCCCCGGATTGTCGATTCACCAGGGCTTTGACCACAGTTTGGCCTCAGGCAGATCTCTTGGTGGCCGCCCAATCAGTTGGCTGACTTGTGGTTCCCGTTGGCTGCCTCGTGCGCCAGATGCAGGTTTACGGCTTTGATGATGCTGTCGGTGATGGTTCCCGTTCCGCGGTTTCGACAGAACCCGAATGTTTTCCCAGACTCTCGCGTTCGTTCGCGAATACGGCGATTGACCGTGGTGCGCATCAGGTTGGAGGCTACGATGACGTCGAATTTTGCCACGCTTGTCACCAGCTGGTCCAGATTCTTGGTGTTCCAACCCCTGCAGTCGAATTCGATTGTCAGCCCGGGATGAGCGCGCATCAGCTCCTCTCGCAACTGTTCGGTCCGGGGCTTGTCGTTTTCATCGCCCCCGTAAAACCCGACGGAAACCGGATGCGGCAGGCGGCCGTTGGATGGGGCGCTCTTGGCCGGCTGACCCGGCTGCAATACTCTGAGGCAATCCCGGAGGTCAGGGCTGTCTTCGCCGAGGTCGTTCAGCGCCTCAATGATCCGTGAGGCGTCCTGCGGGCGCTGCTTGCCCATGTACGTTTGCAGAAGCTGGTAGAGGTGCGGCTTCGCGTCGTCCGGACGAATCTCGATGAGCCGTTCAATGAGTTCCTCTCGGAGGTCAAGATCTTCGCAGATGGAGATTTGCTGCTGGAGCAGTTGCGCCTGGTGGGGCGCCAGCAATGGGTCCTTGAGGGAAAGGCATCCGTCAATGGCCTGGGCTTGGAGGTTGGAATCGCCGCACTTGGCCGCAAGCTCGATCACCTTCTGATAGCCGGCCCACCTCTGAATGGAGTCGCCAGCTTGATGCTTGTCCATCAAGCGTTGCCGAACACTCGGGTTCGTGAGAAGCCAATCTTCCATGCCTGTTAGCTGATCGAGCAACTCGGGATCATGAGCATATATGAAATCCGTCAGGCCTGTCAGATTTGTCGGATCCGGGTAAATCGCCAGCGAACGAATTCCAGTCTTCAGCAGGTTCGTGGGCATGGCGGCGAGCAGTTCTTCCGCTTCGGAGCTCTCGACCGTGCTCAGGGCTTCTTCGATATTGTCAGAATTGCGCGAGAGAATCGCGGAAAGCAGCCGGTAAGCGCGCACATGCATGTTTTCATCCGGCAGGTCCTCCAAGCAATTGTACGCCTCCTCGGCCATATACGTCTCTTCACACAAAATGCCGAAGAGCGCCTTGCAGTAGCCAATTTCGGGGTTTTCGGTGTCGTCCGTTTGATTGAGGGGCTCCAGTTGGTCGGTCAGCTTGCTCTGCGCGTCTGGATCCTCCGGGATTTCGATCTCAAAGGCATTGGAAATGCGTGCTTGAACAAGCTCCCTTTCTCCTGGGGGCTCGTGCTTGGAATTCCGCAATTCTGCGGCGGCGGCTTCAAACTGGCCGGCTCGCCGGAAGGCCACCGCCAGTATGCCCTGCTGCTTCAGGTCCGGAAACCGAGCAATCAGGGCCCTCACATGATCCAGGTCTTTTCGCGTGGCGCGCGCGACCGCCTCCCTCACGACGATCTTCATCAGCAGGCGCGGGTAGTTCCTCACCATGTCCGACGGGAGGACATCCAGCAAAAGGGATCTCTCCTTCACCAAAACAAGCTGGCGGATCAGGTATTCTCCGATCATCTTTTGGGCGCCGGCAAGCTTCGGGTCGGTGTAAATTGCCTGAACGACTTCTGGATCTTTAATTGCGGCGCCGGGAAACGGCTTGTCTGACTTGGAGAGGTCTTCACCCCATGAATAGAGTCTGCCGGCAAGCCACCAGGCGCGCTCATGCACGGTTTGCGGAGGCAAGTCCATGCCCGCCAGCCCATACAGCAGCCAGTTTTCTGGACGGCTGGGGTTGATCTGCGAAAGGCTCGATATTAAGGGCTTTGCCTCGGCTGCGTCCTTCTTGTGCAGATCCAGAAGGTATATTTCAATTTTGGACAGTGGTGGAAATTCCCCGATGCTGAAGGGCAGCTTGAATCCACCCGTTGGCCTGTCAACGATCGCGCGGATGGCGACGATGGCCTGCTCCTGCTTTTCATCGGGGCTCTTGGTGACCATCCTGATGGCGTAGTCCCACAAGCTGTCTGGAATCTCGGATCTAACCTGACGGAAACTCTGAAGAACGGCGTCGACATCCGGGCACAACTTCATCAATCGGTTTGCCACTCTGCCGTACTCTGCGGCCAACGCGATAGCCATGACGAGTGAGGCGTAATCGATGCCAAACTGCGCCAGCTTCCGAACAAAAAGACGGGCCTTTTCCTGATCATCGAGGTTCTGGATTTCCTTATCTGGCCGGTTTGTGAGACGGGCGATTTCCCTGGTAATGTCTTTTCGGTGGCGGCCACATGCCGGGCTTTTCATGCTGGTCATGAAAACCTTGATTTTATCCAGATCCGGAATGTTGTAGTACAAAAGAGCCATGTTCTCCTTCATCTCTTTGATTTCCTTTGGATCGGCCGATTCGGCCAGGGCATCGAAATCCCCGCTCTCGTCGAAGAAGTTGGTGGGGCGGAGGTTGAACGGGTCGGCAGTGTCAAAATTGAAGATATCCATAAGAGCCAAAAAGTTTATTGAGCATTCTATTATTATATTACATTTTAACTGGAACTCCGCAATGAGATCACTTGCGCGGATGAGCTTTGTGGTAAGCCTCTTTCAGCCGATCCGTTATCACATGGGTGTAGATTTGCGTGGTGGCGAGATGTTCGTGCCCCAGCAGCTCCTGGATGCTGCGCAGGTCGGCTCCCGCATCCAACATGTGGGTGGCATAGCTGTGCCGCAGCTTGTGGGGGGTTATTCTCTTTTTGTCGAGACCGGCGAACTCGAGGTACCTCTTGAGTCGAAGCTGCAGGCTCCGGGAGGAGACGGCTCGAATCCCCCTTGAGCTGGCCAGAAAGACCGGGCATTTTCCTTCCGGTTGTCTAGGCAGTATCCGCCAGTAAGAATCGATGGCCTTCAGCGCAGGTTGCCCGATGGGCACCACCCTCTCCTTTTTGCCCTTCCCCATCACTCGAACGAGACCTTCGCTCTGGTTGATGTCTTCGGCCTTCAATCCGCACAGCTCGCTGATCCGCAAGCCGCAGGAATAGATCGTTTCCAGCACCGCCACATCCCGATGGCACACTTCCGCCGAGAGGGGCCGGCCCGGCCCTTTTTTCTGGGCCTGCGTGGC
>JBKQNQ010000238.1:0-14917 GCA_052145875.1 Thiobacillaceae bacterium
AGCCGGTCCTGCCCCACAATTAACCTGCCCGCTCGGATAATCCGTGTTCATTCCTCCATTGCCGTAAACCGTCACGCCCAGCGCAAGGTTTGGGTTGAGCATTTTGTTGTAGCCGAAATCCGGAATCACGAAATAGTCACTGTCGCTATCAGCGCTGCCGTCAACCGGACTTGCCCCGGTCCGGCTTGCCGTCCGCCGCGGGCTGAAGAGATCGATACCCACATCCACCCGATCGCCGACGAATGCCATCGAAGCGGGGTTGTTTGCGCCACCCGAGGTATCATCTGCCATGCCCATCGATGCCCCGCCCATGCCCTCGGCTTTCATTCCATAGCCATCTGCGAAATAGCCATCGGTTGCCTGCGCTGCCCCGGTGAGGCCGGCAAGTGCGATGAGTACCGTGAGTTTCTTGATCTTCATGCTGTTGAGTCTCCTTCCAAGAATTTAAGAGCGACGGTTTCAAGTTTTGGAAATCTTACCTGATGTCGGGACTTCTGGATGAAAGATGCCTCGGGATTTCCTCATATAACCCCGTGACTGCCGAAATCGTTGTGCGATAGACACACATGGGCATCAAGGGGTCGGTTGGGCACACGCCCGGGCGCCGGGATTACGCCATGTCGACTCCAAAAAAAAGCGGGGCATCGCCCCGCGCGTTCCTTCTGCTGTCTGGCAACCGTTCAGATGAACAGACAAATATCGGTGCTACCCGCAAACTCGAAGAACGAAGCCGCGCCAACAAAATCCAGGCCGCCGATGAAATCGTCATGGGAAAAGCCGAACAACTCGACCGTCATTTGGCAGGCAAGGAATTTAACGTCCGCTTCTTGGCACAGGTCGCGCAACTCCGCGACGGTAGCCACGCCGTTGTTCTTGATTGTCATTTTCATCAGCGTGGAAGCCAGGTTCTCGTAACCCGGTACCAGGGATTGGATGGCATTCGGAATGTTCCAGTTGATGCTCTTGAACCATTTGGGTCCGAAGGGCATCTTCATGGGCATGCCGGGATTGCCCAGCGGGCTCACCTTAAGGCCGGAGATGTCCTTACGGAGCAACTGGAGGCCATAGAAGGTGAAAAACATTTGAACGTCATAGCCAAGCGCCGCGGCAGTGGACGCCAGGATGAAGGGCGGGTACGCCCAATCCAGGGTGCCCTTGGTTGCAATGATTGCCAACTTTTTGGTATCCATAATTGATCTCTCCTCAGTCTATGGGTGATGCCGTTACAGGGACTTTTCTCGTTATTTTTTCTTCATAAAAAAGGTGTATTCACCCCCTGCTTCAGCAGAGGAAATCAACTCGTTGCCCGTCTGCTTGGCAAAGGCGGTCATGTCCTTGACAGAACCCGGATCCGTCGCGATCACCTTCAGGACATTGCCGGTGGACAACTCAGCCAGCGCCTTCTTGGTGCGCAGGATGGGCAATGGGCAATTCAAACCGCGGGCGTCCAGTTCCTTATCGAATTCCATTCTCTGATCTCCATACGAAAAATTTCAAAATTGACGACAACGACTGCCAAACATAACCCAGCGCCCATAATTATGCAATATTTAGGCAGTAGCGAGGCCTCAGGCGGCCAGCTGCTTGCCAGAACGAGCCCAATCCATAATTCCGCCAACCAGATTATGGATATTGGCCATCCCCTGCTGCGCCAGAAACGCGCTGGCCTGAGCCGATCGCGCACCGGAGCGGCAATACAAAACAACGGGGTGTTCGTGGCCCAAATCATTTAAGCGAAACGGAAGCAAGTGCATCGGAATATGGACCGCGCCCTCAATGCGCGCTTGAGCCACTTCTGCTTCAGAACGAATGTCCACGAGCAGGATGGGCTGACGCCGGCGCAGAAACTCAAGCTGGTCAGCATCGATGTTTGTGTATCCGTGTTGGGAACCGTGCATAGCAAACCGCCTCAGGGAGAGTATTAAAGTTCTCTAATATACTAAAAAGCAGCCCCTGCATGCAAGAGCCGACGCCAAAAAAGATGAATTTGGGGCGCGCCGGTAATCCGCGCGCCCCGCTGGAGCAGCGTGCACGTGTCCGGGCAGGCACGTGCCAGCACCGACCAATCTCGCGCGTCGCGGCGACGCACCGCTGGGGACGCCGGCCTCGCCGGCCGCACGCACTTTTACACCGCGAACCCGCGCTCAACTGCCGGGCGTGTGACAGGAGCCCAACACTCGGCTCGCGCAGCAGGCCTATTCTGACAGCAATTCTTGAATGTGCTTTAGGGCCTCGCCGCTGTCCCACTCCGTGCCGCCGGAAAAAGCGTAGCGCACCCGACCGCGCTTGTCGATAAGGAACGTGGTTGGCATCGCAAATACCTTCCAGCGCATGGTCGCAACGCTATCGGGATCGAGCAATACCGGAAACCGGGCAGGCCTGATCCTCAAAAACGCCTGCACATCGGCGCTGGATTCGCCCGAATTGATTGCCAGCAGTGTGAACGGCTTGCCTTCCATGCGGTGCGCCAAACGCTGCAAGGACGGCATCTCCTGACGGCACGGCGGACACCACGTCGCCCAAAAATTCACCAACACCACGCGGCCTGTATCGGCAGCAAGATTGTGCTCCAGTCCGTTAACATCCTTCATGACGAGCAGCGGTGCAACCTCTGGTTCAACCCGGCGAAATTCTCCCGGCCATGCAGGCGTCGCGAGCGCCGCGCATGCGAGCAAGTATCCGATCAACCGGTTCAGCTGTTTTGCTATCATGGACGCCCGTCACCGAGTTGCTCCCCGATTAATTCCCCCAATTGCCCGCCCTTCTTGGCCTCATCGGTGCTTTGGTCTTCGCGCTCCCAGAATCCCTCGCGCAGCCGTTCCAGAATCACATCTTTTACCTCCGCCCCCTGCTGCCGCAGCGCCTGTGCTTGGCGTTCCAGCCAAACCACGGCCGTCGTGCGCCGGGGTTGCAGAATAATTAGGCGGGCGCCCGCGAGGTTTCCGAAATCTACGTAACGCGCGTCCTCGAGGGCCTCGGCGCGCTCATAGAGATTGGGGTGCATGAGAATGAACTTCAGCGTTTTTGGACGCCCGGACTCCGGCTGCCAGAGAGCGTAGCCCTTGAGCAGCGGAATCGCCGCCCGGCCTACAACATACACGCTCAGGCGCTTTCGCTGGTCGGCCGCCTTCAGTAGCGCCACCATATCATTGGTGGGAATGTCGTCGAATCCGCTACGTCCGACATCAAGAAAATAATTGAACCCCAGATCCAGCATCCACACCTCGATACCCCGCTGCGCGAGTCGACGCGCCGCCGCACGCTCCGCCTCCGCTTGACCTTGCTCCGACGACACCCACAGCAGCAGACGATCTCCTTTGGCCGGGAAACGCAGGTAATCCAGCCGCTCACCCGAGGGCACGGGAAGATGTTGATACAGCGGGGCTTCGGGCTGGACAGGCGCCACCGCCGCGCTCGCCCAGGCGCCAAACGCCACGAAGAACATCAGGCCGAAGCCCGCGATGAAGCCACACCGGCAGCAAGAAAACGAAATCATTATGCCGCTTGCCAGTGTCCCGACTTGCCGCCCTGCTTTTCCAGGAGCCGAATGGACTCGATTACCATGCCGCGATCGACCGCCTTGCACATGTCGTAGATCGTCAGTAGCGCCACACTTACGCTTGTCAACGCTTCCATTTCCACCCCAGTCTTGCCAACGGACTGCGCGAGCACGGTGCAGGTTATGCTCGGCACATCGCCGCCCGTGTCGAAATCCACCGTCACCTGGGTCAAGGCAATCGGATGGCAAAGCGGAATGAGTTCCGACGTGCGCTTGCTCGCCTGGATTGCCGCAATCCTGGCCACATTGATCACGTCTCCTTTTTGGGTGTTGCCCGACTGAATCAGCTGAAGTGTTTCCGGCTTCATGACAATCCGGCCAACGGCCACGGCAATCCGCCGGGTATCCGGTTTCTCCGACACATCCACCATAATGGCACGCCCTTGGTCATCGAAATGGGTAAACTCGCGCATTGAAACACTCCGTAGGGGAACCAGAATCAAGTGGTGGTATCTTAGCATCGTGAAAACACAAATCCTCTTGCCACTCGTGCTCGCTCTTGGGCTGACCTGGGGATTGGCCCGTGCTATTGACCTTCCAGATCTGGGCGAACCGTCCCGCGCTTATCTCACTGACGCGCAGGAGCAGACCTTGGCGCGCTCCATCATGCAAGAGATCTATGCAGATCCCCATTATCTGGACGACCCGGTTATTGAGACGTACTTGAATGATCTGGGCTACCGGCTCGTTTCGAACAGCGCGGGCAATCAGCGGGTATTTGATTTCTTTGTGCTGCAAGA
Organism: Thiobacillaceae bacterium; assembly: GCA_052145875.1. GTDB lineage: Bacteria > Pseudomonadota > Gammaproteobacteria > Burkholderiales > Thiobacillaceae > DASQBT01. Next base: position 4,300 of record JBKQNQ010000238.1, read on the forward strand.
TCCCACCATCAATGCCTTCGCCCTCCCTGGCGGACACATCGGGGTTCATACGGGACTTATCACGACTGCCCAAAGCGAAGCCGAGCTGGCAGCCGTTCTGGCGCACGAGATCTCACACGTAACCCAACAGCATCTTGCGCGCATGATCGCAAGCCAGGACCGGAGCTTCTGGCCAACGATGGCGGCGCTTGCGGTTGCCATCCTTGCGTCCCGCTCTAACTCCAATGCGGGCGGTGCCGCGATCGTGGGCTCACAAGCGCTCAATGCGACGAACGAACTCAGTTTCACCCGGGAAAACGAAAAGGAGGCGGACCGGATGGGCCTCCATGTCCTGCAAGCCGCCGGTTACGACCCCCGTGCGATGGCCAGTTTCTTTGAACGCCTGGAACGTTCCGAGCGACTCGAAGATTCCAATGCGCCAGCGTATCTTCGCACCCATCCTCTGACCACAGAACGCATTGCCGATATTGAGGCGCAGCTCGATAAGGTCCCTTACAAGCAATACAAGGACAACAGCGACTTCCAGCTCATCCGTTCGCGAATCAACGCGATGGATGGGGTACCCTCCGAAGCCATCGCACACTTTCAAGGCCAGTTGCGCGAAAAGAAATATTCGAGTGAGGCCGCTGAGCAGTATGGTTTGGCACTGGCGTATCTGCGCGCAAACCAGCCCAATCAAGCCGAACCCGCGGGACAACGTGCCGCAGAGCTCAATCCCTCGCCCATCACTGCTGTGCTGCTTGCGCAAATTGCTGCCAAGAGCGGCAAGACCGACTTGGCGCTGAGCCGTTACCGCAATGGCTTGTCGCGTTACCCCAACTACCGTCCCTTGCTCTATGGCTATGCGGAGACGCTGCTTGACAACAATAAGGCGGAAGAAGCATTGAACCTCCTGAAACCCAAGACCGCCTTCCGCGTTGACGATATCCATTTGTGGAGACTTATCGGACGTGGCTATGCGCTGCACGGCGAGAAATTGGCGAGCCATCGGGCCATCGCCGAAGCGTTGGCCCTAACCGGCGACCTTCGGTCGGCGGTGGAACAGCTTAATCTGGGGCTAAAAGCGGGTGATGGGGACTTTTATGACCTGTCGGCCGCCGAAGCCCGCCGCAGGGAATGGCAAGCCCTATTGCAGGAGCAGGCGAAGAAGTAGAGCGCGACTGGTATGAATTTACCGGCAAATTAATGCAAAAGATTGGCGTTTACCCTTGCATCGGGAAATCCAAGTGCTCTATGCTTGCGCTATCCGGTTTAACGGATGGTTTGAAGGGGCGGCATTTTCTTAGGTAAAACCCCTGCATTCCTTGCATGCATAATACGGAGGACGACTATGCAGATGTTCGTGAAGGCTGCGGCTTTAGTGTTGTTCGGAGCAATCGGAGTGACCGCCACAGCCTTGGCAGCGGATGCCCCAAAGGCGGTAACGGGCAAAGATCTCGCCTATGACCGGTCTAAAGGAAATTGCCTGGCATGCCATGGCATGCCCACCCAGAAGGATGCCGAGGCCACCGGTCTCTTTGGTCCGCCCTTGATTGCCATGAGTGCGCGCTTTCCTGACAAGGCAAAGTTGCGCGCCCAGATTATGGATGCCACAATTGCCAACCCCAACACTTCCATGCCACCCTTCGGGAGAAACAAGATCCTGACGGAACAGGAAATCGATAAAATCACGGACTTTATTTACGGTCTTTAATACAAGGAGATAACACATGAATCCTCTTCGCAGAAACGTACTCAAAGGTGCCACAGGCGCAAGCGTGGTTGCCGTTGCCGTCGCAGCAGGGCTGCTGAAACCCACTCAGGTGCTCGCCGAGTACAACCAAACTGCGTTTGCGGCGAACAACGTTGCTGACGCGTACAGGGGCATGGGTATCTCCTCGCCTGCCGAATCCTCGGCAATCAGCATCAAGGGTCCCGATATTGCTGAGAACGGCGCCGTGGTTCCGGTTGAAATAACCAGCAATATTCCCGGGACCACCAGTATCTCAGTCATGGCGGAGAAGAACATTACCCCGCTGCTCGGTCAATTCAATTTTTCGAATGGCACGGAAGGCTATATCGCTACCCGTATCAAAATGGCGTCCACCGCAAATGTTCGGGCGATTGTGATTGCGGGCGGGAAAGCCTATACCGCGACCAAGGAAGTCAAGGTCACCATTGGCGGCTGCGGCGGCTAATAAAGGATCGCGGCGGGACAGTTTCCTAAGCCGCCACCTATCTCCATCCGCACAACCACGAATCTAATTGGAATTTTAAGGAGCAACAAATGGCAGAACCAACAAAAATCCGCGCCAACATGGACGGCGACGTTGCCGTGATCAAAGCGCTGTTCAACCACGTTGAGGAAACCGGTCAGCGTCACGACGCCGCCGGTAAGCTGATTCCCGCCCATTTCATTAAGGACGTTACCGTTACCATCAACGGCACCACAGTCATGACCGCGAACTGGGGTACGGGTATCTCCAAGAACCCGCTGATCGGCTTCCGGGTAAAGGGCTTCAAGTCAGGGGACAAAGTTTCGATCAGCTGGACCGACAATACGGGCGACAGCCGCACCGACGAAGCGACAATTAACTAAAAGGACCAGACACGGAGGAGGGGACGACACTCCGTCCTCTTGTTTGGGCCTATCCAAAGGATGACGTCGGAGGACGAATGAGACGACTGCTGGTGTGTCTTGTGGCTGTGAATTTTCTGGCCGGTGCCGGTGCCGCGCTCGCGTCTCCCGAGCAGGATCGCCAGGACTTGATTAATTTCTATACAACAAAATACCCTAACATCCCGCTCGCGAATTATGTGTATGGGGCGCTGGCCTTCGACGCAGACGCCATGGACCAGTACAAGAGCATCATGGAATTCCCGCCCTTTCTCGACAAGATCGAGCAAGGCCGGAAGATGTGGGGGACGCCGCTGAAGAGTGGGAAGACCTATGCAGACTGCCTACCCAATGGCGGGCGCAAGATCGCTGGGAACTACCCATACTTCGATGACAAGCTGAACAAAGTCGTTACGCTCGAGGACGCCATCAATACTTGCCGCGTCGAAAACGGCGAGGAAGCCTACAAACTCAGCGACATGAAGACCATGGGCACGCTCACCGCTTACCTGCGGACGCTGTCCGACGGCATGTTGATGAACATCAAGGTGGAAGGCCCGGCGGCATTGGCGGCTTATGAAGACGGCAGAAAGCGGTTCTTCTCCCGGGCCGGCCAGCTCAATTTCGCTTGTGCAAGCTGCCACGTGCAAAATGCCGGCGTGCGGCTGCGTTCTGAGTTGCTTTCCCCCGCGGTGGGCCAAGCGGTTCACTGGCCGGTGTTCCGTGGTGGCGACGATCTCGTCACGCTGCAAAAGCGCTATGATGGCTGCTACCGGTCGGTTCGCGCGGTTCCGCCGCCCGAGGGCAGCGCGGCAATGAACGATTTGGAATATTATCACTCCTACATTTCCAATGAACTTCCCATGAAGGCCTCCGTATTCCGCAAGTAATTCACACCGTTGCCCCGAAAAAAGGCCTGGTCTCCAGGCCTTTTTCATTCGTTCCGCCTAGGCCAAAGCAACCATTTACGAAGCCGATCCATGCGTAGAGAATCACCCCACTTTTTCCGATCTCTCCAAGGAGCCAGTGCATGTACATGAACCGACGCGAATTCCTCCAGATGCTTGCAGTGGCAGCTGCATCCGGCATGGCGATTGACAGCAAGGCGGCCCTTACCGGGCATGCCGATCTCTATAGCATTCGTCCTTATGGCAATGTTTCGCTAATGCACATGACCGATTGTCATGCCCAGCTGACCCCGATCTATTTCCGGGAACCCAATGTCAACATCGGGGTTGGCAATGCGGAAGGGAAGGTGCCCCATATCGTCGGGCACTACTTGTTGAAAAGGTACGGCATCAAGCCCCATTCGATTGAAGCCTATGCCTTCACCTACCTCGACTTTATAGCAGCGGCCCGCACCTACGGCAAGGTCGGCGGCTTTGCCCATCTGAAGACACTGGTGGACAAAATCCGTGGCTCACGCCCCGGTTCCTTGCTGTTAGATGGCGGCGATACATGGCAGGGGTCCGCGACTGCCTTATGGACCAATGGGCAGGACATGGTCGACGCGGGGATCCAGCTCGGCGTGGACGTCATGACCGGCCATTGGGAATACACCTTGGGCGCCGCGCGCGTTGAGCAAATCATCAATAATGATTTCAAGAAAGCCGGTGTTGACTTCGTCGCGCAAAACGTCGTCACGAACGACTTTGGTGATCAGGTGTTCAAACCTTACGTTATCAAGGAAATCAACGGCATCAAGGTTGCCATCGTCGGCCAGGCCTTCCCTTACACCCCGATCGCCAATCCACGTTATCTGATGCCGGACTGGAGTTTTGGGATTCGCGATGACGGGATGCAGAAATGGGTCGACGACGCCCGCGCACATGGTGCCGCGGTTGTCGTCGTTCTTTCGCACAATGGCATGGATGTGGATCTCAAGATGGCTACCCGCGTCACGGGGATTGACGCTATCTTCGGCGGCCACACCCACGACGGCGTGCCGCAACCGGTTCAGATCAAAAATGCCAAGGGTGTAACGCTCGTGACCAACGCCGGGTCCAACGGCAAATTCCTGGGGGTGATGGATTTCGACGTCAGGAACGGGAAACTCCAGGGCTGGCAATACAAGTTGCTTCCGGTTTTTGCCAACCTGCTGCCGGCCGACGCGAAGATGGAAGCCTTGGTCAAAAAAATTCGCGCGCCCTATGAGCATAAACTCAACGAAAAGCTGGCCGTGACCGAGGACCTCCTGTATCGCCGTGGCAATTTCAACGGAACCTTCGATCAGGTGATTCTGGATGCCCTTATGGAAGTCAAAGGCGCAGATGCCGCCTTCTCCCCTGGATTCCGCTGGGGCACCTCGCTACTGCCAGGCGACACCATCACGATGGAGCGTCTGATGGACCAGACGGCCATCACCTATCCCTATACGACGCTGACGCGCATGACGGGCGAAACGATTAAGAACATCATGGAAGATGTTTGCGACAACCTGTTTAATGCCGATCCCTACTACCAGCAGGGTGGGGACATGGTCCGAGTGGGTGGGATTCATTACACCGTAGATCCAACCCGCAATATTGGCGAGCGCATCAGTAACATGATGCTCAAGGGCAAACCGGTGGATCCGGACCGGGTCTACAAGGTCGCAGGCTGGGCGCCGGTCAGCGAGGGTGCGAGCGGGGCGCCCGTTTGGGACGTGGTGGCCGAGTACCTGCGCAGCAAGAAGGTGATCAAGGGCGTACGCCTCAATATGCCCAAGGTGATCGGGATTGCTCCCAACAATCCGGGCATTGAACTCTAGACGACGTCCGCTTGAATCCGGGAGCGGCATCGCCGTTCTGAGCGTTGCTGGGGGCCATCCGGCCCTTCTTTTTGTCTGGTGTTGGCGATGCCCTGATAGAATAAAAAAATAATCCTCTCCCCACTTGCCATGACCAGCAACGAAATTCGTCAGCGCTTCCTGGATTTCTTCGCATCCAAAGGCCACACCATTGTTCCCTCGAGCTCCCTGATTCCTGGCAACGATCCCACCCTACTGTTCACCAACGCGGGGATGGTCCAGTTCAAGGACGTGTTTCTCGGCCTCGAAACGCGCCCGTATTCCCGTGCCGCGTCATCTCAGCGTTGTGTGCGGGCGGGTGGCAAACACAATGACCTGGAAAATGTGGGCTATACGGCGCGGCATCACACGTTTTTCGAGATGCTCGGCAACTTTAGCTTTGGCGATTACTTCAAGCGTAATGCCATTCAATATGCGTGGGAGTTCCTGACTCAGCAGCTGAACCTTTCGCCGGAAAGACTCTGGGTGACGGTCTACGCGGAAGATGGCGAAGCCTATGACATCTGGGCCAACGAAATTGGCGTGCCCCCAAATCGCGTGGTGCGCATTGGCGACAACAAGGGTATGCGGTACGCCTCGGACAACTTCTGGGCAATGGGCGATACCGGGCCTTGTGGCCCGTGCACGGAAATCTTCTATGACCACGGGCCAACAATCGCCGGCGGCCCGCCCGGTTCGCCCGACCAGGATGGCGACCGCTATATCGAGATCTGGAACAATGTATTCATGCAGTTCAACCGGGATGACGCCGGCGTCATGCACCCGTTACCCAAACCATCGGTGGATACCGGCATGGGGCTGGAACGCATCTCCGCGGTCATGCAGCATGTTCATTCCAACTATGACATCGATCTTTTCCAGCACCTGCTCAAGGCAGCGGCACGTGAAACGGGGTGCCTGGATCCGCATAACCCCTCGCTGAAGGTCATCGCCGACCACATTCGCGCCACCAGTTTCCTTATTGTGGATGGCATCATTCCCAGCAACGAGGGCCGCGGCTATGTCTTGCGTCGTATCATTCGGCGCGCGCTTCGCCATGGGCATAAGCTCGGACAGAACCACCCGTTCTTCCACAAACTGGTGCCCGATTTGTGCGAGGTGATGGGCCTGGCCTACCCCGAGCTCCCGATGGCGCAAAAAGAGGTTTCCCAGATACTCCTGCAGGAAGAAACGCGTTTTGGCGAGACGCTCGAACATGGCATGGCGATCCTTGAAACCGCACTGGCCAAAGGTGCGAAAACGCTCGACGGCGACACCGCATTCAAGCTTTATGACACCTACGGCTTTCCTCTTGACCTCACCGCCGATATCTGCCGTGAACGTGACATCCTCTTGGATGAAGCCGGGTTCGAGCATGCCATGAATAAGCAAAAGGAACAGGCCCGGGCCGCCGGCAAGTTCAAGATGACGGGTAATCTCGACTACAGCGGCCACCCCACTTCGTTTTACGGCTACGATAGCCTGAACGTGGACGAGGCGACCGTGATTGCACTTTATCTGGACGGCAGCCCGGTCGACACAATCACCGCGGGACAGTCCGCCGTAGTTGTCCTCGACAAGACACCGTTTTACGCCGAATCCGGAGGTCAGGTCGGTGACAGTGGCGCATTGGAGGGGGCGGGCTCTCAATTCAAAGTCATTGATACGCAGCGAATCCGGCCGGACGTTTTCGGACATCAGGGCGAACAAACCCAGGGCACGCTGCAACTCGGCGCGAGACTCGCGGCGCACGTCGATGCGAAGCGTCGCGCGCGCACCATGCGCAATCATTCTGTCACCCACCTGATGCACAAGGCATTGCGGGAAGTGCTCGGCAGTCATGTGCAACAAAAGGGCTCACTCGTGGACGCTGACAAGACTCGCTTCGATTTCGTTCAGCCTAAGCCGCTCACTGACGACCAAATCCGCGAGGTTGAAGCTCGGGTCAATGCCGAGATCCTCGCGAACACCGCGACGCGGGCCCGTGTAATGCCCATTGAAGATGCGCAGAAAACCGGTGCGATGATGCTCTTCGGTGAAAAGTATGGCAACGAAGTCCGGGTGCTCGACATCGGCACATCACGTGAACTTTGTGGTGGCACCCATGTGAGTCGAACCGGCGATATCGGCCTCTTCAAGATCGTGATGGAGGGCGGCGTCGCAGCAGGGATCCGACGCATTGAGGCGGTCACCGGCGATAATGCGCTGGTCTACCTGCAAGACCTCGAAGCGCGCACCCAGCAAGCCGCATTGGCCCTTAAAGCGCACCCCGCTGAACTCCCGCAAAAAATTGCGCAGCTTATGGAACATGTTAGAGCCGTGGAAAAAGACCTTGACCGCCTCAAGTCCCAACTCGCGTCGAACCAGGGTGACCACCTCGCCTTGCAGGCCATGGATGTCCGCGGGGTGAAGGTGCTGTCGCTCAAGCTCGATGGCGCCGACGCCAAGACGCTCCGCGAAACAGCCGACAAACTGCGCGACAAGCTAAAGTCCTGTGTGCTCGTTCTGGGTTCAGCCCAAAAAGATAAAGTGAATCTCATCGCTGCCGTGACTGGGGACCTGACCGCCAAGATCAAGGCAGGCGATCTGGTCAACCGCGTCGCCGCGAAAGTGGGTGGAAAAGGTGGGGGCAGCCCGGACCTTGCGCAAGCGGGCGGCACACAACCTGAGAATCTCGTCGCGGCACTGGAAGGAGTCAAGAGCTGGATTGCCGAACAATTGTCTGCCTGACGCGTCGCAGCGAGCCTAAGTTGAAGATAAAGTTCGCACTGCCGAATTTGAATGGCACACTATTTGCATATAATTCAGTGAGCTTCCAGTCATTGCTTTTCGTCCGGCCAAACCTGAGACAAGATTGATCCATGCGTAAGTTCCCCCGTTTCTTCACCGATAAGCTGCGCGGCTTGTTGTCGACGGCTCAGAAAGAAGACGGCCCCATTTCCAGCCTAAACGCCGCCGCCAAGTGGATTGAGCAGCTGCCGTTAGGAGACGCCCTCAAGGCACACACTGCGCTATTGAGTGAAATCAGACGTTCCAACGAGCACCTGGCAACCCCCACCAAGGCCCACCTGGAAGTGCTTATGCTGATGGACGAAAAAGCGCAGGATCTTCGGGAAACACTGGTCCGCCAATACCTGCGCAATGCCCGGATGAACCGCACCGTGGAAAGCCAGCTGTGGCATGAGGTGTACAGCCTGCTATGGGAGACGGCGCGGGCCTACCACGCATACATCCTGTCGCTTAACGAGTCGCCCAACAACAGCTGGCTCAAGCCATATCTGCCGGTGATGACCTTGCGCCTCCTTAGGACCTTTCGGTCATTGATGAAGTGGCGCGCCACCCGCTACCTGCAACTTGGCGACAAAATATGGTTCCGTTTGCACAATCTCTACCGCGTTGCTGAAGCCGAGGGGTTTCACATGACGGCGCTCCATGCCTATCCAACCGACAGCCAGGCCGCCACATGTGAGGCCGAGTACCTCCACTGTCTGATGCTGCAACAAGCCCATGCCGGCACCCTCTATCCTCGCCAACTTGACATCGTTGACCGCTGGCTTACCAAGTGGTCGGCCGTCTTCCTCGCGTTGAGCGCGTACCTCGATCTTAATCATCACACGTTCAACATCGATCTGGCGATGGACCGCGGGCCAAGGCGCATCCGTAATGCCGACAATGAAAAGACGTACCGCTACTGGGCCACAAAAAAGCTCGTTGCGCATCTCGTGGAGCTCCGGGATTCACTGAAGGACGGCGCTGCGCCAAATGAGCTCGGCCTGTCAGAGGACGTGCGGCCCGCAGAAGCCATGGAGCTGCTGGACCATCTCGTGAGGCAGTGGTCCCCGTTGATGGGCCGCGAGCAACGTCGCCAGCCCCGGCAAGTGACAAAGAAACTGGTCAGCGTGGCCCATGGCCTAAGCGACATCATCGGGTGCGTGCGCCATGGAAGTGGCGAGGAGGACGGCGTCTACGCGCCCAACCTGGCCTACGATGAAATCGTCGATGTGCATGTCTATGGCTTCGTCACCGCGCGTACGCGGGAGCGCGCCCCACAGCTCGCGCCCGTCCCAAAGGGATTGAACGGAGTGGAGACTTGGGTGATGCAGGACGAAAGCGAGTGTGGCTACGGGGCGGTGGTAGAAACGCGCCAGGTCGACTGGCTTCGCGTGGGAGTCCTGACCGCCATCCAAGTGGACCGTGATGGAACTTGGGTGCTGGGGGTTCTCCGGCGCCTGGCGAGGATAAACGATGTTGAAAGTTCGGTTGGAATCGAGACGATTCCGGACAAAGCATCGGTCGTCATGCTCTATGGCAAGGGCCGAAAGGTGGAAGGTTACAGCGTGGACGGCCTTGACGCCGCGAGCCTGGACTTGCCCGTTGCGGCACTGCAACTATCATCCTGCGATCCGCGAAAGATCTGCCTCATCATGGACCCCGCCGATTACCAGCATCGCGGCGTGCTTGAAATCCGCAAGTTGAGGAAACGGCAGCCCATTATGCTCGATTACCCTTCGGAGCGCGGCGAGGGGTGGATCCGGGTAAGTGCCGATCTGCTCGAAGCGCCCGAAGATTCCTGATCGCGTCCGCTTAGACGAAGCACCGAACTACAACAAGAAGGGGGGCCGTGCCGTGGTCTCGCGCATCGGAACCGGGAAATCGGCATTTCTGTCCGCCCCATCTGCTGCACGCCCCGTTTGCTTGACGCAGATCCCCCCAGGGGGAGCAACGCCATCGCCCACGGCGTGCGGCGGGTCACATGAGCGCAACGCTTAGCGTTGCAGCGTCTGCCCAACCCAGGTGGCGATGTCCTGAATTTCCTCCAGACAGATGGAATGGGCCATGGGGTACTCGCGCCACGTCACTGGAAACCCAGCTGCTTCAAGCCGACTGCGGGAAGCCCGTCCCCAATCAGGCAGGACCACCGGATCGTGTGTGCCATGAGCCATGAACACGAACGACTGCCCGCAATCCCCCAAATTCAGGAATTTGGGAAGATAACTTGACATAACAATGATGCCGGCCACCTCCTGCAGGCGTTGCAGCCCGACTGCGAGCGCAACCGCCCCTCCCTGGGAGAACCCAGCGACGAACAGCGCCTGCGCCACGGGTACCGTGTGGCTGACCAGTTCCGCGATCGCGTCAGCCGACGCCATCAGGCCTGCCTCGTCCCCCCGTCCACCATAAAAATCGGATTCGGCGATGTCATACCAAGCGCGCATTCTCATGCCACCGTTGAGGGTGACGGCGCGTACCGGGGC
>JBKQNQ010000239.1:0-5196 GCA_052145875.1 Thiobacillaceae bacterium
ACAACAACCAGGACCACTCGATGCTGACGGCGATGACGGCGGTCGACAACATCGCTGCCGGACGGATCGACAAGTCGAATATCTGGTCGGTGAACACGGAGCAGGATTACCACGAGGAAAAAGAAAAGCGTTAACTAATACCCCTTCGCGGCAGCGCGGTCGCGAATCCTCTGACAATGCGAAAATGGTTGCTGAGTGCAAGATCGGACCTACCGCATCGATCCGAGTTTCGCACTGATCACCACCGGGATCGCGCTCATCATTGTTTACGGGTCGCTTTACCCGTTCCACTTTAGCGCCAACCTCGATCCGAACGGCCCCTTCCTCGCGCTGATCCATACCTGGCGCGGGCCGGCCGGCCGCGGCGATTTCGTGGCCAATGTGCTGCTGTATCTTCCACTGGGATTGTTCTCGGTGCAGGCCCTGCGCCGTTTGCCTACAATCGCGCGCGTCATGCTCGCCGTCTCCTCGGGCGTAATGCTCTCCGTTTGTATGGAACTGCTCCAATTCTATGATGAGGACCGTATCTCGGCTCTGGCGGATGTTTATGCAAACACGATCGGCGTCGCGATAGGTTCGGCAGCGGGCGCAATCCTCTTCCGCACCCCGTTTCGATGGCGCACAGGAGCGATGGAACGGCGTCCGTTTATCATTCTTCTCCTCGCTTCCTGGTGCGGGTATAGGTTGTTTCCATATGTTCCGGTAATCGACCTCCACAAGTATTGGACAGCCGTACGGCCGCTGGTCTTCTCGCCTGTAGTGCAGCCGCTGGACCTCTATCGACACACTGTAATCTGGCTGGTTGTGGCGCTCATGATGGAGGCTCTTTTCGGAAATGCCCGAAGCCGGTGGCTCCCGGCGCTCGTCGTCAGCGTGCTTTTCGCCCGCATCCTCATGGTTAACGCCGCGCTTTCGCCTGCGGAGGTGGCCGGTGGCGCGCTCGCCGCATTGATATGGCCGACGTTCGTGTCCCGCCTGCCGGCACGGGTCGCGGTTATCGCCGGCTCCTTCGTCGTTGAGGTCGCGATCGAAGCGCTCCAGCCGTTCCAGTTCAGTGCCGTGGCGCGGCCATTCGGTTGGATCCCGTTTAGTGGCTTCATGCACGGTTCAATCGAAGTCAACATCCGTGCATTCCTCGAAAAAACGTTCACCTATGGCGCGCTCGTTTGGGTCCTGGTTGGGGCGGGGAGCAGGCTGACGGTCGCGGTGGCCTTGAGTAGCGTTTTGGTGCTGTGCCTTCGGGTGGGGCAGGTCTTTCTTCCGGGGCGGTCCGCCGAGATCACCGATCCGATCATGGTTCTGATGATCGGCGGCGTCATGAAGTTAATGAACGAGGATCCCGCGCGTACCGCGCCCGCCGAGGCGGAGGGCAAAGGATGGACGGCGGCCGCTTGGCTCCGTTTCTATGAGTTCTTGATTCGGAACGATTTAGTCCAACCGGTTGACCTGATCCTGGTGATGGCTGGTCGGATGGAGCGTAAGCACTACGGGCTTGAGCTCTTTCGGGCGGGCGTCGCGCCGCGCCTGGTATTGAGCGTGGGGCGTTACGAGGTCAGCAAGATGTCGGATTGTGATTGGGAGGAGACCGATGAACTGAAATCCCTGCGCGACCAGACTCCGCCGGCTGAGCGGCACTTCTTCATGACGATGGATGCCTCGGGCGTGCGCTTCGAGAATACGAAGCTCCTCAGGCGCAGTACCTATGGCGAAGTGCTCGCATTCCGAACTTTCTTGGAACATCAGCAACCGCGAAAGGTAGCGGTGATCAGCACGGACGTTCACCTCCGTAGAGTAGCATTGACGTTCGCTAGAGTCTTTTACGGAACACCGGTTCAATTTCTTTACTGCCCGGCGCCGTCTCAAGGCGGCCCCACGGTGAGGGACGGTTGGTGGAGGAGGCCGGCGGATCGCTGGTTTGTCATGACCGAAATGATAAAACTAGGTGGCTACAAAGCGGCCTTGCTCGCGCCGCCCTGGGCCGCGAACTGGTTGCTTCTGCGGTTGGCCGGCTGGGGTCGAGGATAGTGTTAAGGCATCTGTGGAGTGGAGCTCCGGTAAGCGACACCCAGATTAGCGGCTTACCTGGCAGATTCTTAGACCGACCTGAGCCTACCAGCCCACCGGGCGAAAACGGATTGCCGAGGAGGCTTGGGCGCATATTTATCGAGTGTGTTGAACTTCGTGGGTGGCACAACTCTCGGGGCTGGTGGCGGCGCGATCGGTGCAGGAAGAGGGACCGTCAAGAGCTGGACTGATTTTTCGATCAACAGCAGGTCTCCCGCTGCCATCCGAACGTGATCCGCATTGACGGTGTGGGAGCACTCGGCAAACGCCTGGACGAGTGCGTTGTCGCAGATCGAATTAATCAGCCTCGGAATGCCCTTCGACCACTTCGCTATATTCCCCACGGCGTCGGAGGAGAATGGGGTTTGCTCCCCGCCGGCCACGGTCCAGCGATGTCGGATGTAATCGCCGACTTCGGGCGTGCCTAGGGGCTTCAGCGACAACCTGACGCTGATCCGCTGTTTGAACTGCCACAACTCAGGCCGGCCAAGGAGCTGGTCAAGTTCGTTTTGACCGATGAGCACAACTTGAAGAAGTTTTGCATCCGCGGACTCAAAATTTCCCAGGAACCGGATTTCCTCGAGGACCTCGGGACTGAGCTTATGCGCTTCGTCTATGATCAGGACGCTGACCTTGTCTTCCCGCTGCCCCTTGAGCAGAAACTTCTGAAGCGTCCAGAGGCGGTGCGCTTTACTGGTAGGGATGTCGGTAATCCCGAAGTCGAGCATCGCCATTTCGAGAAACTCGTTCGGCGTCAGAGTCGGGTTTAGAATGACGCTCGACTGCACCTTGGTGACGGGAAGTTTCTGAAGAACCCATGCAAGCAGCGTTGTCTTGCCTGCCCCGGCCATTCCACTCAGCGCGAGAAATCCTTTTTGATTGAGGATTGCGTAGGTCAACCCGGCTAAGGCTTCCCTATGCTGATCGGTATGGTACAGAAACGCCGGGTCCGGCGTCATGTTAAACGGGTTTTTCGTCAGGCCGAAGAATGCGTTGTACATGTTTCCCTAAAGGCGTCGCCTCGAAGTAATGACACTAACGCTCCGAGTTCGCCTCGTCGCGATCGATTTCCAACGCCAGCTCTATGAGCCTCAATGAGGGACCACCAGAGTGTCGAACGGCAACAACACGATGTTAAGCTCCATGTGCTTGCCTTTGAGGACATCGTCGTAAGGGAAAGCAAACCTCTCTTGTTTCCCGTTTTGGGTTCGCAGCACGTAGATCTTGTTTCGCTTGGCGTAATCGGTGAGGCCGCCGGCTTCGGATATGGCTTGCATCACGGTCATTTCGTACGTGTAGGGGATCGGTCCTTCTTTCTTGACCGCGCCGATTGTGAAGATCTTCTTACTGGCCATGCCCGTGACAACCACAGTCACGTCGGGTTCCTGTATTACCTTGACCAATTTTTCCGTGATCAGCGTTTCCGCCTGCTTGGGAGTCAAGCCAACCACTTGAATCTCTTTAATCAGTGGCGTAGAGATCATCCCGTCGGGACGCACGATTACGCCGGCGGCGGACGCTTCGGGCTCCTTCCACACTGAAACCTGTAGGACATCGCCGGCTCCGATCTTATACTCGTACGGCACTTGCGGAACGGTCCCGGAGACCGCGCTCGAAGCTCGCGTCTTGGTACTTTTTGACGTTGACTCCGGCGTCGCACCGACCGTCGGCTTCTCCTTGGAGCCGTTAACCGCGACGTTGGTCGGGGCATCGGATCCGACGGCTGGGCCACCGGAAGGTTCCAGCTGCGCCTGCGGCCCCGCCTCTAATGCCGAAGGCGCTGTAGTGTTGGAAGCGACCGCCGCGGGACTCTGCGCGCCATAAACATAGGCCACTGCCTCGCTGACCGCGTCTGCCGGCCATCCCGCTTTGATCGCCTTTTCCTGGACCTCGGACTGCTGTTCGCCAGATTTCTTAGCGTCCCGGACGTACTTCAACAGCTTGCTGTCGGGGGTGTGGTCCTGCGCCACCGCGCGGGAGGAGCTCAAACTCAAGGCGAGAATCAAAGCCAGTAACAGCGATCCGCATCTACAGTTCAAACATTTAATCTGCATGATTTTCACTTCCAAATCCCTTGGGCAGCACGTTAAATACCAATGATTCTTTCTAAATCGTCACTTCTTACAATATGGACCACCGAAATCACGTCGCTGGATAAAAAACCAGCCAACATCCCAAACATTTGCAAATATGTCATCTCAACACTTTAGAGCTCGCCAGCGGCAGAGCGTCCAGGATCTCACGCACTGATCTGGAGCTTCTTCATCTTATACAGCAGCGCCTTATAGTCGACTTGCAGCAGGTCCGCAGCCTGCCGCCGGTTCCATCGAGTCTTATTGAGGGCGGTGAGGATCACGCTCGCCTCGGCGCTCTTCTTGGCTTGGTCTACGCGCTCCAGCATCGGAGCCGACTCGGCCCCGGCGGCAACGGCCATAGCGACCGGTTCCTGGCTGACGGGCATCACTGGGTCGATGCGTTCAAGCTGGCGATGTCCGTTGGCGGCCTCCGGCTCCCAAAAGTACGGCATCGCCGGCGCAGGCTGGGGCTCGGGAGCAGGAGCCGGTAGCGCCGGCGGCCCGAAGGACACCTTGCGCCGGGTTCGCTGAAGCTCCTCACACACCAGATCGCAGTCCCGCAGGACCAGCAACTTCCTCATGACATTCTCAAGCTCACGGATATTGCCCGGCCAGTCGTGGCCAAGCAGCGTCTGCTTGAGGGTTGGGCTCATCTCGGGAATGTCGGTCACTTCATCGGCATGCTTGACCAGCAGGTGCCGTGCTAGGCTGAGGATCTCGTCCTTGCGTTGGCGCAAGGCCGGGATCTCGATGTTAATCACGTTGAGGCGATAATAGAGGTCCTCGCGGAACCGGCCGTCCGTTATCGACTCCTCGAGGTTGCAGTGCGTTGCCGCCATAACGCGGACGTCTACCTTGGTTGCATCCTTGGCGCCCAGCCGGAGGAACTCCTGGTCCTGGAGAACCTGAAGGAGCTTCGCCTGAAGCTTCACATCCATGTCCCCGATTTCATCCAGGAAAATGGTCCCTCCGTGCGCCTGCTTGAAGCGGCCCTCACTGGCTTTGAAAGCCCCGGTAAAGGCCCCCCGCTCGTAGCCGAACAACTCACTCTCGACCA
>JBKQNQ010000240.1:0-7429 GCA_052145875.1 Thiobacillaceae bacterium
GTTGTTGAAGGGAATCCCCTTCAAGGATGGCAACCCGGTGCAGGACAATCCGCCGGCTCAGCAGAAATTTGCCGCCTGAACACCTCTATGGGTCAGACCAGCCATACACCAGATTTGACCATAACTCAGGAAAACGTATGAAACCGATTATTGCTACGTTGATTGTCGCTGTGTTGATGTTGGCGGGCTGCAATACCGTGCGGGGGATGGGGCAAGACATGGAACAGGCCGGTCAAGCGGTCAAGAATGCCGCGAGTCGATAGATGAAGGCGTTTACTCGCCATGTGGGCCTGGTGGTACCGCTTGATCGCGCCAATGTCGATACCGACGCGATCATACCCAAGCAGTTTCTCAAATCCATCAAGCGCAGTGGCTTCGGTCCCAATCTGTTTGATGAATGGCGTTATCTCGATGTGGGCGAGCCGGGCAAGTCAAACCACGATCGTCCGCTTAATTCGGCATTCGTGCTAAACCAACCTCGCTACCAGGATGCCTCCGTATTGTTGGCAAGGGAGAACTTCGGCTGCGGTTCCAGCCGCGAGCACGCTCCCTGGGCGCTGGAAGATTATGGCTTTCGTGCGATCATTGCCCCGAGCTTTGCGGACATCTTTTTCAACAACTGTTTCAAGAACGGCGTCCTGCCAATTGTGCTGGACGCAGCCATTGTGGACAAGTTATTCCGGGAATGCGAGGCCACTGAAGGCTTTGCGCTGACCGTGGACTTGGACAAACAAACCATTACCACGCCGACTGGCGAAGCCATTTCATTTGCCGTGGACGAAGGCCGCAGGCATCGGTTGTTGAATGGCCTGGATGAGATCGGCCTGACGCTGTTAAAGAGCGACAAGATCCGCGGATACGAAGAGCGGCGCAAAGCTGAGGCGCCGTGGATGTTTTGACGTTTCAAGCAAGTGGCACATGACGCATGCTCTCGACTTCTGTTTTTTTTCCCGGCTAGCCCTTTGTGAACTGATATCTATATGAAGATTGCGGTATTGCCCGGTGATGGGATCGGCGCTGAAATCGTGGCCCAGGCGGTGAAGGTGCTGAATGTCCTGCGCAGTGAGGGCTTGAAGATTGAAATGGACGAGGCACCGATTGGTGGGGCTGGGTATGATGCAGCGGGGAACCCGTTGCCCGAGCCTACATTAAGGTTGGCCCGCGAAGCGGACGCGGTGCTGCTTGGCGCCGTGGGAGGTCCGAAGTACGACATCCTGGATCGCCCGCTAAGGCCGGAACGGGGATTGTTGCGCATCCGCAAGGAATTAAATTTATTTGCCAACCTTCGACCTGCACTGCTGTATCCCGAGCTTGCGGGTGCGTCGTCGCTCAAGCCCGAACTCGTGTCTGGCCTAGACATCATGATCGTGCGGGAACTGACTGGCGACGTATATTTTGGCCAGCCCCGTGGGATCGAGGTAAGAAACGGCGAACGCGTCGGCTTTAACACGATGCTTTACGCTGAAAGTGAGGTGCGGCGCGTCGCGCACGTGGCTTTCGGCATCGCGATGAAGCGTGGCAAAAAGCTTTGTTCAGTGGATAAAGCGAATGTGCTGGAATGTTCGGAACTTTGGAAAGAGGTCATGATCGAGGTCTCGATGGCCTATCCGGACGTTGAGCTGTCGCACATGTATGTCGACAACGCTGCCATGCAGTTGGTGAAATCCCCGAAGCAGTTCGACACGATTGTTACCGGCAACCTATTTGGCGACATTCTCTCGGATGCGGCATCCATGCTCTCCGGTTCCATTGGAATGTTGCCTTCTGCTTCGCTGGATGAACACAATAAGGGGATGTACGAGCCCATTCATGGGTCTGCGCCCGACATTGCTGGGAAGGACATCGCCAATCCGCTGGCGACCATATTGTCGGTGGCGATGATGTACCGCTATACCTTTGCGGACCTTGCGACGGCGGATCGGATCGAAAACGCAGTAAAGAAGGTGATCGCCCAAGGGTACCGAACAGGAGATATCTGGACCGGTGGCACCCGGAAGGTATCATGCAGCGAAATGGGCGATGCGGTTGTTAAAGCGCTGTAGCGGGCGGGCCTTGGGTCCAAGAGTGGCGAGCGAGGGTGTATGAGTTCAGTTGCGCAGGTTAATAGGAGACAGCCTAGATGATGAAGGTGGGTATAGTCGGCTGGAGGGGCATGGTGGGCTCTGTGCTGATGGGGCGCATGCGGGAAGAAAAGGATTTCGATCTGGTCGAACCGGTGTTTTTTACGACTTCCAATATCGGGGGCAAAGGCCCCGAAATCGGTAAGGATGTGCCACCGCTGAAGGATGCCCGGTCTGTCGATGATTTGAAGGCGATGGACGTGATCATTACGACTCAGGGCGGCGATTATACCAAGGATGTCTATGCCAGCCTTCGTGCAGCCGGTTGGAAAGGTTATTGGATTGATGCGGCATCCGTCCTGCGGATGAAGGATGAGGCCATTATCATCCTTGATCCGGTCAATAAGGATGTGATCAAGAACGGATTGAGCAGTGGGGTCAAAACGTATGTCGGCGGCAACTGCACGGTGTCACTGATGCTAATGGCGGTCGGCGGTCTCTTCGATGCGGGGTTGGTGGAGTGGATTTCGCCAATGACCTACCAGGCGGCCTCGGGGGCGGGTGCGCGCAACATGCGGGAACTTATCCGCCAGATGGGTGCCGTTCATGCTGAGGTCAAGGGGCTGCTGGAAGACCCGGCTAGCGCGATTCTGGAGATCGACAAGAAGGTGGCGGACTTCATCCGCTCTGATCGCTATCCGCGGGAAGCGTGGCCGGTGCCCTTGGCCGGAAATCTCATCCCTTGGATCGATGTTGCCCTGGAATCCGGCCAATCTAAGGAAGAATGGAAGGCCCAGGTCGAAGCCAATAAAATTATGGGGCGCGAATCCAACCCCATCCCCATTGATGGCCTTTGCGTGCGGGTGGGCGCGATGCGTTGCCATTCCCAGGCCCTTACCATCAAGTTGGCGCAAGACCTCCCATTGGATGAGATCCAGGGACTGCTAAGCGCGCATAATGAGTGGGTCAAAGTCGTGCCGAATGATCGCCAACAAAGCATGGAAGAACTGACCCCCGCCGCTGTGACGGGTACGCTCAGCGTTCCGATCGGCCGAATGCGCAAACTCAACATGGGACGGGAGTTTTTATCGGCATTTACCGTGGGGGACCAACTCTTATGGGGTGCAGCAGAGCCCATCCGCCGCATGCTTCGAATTCTCCTAGAGCATTGAATTATCAACATTTACCTTGGAATAACTCGACAGGGCGCGGTTTTTGCTAAAGAATCAGTTCCGTTGGGCCGTCAATTGACGTGTTAAGACTTCGACAGTTCTATGCAGGCAATCCGGGAGGAAATACAGGATGAAATTGCGTCCAATTACACGTCATCTGGTCGCAGGCGCTGTACTTATGGCGTTACCGATGTGGACCCACGCCGCCGGGCTTGGGAAACTGGTTGTAACTTCGGCCTTGGGCCAACCGCTTGCGGCTGAAATCGATCTGATTGCCGCTGATAAGGCGGAGCTTAGTTCGATCAGCGCCAGTCTGGCCAACGCCCAGGCTTTCCAGGATGCGAAGATCGATTACGCACCGGCGTTGTCTACCCTACGTTTCCAGGTGGAGACTAAGGCCGATGGCAAAGCCGTACTGAAGGTTACCTCCAGCAAGCCAGTAAACGATCCATTCCTGGACATGCTGGTGGAACTCAACTGGGCGTCTGGGCGGATGGTGCGTGAATACACGCTTCTGCTTGATCCCCCTGGCATCACGGCCACCCAGACGACGCCGCCTGTTATTGCCAGTGTCCCCGTTGTTGCCGCGCCGGAAACAGCTGCGCCAAGAATCGCCTCCAGCCCGACTCCAGTTGAACCGATGGTTTCAAACCCCGCAAGTGCCGCACCGGCCACAGGGACCAAGAAGTCGAAGCCAGCGCCAGCCGCCGCAATGCGGCCTGCCCGCTCCGCAGTGGTAGAAGGCGAAATCAAGGTCAAGCGAGGGGATACGCTGAGCAAAATCGCCCGTCAGGTCAAGCCTGAGGGCATAACGCTCGAGCAAGCCCTGGTTGGCCTGTTTCAGGCCAACAATGAGGCCTTTGCCGGCAAGAACATGAACCGCCTCAAATCCGGAGCCCGGTTGAAGCTGCCGAGTGCCGACGAACTTGCGGCGATCAGTGAGCAGAAGGCGCGCCAGGAGATTCTGCTGCATTCCTCCGATTGGCAGGCGTACCGGCAGAAGTTGGCTGAAGGGGTCGCGAACGCGCCCGAGACACCCGCCGCCAATGGGCACGTGAGCAGTGGCAAGATCACGACCAAGCTCGCAGTGCAGGCTCAGCCCAAAGCGGGTGAGGCCAAGGACGTACTTAAATTGTCCAAGGCTGTCATCCCCTCTTCCACAAACTTAACCGCGTCTCCCAAGGCAGAAGCGGCCCAGAAGCTGGCAATGGCCAACGCCAAGGCGGAAGATGACGCAGCCAAGGCCAAGGCTCAGAAAGAGGCCAGCGAACGCGCTGCCATGCTTGAGAAACAGATCCAGGACATGCAACGGCTCGTCGCAGAAAAGGAAGCGGCCAAAAAGCTCGAAGCTGAGAAAGCGGCGGCTGCCGCTAAAGTGGCAGCCGAAAAGGCCAAGCCCACGGCTCCGGCGCCCGAAGTCACGGCTAATACCCAGAGCCCTGGCTGGATGGAATCACTCATGGAAAGCCCGCTGTACTGGTTGGGCGGTGGCGCTGTTGTCCTACTCGGTGGGGTCTTATGGTGGATGATGGCGGGAACGCGCCGCAAGAAGACGATCAGCACGTTCGACGATAGCATCATGACGGGTGGCGACCTTAAACCTAACACGGTGATGGGTGTCGCATCCGGTGGGGCGGTGAATACCGGTGACACCTCGTTCCTGACTGACTTCAGCCAGGCAGGCATGGGCAACATCGATACGCACGATGTGGATCCCATTGCCGAAGCGGAGGTATACATGGCCTATGGCCGTGATGCCCAGGCGGAAGAGATCCTTAAGGAAGCATTGATCAAGACGCCCGACCGCCAGGAAATCCGCATCAAGCTGTTGGAAATCTATGCCGCCCGCAAGAACGTCAGCGCGTTTGAGAAAGTCGCCCGGGAATTGCATGCGGCAATCAACGACGAGCAATCGCCACAGTGGCAAAAGGCGGCCGAAATGGGCCGAACGATCGATCCGGCGAATCCCTTGTATGGCGGCAAAGTGACGGTTGAACCGGCCAAGCCCGTGGCCGAGCCTGCAGCAGTGGCACCTGAAGTGACACCTGAAGCGGCACCGGTGGTACCCGAAGTGGCACCGATCGCGAAAGTAGCGGCGGCGGCCACGGGAATTGCTTCGATGGAAGTTCTCACCGATGCCGCGTCACCAGAGGCGACAAGCTTTGAAAGCGCGGGGCAGGTTCTGGATTTCGACAGCCACATGGACACCATCAGCGGCAATCTCGATATTCCTGAAGAAGAAGCCAACGAAGTCACCAATACACTTGCAGACCTTAACTTCGACATCTCTAGCATCGACATGCAGCCGGAACCATCGGAACGGCCGATGCACGACATTGAAACTGAGCTGACGGGCGCAGATGAACATGCCAGTCTGGATTTTTCAGGTCTTGACCTGAATTTGGATGGGGATATGTCAGATGAGGATATGGACGAAGTGTCGACTAAGCTCGACCTGGCCCGCGCCTATCTGGAGATGGGCGATAAGGAAGGTGCCCGTGAAATCCTTCAGGAAGTGGTGGCGGAAGGAAACTCGAACCAGCAGGCGAATGCACGTTCCATCCTTACCGGGCTGTAGCGCTTTACAAGTCTTAATGCGCACGCCATAGTTCACCTGTGGCCACGCTCCAAACCAACCGCCGGGCGCTTCACCCGGCGGTTTCCATTTTATGCGCGCTTATTTTTGCCCTCGCGGCACAGTGGGCGAGCAGGCCTTTTCTTGCGTGTCTCATTGGTTTGATGGCGTTGGGTTTTACTGCCCAGCACGATGCGGTCCCGGCCTTTTCGGGGCTCATCAACCGCAGTCGTTGGCTGTTCCTGTCGCTAGGCGTGCTGTATGCGTGGACGTGGAATGGCGCATGGGTCTGGCCCGGGCTGGGCGCGTTCAGTCCCACTTGGGAGGGCATGGAGATGGGGGGGGAGCGGATCACCCGGCTGGCATTGGTGCTGGCGGCCCTGGCCCTGGTGCTGCAAAAGCTGTCCAGGGATGATCTTGTGTATGGACTCTACTTGTTGGCTTGGCCGTTTGCAAAGATGGGCTTTGACCGCCGGGCATTTGCCGTTCGCGTCGCCTTGGCCATGGAGTTGGCGAGGACCGAAAGAAGGGCATATCGTCCCGGGATGTTAGACGTTCTTCAATCGACGTTGAGTGGAACGGAATGCACTTTGCCACCAATCTGCTTAGAATCACGTGCCTTTGCCTGGACCGATGGACTTGCCCTGGCCTTGATGCTGGCAATATTAGGGCTAAATCTTTGACCCGCATTGCAATTGGCCTTGAATATGACGGTCGTGTGTTCTGCGGGTGGCAGTCACAGGGCTCAGGTTGCGGGATTCAGAATTGCCTGGAACAGGCGATTGCGAAAATCGCTGGGGTGCCGCCGTCTGTGACCGCGGCGGGTCGCACCGATGCAGGCGTTCACGCAAGCTATCAGGTCGCGCATTTTGATGTTTCGGTGGAACGGCCCGTTGCTGCATGGGTGCGCGGAGTTAATGCCCATTTGCCAGAAAGCGTTGCAGTGACTTGGGCCAGGGAAATGCCGGATGATTTTCATGCGCGCTTCACGGTGGAAGAGCGCGGATATCGCTACCTTCTGCTTAACCACGCCAGCCGCCCAGGATTAATGCGCGGCAAAGTTGGCTGGTGTCACCGACCCCTGGACGAAAATGCCATGTCCCGGGCCGCCGCGCTGTTGTTAGGTCAGCATGACTTCTCGTCTTTTCGTGCCGCCGAATGCCAAGCCAAGTCCCCGGTCAAGGACATGCGAGTTGCGACCATCCAGCGACGCGGTGAGTTTCTGCTCTTTGAGTTTCGTGCCGATGGTTTTTTGCATCACATGGTGCGCAATATTGTCGCTTGCTTGGCGCGAATTGGCGCAGGGAGCGCGCCGCCGGAATGGATTGGCGAACTGCTGACCCATAAGGATCGGACGCGCGCGGCGGCCACCTTCATGCCGGATGGACTTTATCTTTCCTATATCCGGTATCCTTCGCGCTTTGCTTTACCTGACAGCGGACGTAGGCCATGGCCCGAGTAAAAATTTGCGGCATTACGAGAATTGAAGACTTGCACTCCGCCTGCGATGCAGGTGCGGATGCACTTGGCCTGGTGTTTCATCATGAAAGTCCGCGCAGCGTCTCGATTTACCGGGCGGTGACTCTGGTAAATTCCATCCCCCCCTTCGTACAGTCGGTTGG
>JBKQNQ010000241.1:0-11492 GCA_052145875.1 Thiobacillaceae bacterium
AGCGTCTATGCAATGGTGGCCCTAGGTTACACCATGGTGTATGGCATTCTCGAACTCATCAACTTTGCCCATGGCGAAGTCACGATGGTGGGCGCGATGGTGGCGCTGGCAGCCATCGGTACGATAATGGGCATTGCCCCCAATCTGCCTGGCGTCTGGGTCGGAGTAATCGGCCTTCTGGCAGCGGTCCTGGCCTGCATGGCCTTGGGTTACTTCATTGAGCGGGTGGCCTATCGGCCATTGCGCCATGCCCCGCGGCTCGCTCCGCTGATTACGGCAATCGGCGTATCAATCCTGCTCCAGAATGCGGCGATGATGATTTGGGGCAAGCAGTACATTCCCTTCCCGCGCATCCTTCCCCAAGGCAGGCATGATCTGATGGGGGCCACCATTACCGACGTGCAAATCGTCATTCTGGCGTTGACGCTTATCATCATGGCGGGCCTTGCCTGGTTGGTGAACCGGACTACACTTGGGCGCGCCATGCGGGCCGTGGCGCAGTCAAAGGCTGTGTCCGAGTTAATGGGCGTAGATGTGAACAAGGTGATTTCCGCCACCTTTCTGATTGGCTCCGCCCTGGGTGCCGTCGCAGGCGTGATGGTAAGCGCTAACTACGGACAAGCGCATTATTACATGGGGTTTCTGCTCGGACTCAAGGCGTTTTCCGCGGCGGTCTTGGGGGGTATTGGCAGCATCACTGGCGCGATGTTGGGCGGCTTGTTGTTAGGAGTGATCGAATCGTTGGGTGCAGGTTATATCGGTGACTTGACCGGCGGCTTTCTGGGCAGCCAGTATCAAGATGTGTTCGCTTTTGCGGTGTTAATCACCGTTCTGGTGTTCCGCCCGTCCGGCTTGTTGGGGGAAAGGGGAGTTGAACGGGCATGAAGCACCGGCGCGCGCCGCATCATATCGGTGGCGCCTTGCACGACGTCGGCCCCTAAAGTTTATGCAAGGGCATCCGAGACACCGTCGACCGACCGTCCGCAGGGTCATGCTTGCGACCGCTCTTTTGCTTCTCCCGTTCATTGCGGACGCCGTCCTCGGGCGGTCTTGGGTTCGGGTACTGGATTTTGCGCTGCTCTATGTCATGCTCGCGCTGGGCCTAAATATCGTGGTGGGCTACGCGGGCCTCCTGGATCTCGGCTATATCGCCTTTTATGCGGTCGGCGCGTACACCTGGGCATCACTGGCTTCCCCCCAGTTTGGCCTGCACCTGCCGTTTTGGTTTATCCTGCCGCTCGGCGCCTTGATCGCCGCCGGATTTGGCACGGTGCTTGGCGCGCCGACCTTGAAATTGCGCGGCGATTATCTCGCCATCGTAACCTTGGGATTTGGCGAAATCATCCGCATTTTTCTCAACAACCTGAACCAGCCGGTCAATCTCACCAATGGTCCGCAGGGCATCACGCTTATTGATTCGGTAAGCGTGGGCGGGTTCTCCTTGGGGCACGGCCACAGGCTTTTCGGCCTCGAATTCTCGGGCCCGCATCTTTACTACTACCTGTTTCTGCTCATTACCTGTGCAGTCATTTTCATCTCGATGCGGTTGGAAGATTCGCGCATTGGTCGTGCCTGGGTCGCGATTCGGGAGGATGAAATTGCTGCTGCAGCGATGGGGATCAACACCCGCAACCTGAAGTTGCTGGCCTACGCGATGGGTGCAACGTTTGCCGGGCTGGCAGGCGGTCTGTTCGCCAGCTTTCAAGGTTTTGTCAGTCCCGAGTCGTTCAATCTGCTGGAATCCATCATGATCCTCTGCATGATTGTGTTGGGCGGCATGGGGCACATTCCGGGCGTAATTCTTGGGGCGGTTCTACTGACGATCTTGCCCGAAGCATTGCGCGGAGCGGGTGCCCTGCAGCTCGCGGTTCTGGGGCGGGTCATTGTCAATCCCGTGGACTTGCGAATGTTGCTGTTTGGTTTGGCACTGGTGCTAATGATGCTGTATCGCCCTGCCGGGCTGATGCCGTCAACGCGCCGCAAGCGCGAATTTACCGAGGAGAGCGGCAACTGATGGCCTTGCTCGACGTGACGCAGGTGTCTAAAGGCTTCGGTGGTCTCAAGGCGCTCGTTGACGTCAGTTTCAGCGTCAATCGCGGTGAAATCTTCGGCGTCATCGGGCCCAACGGGGCGGGAAAGACCACGCTCTTTAACGTGATGACGGGGCTCTATGGCCTCGACTCGGGACGTATCGCGTTGGAGGGGGTCGAGCTCTCTCGTTGCCAGCCGCATCAAATCCTAAAAGCCGGCCTAGCGCGTACGTTTCAGAACATACGACTGTTTCACAACATGTCTGCACTGGAGAATGTCATGGTCGGGCGCCATGCGCACACCCGCTCCGGTGTGTTCGGTGCCGTGTTGCGGACCGCGTGGACGCGCGCGGAAGAACAAGACAGCCGTGAACGGTCGCGCGCGCTGCTATGCAGGGTCGGAATCGAACGGCACACCCATGTGTTGGCCAAACATCTTTCCTATGGGGATCAGCGTCGCCTTGAAATTGCGCGTGCGCTGGCCAGCGAGCCAAAGCTGCTGGCGCTTGACGAGCCCGCGGCGGGAACCAATCAAGTGGAGAAACAGGCACTCAGTGAACTGTTGTTTGCACTGCGGGACGACGGAGTGACCCTGATGCTCATCGAGCACGACGTGAAACTGGTGATGAATACCTGCGACCGCCTGATGGTGCTCGATTACGGGGAAAAGATTGCAGAGGGGTTGCCGGCCGACGTGCGAAATGATCCTAAGGTCGTTGCAGCCTATCTTGGCACCGAAGCAGCATGATGGAAGCCCTGCTCGAGGTTCGGGGGTTGTCGGTCTCATATGGCAGCATCAAGGCAGTCAAGAGCATCGATCTCAGGGTGAACCAAGGTGAGGTCGTTTGTTTGATTGGTGCGAATGGCGCGGGCAAGACCACCTTAGTTAAAGCCATCGCGGGGTTGCTACCTGCTTCCGCAGGCAGTGTGCATTTCTGCGGGCAGTCTGTCACTCGCAAGGCTGCCTTTGAAATTGCCCGGGCTGGGCTTCGGCTGGTGCCAGAAGGACGGGGCGTATTTCCGCGGATGAGTGTCGCGGAAAACTTGATGATGGGCGCATATGCGCGTACTGATGCTGGGGCGGTCAGGCAGGACATGGCGCGGGTTTATGATTTGCTTCCCCGGCTGGCCGAAAGACAGGAGCAGAAAGCCGGCTTGCTGTCAGGAGGCGAGCAGCAAATGCTCGCCTTGGGTCGAGCCATGCTGTCCCGGCCCCAGTTGCTGATGCTCGATGAACCCAGCATGGGACTTGCGCCCATCATGGTTCAAAGCGTCTTTGCCATCATCAAGGAAATCGCCCGATCCGGCGTGACCCTGTTTCTGATCGAACAAAATGCGCGTCTGGCCTTGCGAGCGGCCAATCGAGGCTATGTGATGGATGCCGGCGAGATCGCCCTGACGGGTCGTGCCGCTGATCTGGCGGCGGATCCGGCGGTTAACGCCGCGTACTTAGGCGAGTTTGACGGTTAATCGACTCAGGCATGGGCAGCTGAAGTCGCGGCATTCCGGGGTTGGGACGCCTGAGCAAGGGCCGATTTTCTCACGGGAAGCCGCGCGCGGATTGACTTTGCGCGGATTAGAGACACTTTCCGACAGAACCAGAGGAATGTATACTGAACACGTTGACCAAGCGTACAACCATATACTAATATACTGTTTCAAAGTTTAGATACCCCCTTTTCCAACCCACGTACTTTCCTAGGAGCACTAAAAATGAAACTCAGCCAACTTACTTTTGCCATGATGGCAATTATCTCCATGCCGGTGATGGCAAATGGCTCGGCGCCAGCAGATGCAGGTCCCGCCACCCCTGACTCCACGGCCGCCATGCTCATGAATCCCGCCACCATGGTCCAGCCTGCCAAGGAACCCAAAGCCGCCGTCAACACCATGGTCATGCTAATGGATCCTGCTACTGCAATGGCCATGACCAATGCGATGATGAACCCGGCAACCTCCATGCGTTTCATGAACGGGATGATGTCTCCCGCCACCATGCAAAACTACATGCAGTTCATGGACCCCTCCGTTTCCATGAAATGGATGGGCGCCGCCATGGACCCCAACTTCTACATGGCCGGCATGAGTCCCTTCATGAGCCCCAATACCTATATGAAGTGGGGAATGGCTCCGATGAGTCCCCAAGCCATGAATATGGGCATGCAAGGCATGAACCCCAGCACGTACATGAACTGGGCGATGGCCCCCATGAGTCCCCCGGCCATGAATATGATGATGGCCCCAATGAATCCGCAGCTCTACACCCAGTGGATGAATAGCGCCATGTCTCCCCAGACCTATGGCCCGATGATGGGTGGCTTTATGAATCCTGCGGCCTACACAAACGGGATGCAGGGCTTCAATCCCATGTCGTTCATGGTCCCCGTGATGTCGGGCGTCATGCCGGCTCAAGGTGCGGCCCCGGCTCCCGCGCCGGTCGCAGCTCCCGCTGCCAAGTAATTATTAGAAAGCGGAAAGCGCCCCGGCTTGTTTAGCGGGGCGCTTTATTTTGGAATACACAATCCGATAACATTCGTGGCGGAAAATGTTCGGGAATGCTAAAGTTTGGTCAAGTTCGGTAGGTAACACATGCATCGTACCTTGGTTTTTGGCTCATTAATGCTCTTGTTGTTCGGCACCAGTGCGGCACATGCTGCAAGCGGGCCGAACAGTAACGCGCAACCACTGGCTTCGTCCCTACAGGGAACAGCAGGATTGTCACGCGAGCCCCAGGCATGTGCCCTGATGGATGCAGCCGCCGATCCCCGCTTTTTGGCTTCGGCCATGTTAGCTGGGTTAAATCCAAAGACCTATCTGGCCTTTATTCAGCGCCTGTCTAATCCTGAGTCCGTGCGGAACAAACTGGGGTCCCTCACCTCGCAGGTGACGATGGATCGCGCCTACTCCCAAACGGACCCACAGTTTCAGACTGCTCTGTTAAGCCGGGCGACTGAGCCCAAGATGGCCAACAAGTGGCTCGATGCGATGCGCGACCCCGCGTATTTTCAGCCGGGTGTGTATGTCTCCAACAAGCCGGTCCAATGGGTGAATGTGACGGCAGATGGCAGGATAACCCCGCCCATGATTAACTGGCTTGATCCCAAGACTTATATGGGCTGGATCCGCCTCATGGCCGTTCCTGGGGCGCCCGAGACAAGGGACCCAGCGGGGATCCGTTCGAATCAATTGAGCAAACCGCCGGTATTTACTGCGCCTCCCCAGCGCTATTGATTGTTGCGCCTGACGCTTCCCGTTTCACGAAAGGGAGGCATCCACCTACATCATGTCTTGAAGTGCCTCGCAATGATTTCAGTCGGTCTTGAAATACGCGAGGCCTGCTTCCGTTAGTATGGCATCCAGCCGAACATCCCACATTTGAACGGGGAGCTCAGCAGCCTGCTGACAGGTGTAGGCAACCCCGATCAATCTTGGCTTATGCCAACGGCGGCGGTGTTTCAAATAGGCGAGTGTGGCATCGTAGTAGCCACCCCCCATGCCCAGACGCACTCCACGTGGATCGTAGGCCACCAGCGGGATCAACAGAACATCGAGCTGGCGTGCGCCGATGCTTCGCCAACTAAATGGTTCGGTGATGTCGTGCCGGTTCCGTGTCAATCGTTGGCGGCCATCCAATCGCACAAAGCGCAAAGGCCGTGCAGTCCTGTGCGGCATGATCGGCGCATACACCTGCTTGCGCATCCACAAGGCCTGATTGGCCAAGCCCAGGACATTGAACTCGGAGCCAAACGGCAGGTACACCCCCCACCTTTTTCCTTTCAAGAACAGGCCGGAATGAATCGCATGCTGCAATCCCAGCCGCTCCGCCCGGTGTCGTGCCGACATGGGGAGTTCGGCCCGTGCTAAGCGGTAACGGCGGCGCAACTCGGTCTTGGTGGGTGTGTCCATCGACGGTGACGTTCTTCGCGACAAGGGATTGTCCCGAGGCTAGATAAGAGTGCCCCCCACCTGTGCCGTGACTGTCGGCAGACTCTTGAACCTGGGTTCAAGTTGGCTGCAACCGCAGGCATTTTGGGCACGCAAGACGTGTTGCGCGCACACCCACGCCAGATTGAGTCGCGGCCTTGCACGAATGCATTGGTTCAGAGACGTTGCGGACAACCTCGAACACCGCAGGGAGCACAACAAGTGTAGCAGGAATGAAGTCAGGAAAATCAGAACAGCGGATTCTGCTCATCCAGGACACTGTCGAGCGCGGCTTTCATGTCATTCAGCTTCTGCAGGCGGGCAATTTGGTCACCACCGCCAATGCTCAGCAGTTCATGCGCAATATTGAGCCCGGCCATCATCGCAATGCGCTCCGTGCCGAGCACTTTGCCGTTGTCACGAATTTCCCGCATTTTACTGTTGAGATAGTTGACCGCAGCCATCAAGGCGGGTTCCTCTGCACTGGCACAGGCCACTTTGAACGTGCGCCCCATGATGGTGACATCAACGTTACGGGCAACGGCCATCAGGCGTCCTCCGGCAAGCGATCAATTAGGCTGGCGAGGCGCGTCTTGGCAGCCTCAAGTTTCATGTTAAGCGCTTTGATCTGCTGTTGGTTACCGGCGATATCCTGGCGGAGTGCAAGATTCTCCTTGCGCAGGTTCTGGCACAGCGTCACCACTTTGTGAATACGTTCTTCCAAGACAGCCAATTCAGAGTCCATGGCGGAACTATACCGAATTCGACCGCCTGATTAAACATATTCAACGCCGGGGAGCGAATTGCCTGCCATTATTTGTACGGTGCGATGACGGGCTCCGTCGTCTGCCGATTACCGAGATTTGAGTTTAATGTGAGACAGGCCAAAGATTCTCGGCCCCCCGCACCCAATTCAAAGTCAATCGCAGACTCGCACCGGGCTCGGACGACTGGCAATCCGTGTCGGTGTTGCTAACCTTCGTGATGGAGAAGGGCTACACTTAGCGGCTTGCGGCCGCGGTTCGCATGGACCACGTTGCGTTTGGCCCGCGCCAATTCACGATTTTTGGGTCAGCGCAACATGCTTCACCCAAATGCCAGCTCGAATTGGCTTTTGATAGAATTTGTGCAACAACCGGGGATACATATGAACCTGACACTCAAGTACCGCGTACTCATACTATTGGGTTTGGCTGCGGCCGTTGCATCCACACGCATGAGTCACTTTGGCAACGCCGCATTGCTGCCTGACGCGAGCCTTGCAGCGTTCCTGGTTGGTGGCATCCTGCTGCGGCGCCTAGGTGGGTTCAGCGTATTGATGGCGGTGGCGTTTTGCACGGATGTTATTTCCGCCCGTTCCGCGGTCGAGGCCGGTTGGTGCCTGACTCCGGCCTATTGGGGCTTGATCCCCACCTACGCTGTGCTATGGCTGACGGGGCGCTGGCTGGGCAAAGACCATCGGCTTGAGTCCATCGCCGGGGCAAGCGTCAGCCTGGCTGCCATTGCGTGCGCATTCCTGGTCTCCAATGCATTCTGGTTCCTGCTCTCCAACACGGTCACTGCATTGACGCCGCTTCAGTACATCTTGGCGGTAGCCAAGTATTTTCCGCCCTATCTGGGCAGCGCTGCCCTTTACCTGGTTCCCCTGTGGGTGGGCTGGAAACTTACCCGGGCGTCTTTATCGCACCAGCCGGAAAAGACCTGAGCTCGATCAACTACGTAGGACGTTTTGCGCCCTCCCCGACCGGACCGCTGCATTTCGGGTCGCTCGTTGCAGCGTTGGGGAGTTATCTCGACGCACGTTCGCATCGCGGCGCGTGGTTGGTACGCATCGAGGACATCGATAGCGTGCGATGCGGTCAGGCCCATGCCGATCACATCCTTCGCCTGCTCGAAGCCTTTGGCCTTGAGTGGACCGGAGCGGTGCTCTACCAAAGCGGTCGCAGGCAGCGCTATGGGCAGGCGCTCGAATTCCTCATTGATCGAGGCTACGCCTACCCCTGTGCCTGTACCCGCAAGGAAATTGCTGACTCGGCGTTGCATGGTGTCGAAGGGCCGGTATATCGTGGTACCTGCCGCGGAGGGCTGAGGGGGCGCGCGGCGCGCACTTGGCGCGTGCGTACCAATGCGTGCCCGGTCAGCTTTGTCGATCGTCTGCAAGGCCATCAATGTCAGAGCCTTGAGGTTGAGACAGGAGATTTTGTGGTGTGGCGCGCCGATGACGTGGCTGCCTATCAGCTTGCGGTTGTTGTCGATGATGCCGAGCAAGCGGTCACTCACGTCGTCCGCGGCGCTGACCTGTTGGCATCAACGCAACGGCAAATTTATCTACAATCGGTGCTGGGCTTCCCGACGCCAGATTATTTGCACCTGCCCATCGTGCTAAACGAGGCCGGGCAGAAGCTCAGCAAACAGACGTTTGCGCCACCAATAAATGAGGGAAATGTGCGCAGTGAATTGGTGTCGGCCCTGAATTTTTTAGGTTTCAACCCGGATCGTGAGTTGTTGACCGCTACCGTTCAGGAGATACTGGTTTGGGGAACAGGGAGGTGGTCAGCGTGCTTTTCCTCTTCCTCCGGATTGCCTGCAAAAAAGAGAACGATCATTCTGTAATCGAGACTGCCATGGCCCAACTTCCCGACGCTGTCGAACAAGTACTTCGCTTGCATGCGACGTTTATCCATAACGTGGTAAATACACTGCGTGAACCTAGCCAGTTGCCGCAACTGCAGGAACAGTTGAGCGCGGCCGAGGAGGCAGGGTGGCGCGGATTAGTTGGCGCGATTCGCCACATTATCCAGGGCCGGCGAGATCCGTCCATTAAACTTGGGTTGGATGCCGAGGATATAATCCTCGTGGACGCGATTCTGCGCGGTATCGATAACCCGGCAACGCTGCCACCGATCGAAGCACCCGATGGTTCTGCGGCTGCCCCGGGATTGGCGGCGATGATTTATGCCGCCGGCGCGGGCGACGTGAAAGCCTTTGCAGTGCTCGCTGACATGGCTGAGCAGATGATGAAGGCTGGCGGAGACATGGCGCGCCTGGGGGGCAACATGCGCCGGCTTATCGACGGCGAACGCGATACCGAGAAACTGATGCAGGGCATGGGGCCACTGGGTCGAGAGTTAATCGTGAGCCTATTGGACGAGCTTGCCAAGCTCCGTCCGCAATGACCGTTGGGACGCTCAAGACGCTTGCGCTTTTCCAGTCTTCCCGCCTCAACACCGATTTTCGCATCAGGCACCACGGACCATTTGGCCGTTTTTAAGCCGAGCGCGGCAATCGCCGCAGAAACGGGCCGGTTGAGCAATCCAGGTGGTAGCCGATGCGGCACGCCTGGCGGCGAGCGCCTTAAGGCAGGCCATTTGACCGATCGGGTTGGTGTTTCCGCGCCACACATACCTGTGGCATTAATTCAGGCCAAGGAGCCCCGGTCCCGGGCGCCTCGCCCAAGGGGGATTCTGGGCACGGGTAGGCCCCTTCGTCCGTGTGATTGGCCCCCCCGTGGCTGTCAGATCGAGAGTTGAGCGCACCGGTGTTCTTCGATCCGTGGCAGGGGCGCAGACAGTTATCAAGGGTGCTGCCATCATGACGTATGGGGGGTGACCTAATATTCGATAATGGTGAAGCTGGCAGTGTATGAGAGAAGTCCAGTATCGAAAAAACACCCATCGTGTCCCTGAGGCGAGCCGATGAACTTTGTAACCACCGTTTTGGCCTGCTTGTTGATTGCCGGCTGTCAACCGAGTCACCATGCCGCGAGTGCAAAGAAAAGCGATTCGCAAGCGGCACCCACTTTGGTTGTTGACACCTCAACTCCGGACCGAGCGCTCAAGTCTTATTGGCAGGCGCGGGATGTCATACAAAAGATAACCGCCGATATGAATGCGGCCCATTACGCACAGATCCAAACGGTCGTGAACAAGATCGGCTTTGATGCCAAAAAGCTGATGACCGGCGACGTCCTTTCAACTGAGCAGGAAATTGACAAATTAAGGCATGGCAGTCTTTGGGAGGAGAAATATAGCCGCGAGATCCTGGACATAAAACTGGATACGGAGTCGCGAGCCACTGCCATCGTAAAGATCTGGAACTCGACGCCTATCCCTGCGGGGATCGTGGTTTCCGACGATGACAAGAGACGACGTGAAGAAGGCGAGAGGTTCAAATATATCTTGGAGAGGGAAGCAGATGGCTGGAAGGTGGCGCAGGTGTACCTGTTTGACAAATACAGTGTTCGTTATGACGGGAAGGATCCTTGGAGGAACGTCTACTCGACCTTGACTGACGGGGGAATCACAAATTATTCGATGGTAAATGAGTTCAGCAACTGAGCCGATCGAAGACGCATCCGATTCAGCCCGAATGTTGGGTTGCAGCGCTCGAATCACAGCGATTGAAGCAGCAGTGTTTCCCCATGGAGGCCGCACGGCACAAAACGGTGGAGCCCTCCTTTGCAACGGTCTCCGCGCCCCACCTCCCCATCCAGAGGTCGCATTCCGGAGCGCTCCTAAAAACCCGCAGAGCCCGCGGCGGGTCGGCAAATCGGGCCCGAATAAGGGCAGCGCTAAATGCGGCTCGCAGCGTTGAACCCCCGACGCTAATTGCGTCGATAAGGCGGCCGCCGGGGTCACGATACTTCGATACATGGCCACCGAAAAAATGTCTTACCCATAACGCGCCAACCGTGAGCGTCCAAACACCACGTGGCCAAATCGCCTGTCATGGCGCACCTCCACCTCGCCGGCACTCGAGGAGCGGGGCAAAGAAGGCACCCGCGCCTAGCCCAAAGGGGTTACTGGGGTTCGTTGGCCACTTCGCCCTTGTGAAAGGTGCTGTAAACGTAGATGGACAGCTTGAGGTCTCCAAGATGTTTTTCGATCAGTGGTGACACCGTGTCCCAATCGAGTCCGCCGACGCCGGTTGCCAGACGTGGCAATGCAAGGCTGGTGAGCCGTTCCTTTTCGATCACGTGCCGCAGTTCACGCAGCGCATGGTTCACGCTCTCTGCAGTGGCCTTTCCAGGTTGGCCCCCTTGATCGTGGGCGGCGTGCTGGGTAAACAAATTGATAATGCGTTTGCCGTCTGCACCTGCCCATATCCACACATCGCCGACCTTGGGGTGGATGGTGTGGCAGAAATGGCGGAAGTCTTTGTACATCGCGGGCCATTGCTGGCGTAAACTCAATGCAAGACCGCTCGAGAACGGATCATTCGGGGCAACCCCGTGGGCCAAGGCCTGCGCTTTGGAGAGCAAAATATCACCCGTCACAAGATGCAGCATAACTCCCCCCGCTCTCCCTTTCACTGATCGTTTCTAATTTAATACTAGCAGATGAAGATAAACGCCTCTTTAAGTATGTATTTCTCGGCAATGTGTTCCATCTTTACAGGCAACCCCGGGAAAAAGTAAAATAATCAACTTTCTACGGTTCCTTGTGCGGGGTATTTCTCCGCTGTTGGCGGTACGGGCACCGTGGTGCGGTGATGTAGCTCAGATGGTTAGAGCGGTGGATTCATAACCCACAGGTCGGC
>JBKQNQ010000242.1:0-3882 GCA_052145875.1 Thiobacillaceae bacterium
GGGCTAAGGCCTCCATCTCGGCACTCAGCAGGGTTCCAGCCATTGCCGACGGGCCCCCCGTTGCACCACTAAGCCAAGTCGTTTACCTGATCCCCGGCATTTTCTGCACCTCGAACGGCTACAGAAATTTCAGCCCACCCTTGCCTCGAGGCTTTGCTCGGTTTCGATTCACCAAGCGTGCCCTTATTGGCACTGGATTTCATCCCTTTAGTGACCCCATTGCCAGTTCTGAATCTCCGGCAGGTCTTCGCCATGCCTGTTGATGTATTCCTTCTGATCGATCAGCTTGTCCTTGAGTTGCAGCTTCAGATAAGTTCCCTTGTCCCCGGCCTGTGGTAGGCGGTCGATGGCGTCCATTGCGAGGTGGAAACGGTCTAAGTCATTCAGTACCGTCATATCAAAGGGGGTGGTAATCGTACCCTCCTCCTTGCACCCGCGGACATGAAAGTTGTTTGCGCCGGCGCAGCATGACAGACAACCACGGAGCGACCCCCTGCGCTCGGGTGCTTGTACATTTTTAACCGCCTCCCTGCGGCATTCAGGAGGATTCTTCAGTAAACATGCAAGAATGCATTTGTCGCGCCGAGAAGGATAACGCCTTGGGGCGCACACAACCGAATAATTCGATAAAGAACCCGGGCCATCATCAACTGAGGTCGGCGTCGTTGGAAACCACTGTCAAAACGGCCCGCCTTCTGGTACAAAATGACACGGCCGTGTTGAATCATTCAAATTCTAGCGAGTTCAGCTCGCAGCTCCATGGAGGAACTCAGATGAAGGTGCCGATGTGACGCGCGAATCGAGGGTGTTTCCGAACCCCTTCGAGTCTCGGGGGATGGATTTCTATGGAAATTTTGCAGACCAACTGCTGGACGCCGAGGACGGCCCCCCGAACGGGCTCGTATTTCGTGGAGTTCTAGGTGCGAGATGTGTTTGCAGACCGAGTGCGCCTGTTCGGATTGATCTCGACCCAGCGATCGCGCGTGGCGGTGCGATGAAGGCTGCCCCCAATCAAGGGACGCATAATCTGCCGGGTCGGGCTGGCATGCTTGCGCGACAATAAGTGTCTGTCTCCGCGGAGGATAATGCTCCAAACCTTGAACCCGGCGGGACACGCTGGCAGGACGCGGTTGCGGGCCTGTCTATTGCGGGACTGCTGCTGCCCGAAGCGGTGGCTTATTCAAGCATCGCAAACCTTCCCCCACAAGACGGAGTAATAGCGCTTTTCGCGGGTCTGATTTGTTATGGCCTGTTTGGTGCCAGCCGGTTTGCGATTGTCTCCGCCACATCGTCTTCATCGGCCGTGCTGGCGGCAGCCACGCTGTCAGTTTCCGCGGGCGACAGCGAACTCAGGATAGTGCTGGCGGCTGGCCTGGTAATTATCACCGGGCTGTTCTTCCTCATGGCTGGACTCGCGCGGCTTGGCAACATTACCGATTTTATCGCCAAGCCGGTTTTGCGCGGGTTTGCTTTTGGCTTGGCCATTGTCATCATTCTTAAGCAGTGCGGCAGCATCGTCGGAGTTCATTCGAGTCAGAACGACGTCGTTTCGTTAGGGGCCAGTCTTTTCAGCCAGTTTGACGCATGGAATCGGACCAGCCTTGCAGTTGGCGTTGCCGCCCTGGGGCTGCTCTTTGTGTTTGCGCGTTTTCGCCGCTTGCCGGGTGGTCTGATCGTTATCGCACTTGGCATTGCCGCGGCCCAATGGCTAAATCTCTCAAGTCACGGCGTTCACACCGTCGGAACGATTTATTTGCAATTCGCCCAGCCCACGCTGCCGGCGCTGTCCAGAACGCACTGGCTGCGGCTAGGGGAGCTTGGGTTTGCGGTAGCGATGATCTTGTATTCGGAATCCTACGGATCGATTCGCAGTTTTGCCATTAAGCACGGCGACCCGGTTTCTCCAAATCGGGACTTGCTCGCACTGGGCGCAGCCAACCTCATATCGGGATTGTTTCACGGATTACCGATTGGGGCGGGCTATTCCGGCACGTCCGCGAATGAGGCGGCGGGTGCCCGGACCCGTCTTGCCGGCGGAATCGCTGCACTGGTGATTCTTTTGATCGTGTTGACCGTGCTACCCACCATCGCGTCAACTCCCGAACCGGTAATTGCCGCGATTGTGATCCATGCGGTCAGTCACACCTTGAATCCCGCGATATTTAGGCCTTACTTTGGTTGGCGTCGGGATCGTCTGGTAGTCTTGGCTGCCGTTGTCGCCGTATTGCTGCTGGGTGTGCTAGATGGCCTGTTGGCTGGAATCGGTATCAGCCTGATGCTGATGATGCGGCGATTCTCCGAATCAAGAGTCTCGGTGCTTGGAAGACTCGGGGAGAGCCACAATTTCGTCGATATGGCTGTGCATCCGGATGCCAAACCGGTTGAGGGAATCATTATCCTGCGTCCAGATGAGCAGCTTTTCTTTGCCAACGTCGAGCGCATCCTGAATCAAGCGCGACAAACGATCGCGGCACAGACTTCAGTCCACACCGTGATCATCAGCCTGGAAGAGACGCCCGATCTGGACAGTTCTAGCGTCG
Source organism: Thiobacillaceae bacterium (assembly GCA_052145875.1). Taxonomy (GTDB): domain Bacteria; phylum Pseudomonadota; class Gammaproteobacteria; order Burkholderiales; family Thiobacillaceae; genus DASQBT01. The sequence continues at coordinate 2,541 of JBKQNQ010000242.1, forward strand.
AAGCACTGAGTGAGTTTTTCGGGACGATCCGAAAAGAGGGGCGGCGGCTTATCTTGACCCGCCTGAAGGCGCCGGTACGCGAACTGCTAAGTCGACTCGTAGCGCCAGGATCAGATTCGCCGTTCTTTAGCGATCTGAGCGTTGATGATGCCGTGCGAATGGCGCTAGACGTACATTTGAATTAGGCGTGCCGTTGGTCTCGAAAAGGGAGAAAGGCGTGACGCTGCCCTCCCTAGCGGGTCATTCACGCGTTTTCCTAATGAGACAACGCTTGCGCGCCAACGTCCGAGCGCAATCACGTTGCGAGCCCATTACAGGTGCCTATCCCATGGCGTACGCCTAGTTCCTGTTTTTCGGAATATAACTTGTGCCCAGAATGACATCCCATAACGGTGTCGTTACTCCAAAGTTGCAGTCGGGATGATAGTGGTGAATGTGATGGTAAGCCGCCCACTTACGTGCGACAGGATTGCGGAACCGTCTATGGTGAATACTGAAATGGCTGATGCCATAGGTGACATACCCAAACGCCATCGCACCCGATAGCAGATACGCAAAATCAGCCGGCATGCACGCGGTAAAGGCGGCAGTGAGTGCGATTAACACAACCGGGGGTATAAAGAATGGAAGTGAGTCGTAACCGTCCGGCTTGCTATGGTGCGCCGCGTGGCCCTGCTTGAGTAGCGGCAATGATCCGTGAAACAGCCAACGGTGACAGCAGTACTCAAGAAAACTGAAAACGAAGAATCCGAGCACAACGGTATACAGGGTCGCAGGCTGCGACAGCTCGCGACGACTCAATCCCTCCGCCATGAGCGCGACGCCCAATGCGCCATCGATTGCGAATTCTGCCCAGTAATTCGTGCGCGTCCGCGACATCCGCATGATGGCGTTAATCATTTCACATGAGAAATTCCTTACCGAATATTGCCGCATGATTCCGCTTATCGTTAAATGTATTCTCTCCAGAATCGTACCGGACCTGCCGGTTCGCAAGCACGAACCCAACTCTCTCACGAGGTGGATCACCGCACTCCCCAGCCTCCTGCATCACCACTACGTCGATGGGGAATCTCGATTCGCTTGCCCGGACCGCTATCGATGCCCCAGCGCCAACCCCGTCCTTTGGTTAGACAGCGCGCAGAAGCCAAGTTCATGCTGGGTTGGTTTTATCGACCCGACTGTTCGGCGCCAACTTCAAGATTAGTGGCCAAACTCGCAAATACAACCGCCAATAATCCTGTCAAGAAGATGCCGTCAAACGTACCTGCGCCACCAATTGAAGCGATCGGTGCGCCCAAGCCCGGTATTTTACCAAAGTTGAGCAAGTCAGCTCCAATCA
>JBKQNQ010000243.1:0-3483 GCA_052145875.1 Thiobacillaceae bacterium
ATTCACCGGCTTGGGATCGACCAGGTTCACTGCGCCGACAGAATCGCCGTGAACAACATACGTGGTTGCCCGCGAACCAGGATGTCCAGTTTCAGTTGTTGGCGGGGAGTCAAGATAATAGGTCACGGCCAAGTCTGAGAGCGGTGCAACGGAAAGATCCACCGCGTCAGAAACAAATTCGGCGCCAGGCGGAATGGTCACATCGTTTTCGCCCGCGAAGGTAAGGGTGCTGTCGGATGTGGGGTCAATGGCCGGGGCGGAATTCGACAAAGGCCTGGCAATGTGCGCGGCGGCTATATGGAGCGGATCAGTTCCGAATGCGTTGGAAAAATGGGCCCTGAGAGCAGTGCCGCCGATGGAAATATGGAAAATCTGACGAACGCTGGCGTTGCGCAAATCGTCCATCGGCAAAGCATTCTGCGGTTCAGGAATTTGCTGGGAGGCTCCCCATGTGGCCACCCAAGTCTGAGGGCTTGCCGCTGCGTGCGCATGCATCTGCGCTGAGACGGAGAAGGCCAGGAAGAAGACTTTGCCGGCCAAAAGTAATTTCAGTGTCTGTTTCATAGTGGACAGGTTTAGGATGTGCTGGGAAGTAAATCGCTTTTCAAGCGAAGCCAGCATACCACCCCGGGAGCCCATCCGATGCGTCAATTCTTAAGCACCGCTCTTGCACAGGCCTGCCTTGCCTGCGTGGCCGCAGGCTATGGGGCAGCCCAGACCGTGGCCGCAGCGCCGCCGGTTACATTGACTGCCGACCAGGACCACCAGAACATGATGGACCAGCTTGGAATCAAGGCGCTTCGACCTGGACCGAGCGGAAATGAGAAGGCGCCGAACGCTGCCAACTACGACGAATCGAAGGCCAATCCGTTTCCGGACCTTCCGGATCCGCTGACGCTGAACGACGGCCAGAAAGTGACAACGGCAGAGACCTGGTGGCAAAAGCGCAGGCCGGAACTTGTGGAGATGCTGTCGAAATATGTGTATGGCCGCGTGCCTGGCGAGCTACCAAAAGTGACCTGGACAGTAACGGCCGTCGAGCGCGAGATGATCGGGTTTACGCCTGTTGTTGTGAAGGACCTCGTGGGGCATGTGGACAATTCATCGTATCCGGCGATCGACATGAGGATACGCATGACGCTGGTCACACCGGCGAATGCGAAAGGACCAGTGCCGGTGCTGATGATGTTCGGTCACGCCGGATTTCCGAATCCCAACGAACCGTCCAGCGAGGAGTTCGAACGGATCAACAAGGCGTGGAAGGACTTGCTGGTACAGCAGGATCCGTCGTTGAAGGATGTATTTGCCCAGCATCCAGCGTGGCAGCCGGTGAAGGCCACGCCATTCCAAATGCCGCAGTTGAATGCAGATGGCGATCCGCCGAACACATGGGAGCTTTCGGCAGCAGGCTGGGGTTTTGCGATTCTTGACCCAGCGAGCGTGCAGGCCGATAACGGGGCGGGTTTGACGCGCGGCATTATTGGATTGGTGAACAAGGGACAGCCGCGCAAGCCGGAAGACTGGGGCGCACTGCGCGCTTGGGCCTGGGGTGCGGGCCGTGGGCTGGATTACCTTGAAACCGATCCGACCGTAGACGCGAAGCATGTGGGAATTGAAGGCGTTTCACGGTACGGCAAGGCCACACTGGTGACGATGGCCTTTGACCAGCGATTTGCGATGGCCCTTGTGGGTTCTTCAGGCAAAGGCGGCGCCACGGCCTTTCGCCGTAACTTTGGCGAGGCGGTGGAGAGCCTGACCGGCGGTGAATACTACTGGATGGCCGGCAACTTCATGAAGTACGGCGCAGCCGAAGCGACCTTTGGGAGCATGACTCCCGGCGACATTCCAGTTGACTCAAATGAACTGATTGCGCTGTGCGCGCCACGGCTGACGTTCATCAGCTATGGCATACCGGAGAAAGGCGACGCGAGGTGGCTCGATCATGAGGGCAGCTTCAGGTCGACCGTGGATGCGAGTCGCGTGTTCACCCTTCTCGGCGCCAAGGGGCTGGGAGTCGATGAGGACTATCATGTAGCCAAAATGCCCGCCGTCAACCGCGGCCTTCTCGACGGCCAACTTGCCTGGCGGCAACATGACGGCGGCCACACCGATGCGCCGAATATGAAGTACTTCATCCAGTGGACCGACAGGTTCATTGGCCGCTCTCCATCGGAGGAGTAAGACCCAGCGCTGCGAGTTTTCCCGTTAGAGGATTGCATCCGCTGCATTACGAGACGGGTTGCCCCCGTTGATGGCAGGCCTGATGCCGAATCCAGTGGAAGGAATGCAGATCGCTCTGGACAATCGTAGCGAGAAGATGAAATTCTTATGCGCGACAAGTGCCGGAGTGTGACCGGGTTCCATGCGCAGAGGTCAGAACGCTTGCCCCAGGGCGTTCAGGGTGCGGATGAGGGCTGAAGGCATGCGGCGGGAAGTCTCGAGTCGCCGGCGAAGGCTGAAACAGGATTGCATGCATTTGAAGACGATGAAGCAGCAACCTTTGCTTCCGGGGGAGCCTGCATGAACAGGCCGGACCCGTGTGCCAGAGCTATGCTTTTGTTGATGGCCGGCGCATTGCTGTGGGGGGCGGTGGGCTGCCACAGCCGCGAACCGCAGGTATCCAGCGCAAAGCACCTCGATTTCAACCAGGATGTGCAGCCTATCCTGGCGCGGAATTGCTTCAGTTGCCATGGGCCTGATCCAGAGATGCGCAAGGCTGGGCTTCGGCTTGACCTGGAAGAATCAGCACGGCAGAAACGGCCGGGACATCCGGATGCGATCGTTCCCGGACGCCCGGAAGAAAGCGAACTGATCAAGCGGATCGAGTCAAAGGATCCTCATCACTTGATGCCGCAATCGCCTCAGGGTGAAGCGAGGCCCATGAAGTCGGAGGAGATTGCCGTCCTGAAAGAGTGGGTGAAGGAGGGCGCGGTCTATCGGCCCCATTGGGCATTTGAAAAGCCTGTGAAAGCGCCATTGCCGGCTGAAGCGAGAAACGATGCGTGGGTCAAGACGCCGATTGATGCATTCATTATGGCGCGAATGGAGAAAGAAGGATTGCATCCCTCGCCCGAGGCTGACCGGGCGACACTGATCAGGCGAGTCACGCTGGACCTGACAGGTTTGCTGCCGACGCCCGCGGAGGTAAAAGCCTTTGAGAAGGATCCGTCGCCCGATGCTTATGAGCACCTGGTGGACCGCCTTCTGGCGAGACCGGGCTTTGGCGAGCATCGAGCCCGGTACTGGCTGGATTACGCGCGCTATTCGGATACCTACGGATTGCATTACGACAATAGCCGTCACATCTGGCCGTATCGCGACTATTTGATCAGGGCCTTCAACAGCAACAAACCGTTCGATCAGTTTGCCATGGAACAGATCGCCGGGGACCTGATGCCGGCAAAGAATCTTGACCCGTTGATCGCAAGCGGATATGTGCGGCTGGGCGTGAGCAGCAATGAAGGCGGGACCATTCCCGAAGAG
>JBKQNQ010000244.1:0-7890 GCA_052145875.1 Thiobacillaceae bacterium
AGGTTCCTCCACGCACATTGGTTGCGGGGGTTCCCGCCAAGGTGATTCGGGAGTTGAGCGAGGAGGAGATTGAGTGGAAATCGACGTCCACAAGGCTTTATCAGCAGCTTGCGATCCGCTCCATGGCAACGATGAAACCTGAGGAGCCACTCCAATATGAGGAGCAAAACCGGGGCCGGGTTTTGGCATCGCGTGCGGAGCAGGTACCTTTGAACATTAAGAAATCGGGAAAATGATTCTATTCGACGTTTTTCCCCCTTTCCGAGAGATATCGTGCACTAAGAGTGGCGCATTCCCTGAGATGAAACCTACTATTGCCCTTCCGCGAAAACGATGTTTAGATCAAAAAAGCCGGTTTTGTACATCCCAGACGAGGTGATTCGCACAATGGATGATGTCGAAAACAGGGAAAGCACGTCGAACAGGATCACCAGACGGGCCTTCATCAAAGGCATTATCGCCGCCGGAGCCGTGTCTTGGTCCGGTTACATGTTCAAGAGTACAACTATGGCAAGCCAAAAGGCGTCTCCCGGCTCGGTCGAACGGCTGATCACGCTGAGCGTCAACGGGCAGCAGCGCCACGTCGACGTGATGCAGCAGGAGACCTTGGCCCAGACATTGCGCAACAAGCTGGGCCTTACCGGAACCAAGATCGGCTGCGACCGCGCCGAGTGCGGCGCATGCACCGTACTTATCGACGATGTCCCCCGATACTCATGCTCGATCCTTACGCATTCCGTAAGGGACAGGAAGATTGTGACCGTTGAAGGGCTGACCGGGGCCGACGGAACGCTTCATCCGCTGCAACAGGGTGTTCTTGAGGAGCAAGGTTTCCAGTGCGGCTACTGCGCACCCGGGTTTCTCATGGCGGCCGCCGGTTTTTTGAAGACAAATCCGAGCCCTACGCGCCAGGAGCTTGCGCACGGGATCTCTGGAAATCTGTGCCGCTGCCAGGACTATGAGAAAATCCTCGACTCCCTCATGAGTGGCGCCCAACGCCTCAGGGAGGCGTAACCATGCCCAACGAAGAAAAGTTTTCTGAGCAAAAGCTGGTTGGCAAGAACTACATCACCCCGGATCTGCGGGCGAAGGTGACCGGCACGGCCAAATTCACCGAGGACTTTCGCGCCGAGGGCATGCTCTACTGCAAGCTGCTGCTGAGCCCCATGCCCCATGCCCGCGTGAAGCGGATCAATGCCGACGCCGCGCTGGCCATGCCGGGTGTCAAGGCTATCATCACCGCCGACGATCTTCCAGCCCCGGCTGATTTCGTGACCGATACCGGCGCCGTGATCAAGGCCAGCAAGTGGGCGGAACGCGCACTCACCATGGAACCGTTGTACCAGGGCAACCGCATTCTAGCCGTGGCGGCGGTCGACGAAATGACGGTCGCCGAAGCCATCGAAAAAATTGAAATCGAGTACGAGCCGCTGCCGTTCGTGATTGATCCTCTGGCCAGCCTTCGGCCCGGCGGGCCCAACGCCAGGACGGACGGCAACGTCTGGGTGCGGCCCGAACCCCGGGCGGGCAAGGGCGCACAGTCGCCGCCGGCCCCCGAGGTACGGCAAATCAAATGGACCGTGGACGACTTCGCCGGGGCCAAAGACGGCCGACTGCCCATGGGCGAGGCGGCGGCTCAATGGTCGTACGGCGATATCGAAGAAGGGTTTGCAAATGCGGCGCTCGTCCTCGACGAAACCTTTGCGACCCCGAACACGAGCCATCAGACCCTGGAGACCCGCTCGACTCTGGCATACTGGCAAAACGGCAAGGTGTTCATCCACGCCGGGACGCAAAGCACGATGCAAACCGTTCCCGCCATATCGCGGTGGCTGGGGATTGACACCGACAAGGTCGTTTTTATCAGCGAATATACCGGCGGCGGATTCGGCAGCAAGATCACGGGCTCCATTTCCCTGATCATCCCAGCCATCCTTTCCCGCAAGACGAACGCCCCGGTCATGATGCGCATAAGCCGCGAGGAGGAGTATTATATCGGCCGCGCGCGCCCGAGCCTCCTCGGACGCATGAAGGTCGGTTTCTCCAAAGAGGGCCGTATCCTTGCCCTCGATTTGTTTGTCCTCCAGGACAACGGTCCGTACGAGGAAAATAACGATGCCGCCTTGGCCGGCCGCGTCGTCTCGCTTCTGTACCAGCCTGTCGCCATGCGCTGGCGCGGGATCGCCGTCTTGACCAATACGCCCACCCGTTCTGCTCAGACCTCGCCCGGCGGCCTCCAGGCCGTGACCTTCATGGAACCGGTGCTGGCAAAGGCGGCGCGCAAACTGGGGATCGACCAGGTGGCCATCCGGCGGCTCAACGCCCCCGAGGGCAAGGCTCCGTTTGGAGCGGCGGGGGCGGATGGGACGCGTTCCCATGCCACGAGCGCCTTCGTCAGGGAAGCCCTTGACCGGGGGGCAACGCTTTTTGACTGGGAACGGCGCAAAGCCGGCGGCGCAAAGCGCAACGGGGCCAAAATCCGGGGGCTCGGCGTTGGCATGGGTTGCTTCGTCGCCGGCACCATCGGGTTCGACGGGCTTATTATCATCAAACCGGACGGAGGCATCCGCTTCCACTGCGGCATCGGCAACCTCGGGACGGAGTCGATGAGCGACGTTCACCGCGTAGGGGCGGAAGCCCTGGGCGTGCCGTGGGAACGGTGCGAGATCGTTTGGGGGGATACCTCCAGGCATCTGCCGTGGAGTTGCGTTTCAGGCGGCAGCCAAACTATACATGCCATGTCGCGGGCAGCCCTTGCCGCTGCTTTGGACGCCAAGAAGAAATTGCGGGAAATCGCTGCGCAAACCCTTGGCGGCAAACCCGAGGAATACGAAGTCGCAGGTGAATGCGTTTTTCGCCTCAACGGCGGGCCGGGCATGAGCTTCGGCGAAGCGGCAGCCCGGGCCAGGGTCCTCGGCGGCATCTACGATGGACATGAATTCCCCGACAACATCAACAGGCTCACCAAGGCCTCGGTTACCGCCCTGGCCGGCCAGGGCCTGCTGGCCGTTGCCCGCGACACTTTCCCTCGAGACGGCCAGACCTTTTCCTATGTGACGAGTTTCGCCGAAGTCGAAGTCGATGTCGAGACCGGCATGTACAAGATCCTGGATTTTCTCGCGGTCGCCGACGCGGGCGTCGTGGTGCACCCGCGCGCCTTCGGCGGGCAGTTGGTCGGCCGCTCCATGCTCGGCATCGGCCACGCTATCGGCCAGAAATGGGTATACGACCAACACTACGGCCTGCCGCTGGCCAAACGCTTTTACCACACCAAGCCGCCGACAATGCTGGATGTGCCTGCCAGGATGCAATGGGACGCCCTGGGCATCCCGGACCCGGAGACGCCGGTAGGCGCGCGCGGCATCGGCGAGCCGCCGACCGGGGCCGCATGCGCGGCAGTTCTTACTGCCCTCATGGACGCGCTCGGCGACGATGTGTTCCGGCGTGCGCCCGTCACCGCCGATGTCATTTTGGCTTCGCTGGAAGCAGGCAGGCCGACCCAGGATGGCCTTGCGGCCGACGTTTAACACCGGACGCCGCATTGTCGATGCGGCGGCAGGAGACCGAACATGGCGATAGTTCGCGACATCATGCCGCAATTCGAGCTCTTTCGACCGGCGACCGGCGAGGATGCGCTGGAATTGCTTGCCCGGTACGGAACCGGCGCATGGGTGCTGGCGGGCGGACTCGACAGCCTCGAATGGTTCAAGGATCGGATCAAACGGCCCGGGGTGGTGGTCGATTTGAGCGGGGTCAAGGAACTGCGGGGTGTACGCGAAGCCAATGGAGGGCTCGAGATAGGCGCCATGACAACCTTGACCGAGGTGGTACGTTGTCCGGCCATACGTGAGAAGTTCACTATCCTGTCGGAGGCTGCGGAATCGGCGGCCTCCCCGCAGATCCGCAACCAGGGAACGATCGGCGGCAATGTGTCCCAGGACGCCCGTTGCTGGTATTATCGCAATGGCTGGACGTGCTACCGCGCCGGCGGCAACATCTGCTACGCCGACACGCCGACCGGCATGAATCGGGAGCACGCCATTTTCGGAGCCGACCGCTGCGTCGCGGTCAATCCGTCGGACACGGCCCCGGCACTTATCGCCATTGAGGCGCAGATGGTCATCCGCAGCGCGCGGGGGACGCGTGAGGTTAAGGCCGAGGACTATTTCATCGGCCCGGGCTACGATATCACCCGAATGACCACGCTTGGCCCGGGCGACCTGCTGACCGCGATCCGGATCCCGGCGACATGGGCCGGCGCGCGTTTCTATTTCGAGAAAGTGCGGGATCGCAAGGTGTGGGATTTCCCGTTGGTCAACATCGCGTCCGCAGCAGTTTTCTCCGGCGACCGGATTGACCGCATGCGCCTGGTCGTCAATGCCGTGGCGGCGCACCCCGTGCGTCTGACCCAGGTCGAAGACGCGGTCCCCGGCAAACCCCAAGACGAGACGGTCGCTGACATGGCCGCAAGGCTTGCCATCGCGGGCGCGCAGCCGCTTACTTACAACGGCTACAAGGTGACGCTCGTCCGCAACCTCGTGAAGCGCGCCATTCGCGGCAAGGAGGAACCATGGGCGTAATTACGTGGGCCCAAAATCCGTGGGGCCAGGCCGTTCCCGTCCATATCGCATGGTCTTTGCTGTGGGTGTCGCTGTTTGCCGGGATGGCGTTCCTGGTTGTTCATGCCATCTGGATTCGCCGTCGTGCCAAGGCCGATGCCTTGCCGGAAGTCGTCCCGCCGGAAATGGTGTCCTGTATACCGGAAAACGTGCCGCGGCACTCCCTGCCGGCCAGGATATTCCATTGGGTCATGGCCGCCGCCATGCTGACACTGCTCGTTTCGGCCTTCCTGCCGAAGATCGGCCTGCGGTTTCCCTGGGTAAACCTCCATTGGGCCGCCGGCGTCGTGTTGACTCTTTGCATTGTATTCCACATCGTCCATGCCGTCTTCTTCATGGACTTCTGGTCGATATGGCCCAATAAGGCTGACATGAGAAACGCCTGGCACGCCATCCTGCGTGCCCCGGGCAACGTTGGCCCGGCTCCCGGGAAACCGGAAAAATACCAGTTTGGCAACAAGCTGTACCATCTGGCTATCGTGGCCTGCGGATTGTGTATGGCGATCACCGGCATGCTGATGATGTCCCGGGTGCGCACGCCGTTTTTTACGCGCAACCCTTACCTCTTTGACGACATGACATGGGGCATGGTGTACCTGTTGCACGGGTTTGCCGGGGTGACATTGATCGCGCTCGTGACGATCCATGTGTACTTCGCGCTGCGGCCCGAGAAGCTGCCGATCACCAGGGCCATGGTCTTTGGCACAATGAAGCGCGAGTATTATCTCGAACACTACGATCCACGGCAGTGGGCCTGCGACACGCCGGCTTCTCAGTAAGCAACAGGGAACGACATGACGACGATGCTCGAGGATATTGTCGATCGCTGCGACGCGATTGAAGAATGCTATGAGTTCATGCTCGCTTACGCGGCCCAGGGCCTCCCGGGTGACCAGGGCAGCAGGCCGGGGACACAGCTTCGTGAATTGTTGTTTCGCGCCGCCCACGCGGCGTCAGGCCTGGCTGGAGCCTATGCAGGGATAGTTCGGGAGCTGCGGCTTGAGCCGGTCGAACGGTACCACGCCTTCCTGGCGGTGCTTGAGCGAGATGCCCGGAACGCGCTTGCCGCCGTCGAACTGGTGCTTGCTCAGCCGAGGCTCAGCTCCCAGTTGATTGATAATTTGAACGCATCCATACATATTCGTACGCTGCTGACCGACATGTTTTTGATCGACGAGCTTGTGAAGCTGCGGCAAACACCTTCCGGATCCACTGCGGCTGAATAACCGGGACAGTTCGATATTATTGTCAGAAAAAACCAAACTCATCCACAGACTCGCCTCAACCCCAGGGAGCGCCGCATTCTTTTGATCGACGATGTTTTCACTACAGGCACGACTTTAAGCGAATGTGCAAGAACCCTGAAAAGGAAGGGAGGGCATCCGAAGTGTATGCCATCACGGTCACTCGCGCAATGCCCGGCTAACCTGAAGAGAAGGGAACGATCAGACGCGGCGCAGAGCAATTTTTTATCACTCAGGCGCTGCACTGGTTTTCCAGAACCTTCATGATTGCGCAGATATCTAATACCAATTTCCGTTCAAGATGATATGGGGCGGCTGTCCTGTAGCTTAGGGCCTTGTGCCCGTCTCGTGAACGCCCACAAGTTTAGGCGATTTTGCCTGTCAACCGGTTTTTGTGGGGGGCTCCTCATTTTCTTTTATAATCTCCACATATTGTTTGACCAGATGTTTCGATAACCCCGTGGTGCGTGTAATAAACTCGATGTTCGGCATATGCTCATAACAGGTTTTGACTCGATGGAAGTCTTTCAAATATCGATCGACAGCCCGCTGCAAGTGTTTAGTTTCATCGGCCGCGCGGCGGGGATCTTTTCCTTCGTAAACCACCTTGCGAATGATGGCGGTCTTGTGGGTTATGCAGGTTCCGAAGTCCTGGATGGTCCCTACATGAGGCAAGGTCGTTTTTTGATCGGCTTCCCACTTTTGTCGGATTACAGAGATGGCGGCATTAGCACGCCATACCAGCAGTCCGATGTCACGCATCGAGAGCAGCGCCCCTTGTTCGAATGCTTCTCGGCAGATGCGGGCAACAGATTGCCGGGCAATCACAGACATGGGAATTCCGCTGGCAAGTTGTTCGACATCACAGGAATCCGCGAGTGTGAGAACCACCGGGATAAACCGACAATTCGGGTTGTCAGGGCGCGTGGCGATGGATACGGCATTCCAAACGCACTGTCCTGGCCGCAAATAATCTTTGGCAGGCAGTTGTTCGTTGACCAGATCTACAATCTTTTCAGCCAGTTTCTCACGGATCACCGGTCCAAAAGTTCTAGGAAACTCCCTGTCCAGAAAGCTCTCGATGGAAGATTGCAGGAACCGCTTCCGGGCGGAGCCGAAGTGTTTTTGAGATTGAGGCGGTGTAATCACGGCCGGCACCTCTGGTTTAGGTTTCGAACTCGGTTTTTTTTAAGAAACTCCTCTAATTCCCGAAGACGGTGGGGAACTCCCTGGGTATTGACATGGATTTGCTGGAATTCCTGGGTCAAAGGGGTCGAGAGCTTTACCATCAGAGCAACCGCATCAACATCGAACCCAGAGGCAAACAGCGCGGTACAACGTTTAAACTTGTCTACATAGTTAGCTACGGAATCAACGCTATGACAAGCTTTACTGGCGATTTCGGAATACTCGAATCCCTGCAGCCAAAGGGTGATAATGAGTCGGCGATGAGTAATCGCCCGCCCCATGTCCTTAACCGTGGATCGCAGCGGCGGTACGATGTTTTGCTTACGCAAGGCCGCCAGGTCGTTCACCAAGGTGCGGACACCGCAATTGAACAGATTGGCCAAATCCTCCAAGGTGAGCAAACCTCCCTGCTGAAAAGCTTCCTGGCACATACGGCACAATCGTTTCTGGCGAATTACCGGCACCGATCCGTTTTGCCGAGTCTCTATATCTACCTTCCCAGCATGAAGGGTCAGGGTTACGAGCCTTTGTTTAGCGTTAATCAGTGGCACGTTGGGCGCCACCGATGCGTCGATGACCATCAGTTGAATCTGCCCTGGCTTGAGTCCTTGCGAGGTTTCCAACAAGGGAGCGTATATCTCATGAACCTTCTCGACGATCGCTTCGGCCTCAAAGGAAGAGCAGTTCAGCCCTGCAACCATTACGTTTTTAAACTGAGCGTCCAGGCTTTTAGCTTGCAGTCTGCTCCAGTACGCGAAACTAGTATTGTTGATCATCTACCCCCTCAATCTGATTGTGTAGACCAGGCGCGTGGGGACCCCGGGGGGGGGGGGGGGGGG
>JBKQNQ010000245.1:0-5051 GCA_052145875.1 Thiobacillaceae bacterium
TTCTCTAGTGACAAAGTGGCGCAATTTTATTGATTTCATTGACGGCGTCGTACCAGTGAAATTCGTCGCCTTCGCTGAAGATGTAGTAGGTTACGCCGTTGGGCAAGAGCAGAACCGTGTTACCGCCATAGCCGCTCATGAAGGGCACACGGAAAGTGCAGCTATATTGTGGGAACTCTCCGGGCGTCATAGTCTTGCCCCAGTAGCTGTCCTTGTAGAACATCGAGTTCGGGTAAACGGCCTTTCCGGTGTCGGGGTCGGTTACCATGCTTGTGAGCAAACCCGTCACATTAGGATTGCGGAACAAGGATTCCTGCAACCGCGTGGGTTCCAGGATCTGCGTGCCGTTGATCACTCCATTGCCGTTGTTGAGGAAATTCCCGATCTTGGCAACGTCGTCTTGGATAAGGAGGAGACCGTAGTACCCGTTTGGCTTACCCGTTGTACTATTGTCGGTTCGGATCGTGGTTTGACCGCCCTGGCTAATGTCGATGGGTGTATACACATCATTGAGGACCCTGTTGAAGATATCAGCACTGCTGCCCTGCTGTTGCCGTAAGTAGGCGTTCATACCCTGTGTCAGAATGAATTGGGCGACGCTTTGGTAGACCCACACGGTGTCGGGAGTGCTGAAGTGGTTTTTGAAAACGAAGGCATCGGCGATCTTCGAGTTGTAGGCTTCGGCATCGAGGAAGTTCGACGTCTGCGTGCTGTTTTCATCACTCATGTAGGACGAGGAGTTGTAGTTTCCGGTAGCCATGTCGCTGGCATCGGTAAAGGTTGTGGAGTTCCAATTGCCGCCATCAACATATTGCGGAACATAGCTCTTGATGAGCAGGCTATACACACCCGTGCCGTAGAGCTCGCCTAGGCGCATCATCGCCGTATCGGCAAAAGCCGACTTGGCGATGGAGTACGACGGTAGCCGCATGTCACCACAGAAGGCATAATTGCCGAACCGCGTTTGGCAGTTATTGCCGCTGGAATAGTTCGTGCCATTGATAACCAAGCCATATGTGGTGATGGCGGAAGGGTTGGTAAAGGCCTTGGTGAAATTCGAGAGCATCAGTCCGGCACTCGGGAAGTCGGTGGTCAGCACACTGAACGGCTTGGTGGGCATGCGGTTGGTCACTTCCGCGGCTTCCGCGTTCTCGATGGCCGTGTCGTTCGCAACTTTACCCGGGGTATAGGTGGCTGTAACCTGTCCCCACATGTTGAACGTCATGGGATAGCAGGTCTCCTTGGTTATCTGATAATAGACATTCGAGACGTTAGGCGATTTGGAGCTGTTGAACAAGAAGGTCATCTCCCCGTTGTGCACGCAGTTCTGATTGCGCTGTACCAGCGCAAATGGAAGTGCCACACGCATATACCCGTTGTCGCTGTTTTCCAGCCACACGCGGCCCGGGCCGATGATGTAATTCCAGTCGGCGTTTCCGGTGTAGATTAGCCCTTGCTGCGCGGGAATGAAGTAACTCCCGTTTTGCACAAATTGAAAACTAAACGTCGCCACGTGTTTCCACGCCGAGCTGCCAGACGGGATAAGATTGAATATATCGGTGAGCTTGGTGAAGTTGCCGCTGGTCGCCGTGTTGTTCAGCGTCAGGGTGCCTTCGAAGGATTGGGAGGGCTGGGCAGCGTTTGTGGGGAGCCCGAAGCCACTCGTGTCATTTACCGGCGATGAACCGTAGCTGCTGGAAAAAAGGTTGGTGTAGGTAAGCACCGTGCGTGTAACGTTGCCGTTGCCGGTGAGTGGATCCCCCGGCACGGGATTGACTTGAGCCGTGGCGGACATACACCATCCAGCCAAGGCTAAACAAACCAACAACGAACGGAAAAGCGTTTCAGGTCTCATATCGAATGCCCTCTCATCTTTTTGTTATTCCGAATGGGCCTACTTTCATTTGTTCATTCTGGTGCAGGGCCTACTTTCATTTTTTGCAGAGCGTTACCGGCAATGAAACCCTTCTCGTCCGTACTAGAACGGGCCTCCGCCCGGGCTTTCCGCTAGTACTGGAACTTCAGCGCGAACTGAATCTCACGCGGATCGCGGGCTTGGCTTACCTGCCCAAACGTCGCATCGGTGGAGTACCCGTCCGGAGCAATGAATTGTGCATGGTTGAATAGGTTGAAGAACTCCACGCGAAATTCGAACCGTCTTTTTTCGCCCACGGGGATCGCTTTGAGAATGGAAAAGTCGACGTTGCTGACGGCCGGACCGCAGCAAATGGTCCGCTTAGCATTGCCGATGCGGCCAAGGAGGGTGGGGTCATAGCAGTTGTGGGCCGGCGTTGTCGTACAGGGGGGGACCGAGGCGTCCTGGGAATTGTCAGTGAAGCTATTAGGATCAAAGAAATAGCGGTTGCCATCCGCCTGCACCTTCCGTGGGTCCAATTTGCGGAAGGGTGCCACTTGATCGGGTTCGCCTGGATAGAAGAAGTCCAGGCTGTTCTCCATTTCGTTATCGTCCTGCGAGGTAAACAGGATCGGGAAGCCGGTTTGATAGGTCGCAATTCCCGAAAAAGCCCAGCCGTTCAGGACCTTGCCCTCCACTCCCTTGAATTGGGGCACGGGCAGTTCCCAGTAAGCGCTGAACACGAAACGATGGCGCGTGTCAAATAAGGAAAGCGCGCGGCTCTTCTTAAAGTCGAGAGGATCGATGGATCCCTCGAAGGTGGACCCCAGGTCAAACGACTTGCTCCAAGTGTAGGCGGCTTCAAGCTGCAAGCCACGCGCAAAGCGCTTCTCCAGCGAGGCTTGCAGCGAGTTGTAGGCCGAACTGCCAACGGTGTCTTGGGCAAAGAGGCTGCCGAACACAGGCACGCCGGTCGTCGGGCAGCCGGCACCTGTGAGCGGATCGCACTGCGGGGACGAGTAGCGGCGCAGGCCCACCAAGGTGATGCCATCGGCGCCGATCACGGTGCCCGCCGGGATGGTGTAAGGACCACCACCAGCACCGCCCTGGCCGTAGGGCATATGCAGACCCCCGGCGGGGATAATAGTGCCGGGCGGAATAAAGTACGGGATGTCAGTGAGGAACGGCGCACATCCAAGCCCCATATTGCGAAGATCCAGGCACGTCTGCGCGTTGCCATAGTTTAGGTCGTGCGTTATCAGCAGGCGATGCCCCTGCGAACCCACGTATCCAATCTGGAACTTTGTGCCCGCCCCTAACTCACGCTGAATGGTGAGGTTGTATTGCGCGGTATACTGCGTCCGCATGTGGGGTTGGGCCTCACCAAAAAGCGTGATAGGTTCGAAGGTCGCCCAATCTATCGGCCCAGGTGTCTGGTGAAAGATTCCATTGACCGGGTTGTTCGGGTTTATTGCGCCAGACTGCCACTTGTAAGGTGTGTCAAACAAGGTACCGAACAAAACGGGGGAGACACCAAAAGGAGGCTCTGCGGAGAATTGCAGCAGCATAAGCTGCTCGATGGGGTTGTAGAACATCCCCCAACCAGCCCGGATACTTGTCTTACCTGGTCCTCCCGTCAGTTTGCTGAGAAATCCGGACTTTAAATCCGGACTCCAATTCACTCCGATTCGCGGAGCAAAAGCCTTGTAATAAGTTTGCGTAAGCCCCCGGGGAACTCCCTTGTCACCCGGGAAGACCAAGCCCACGGGGGTCTCTGAACTGCAATCCGAAGGCGCACCGCAGGGGTAGATTGTCGACGTCTGCCCGGCGCGGAAGGTTTGCACGCGATTCCCTGCGTCCTTCATCGGAGTATCCAGTTCCCAGCGCACGCCATAATTCAACGTCAAGTTTGGCTTGATTTTCCAACTATCCTGGGCAAACAGATACGTCGCATGGCTGCGCACGTTCTCCGTCTGTGCCGAGCCTTGGATGTAAACAGTGGGAAGACCCAGCAGAAAGTCGCCATAGGGTGTAGTACTGGCGTTGTACCCATAAAAAAGGAATTGACCATTCGGGTCGAAGTACAAGGTCTGATCGAACCGGTAGTAGTGCTCGTCGCCGCCGAACTTAAAGCTGTGACGTGCTCGAATCAGACTGAAACTATCCGTCCACTGTAAGGAGTTCCCGATTTGCGGCGCTTGACCTTCCGGGTCATTGCCGATATCGAAGCTCCCGAAAAGATTGACGGCAGGCAGACCTTCAAAGTTTGCTCCCAGTCCAGGGTGAATTCCCAGATTGTAATTTGGGTCAGTTGGTACGTCGCCGATGAAGCATGCGGGGGTGGGCATCCAGGAGAGCGGCGTCGGGCAGGAGTTTTGCACCAAACTTGTACGATTTGGACGCTGGAAGGTGCCCTGCCCCTCGCGGTTATAGTTGAAACGAGCTTCATTGAGGGAAGCGGAGCTGAACAACCAGGTGTGACTGAAGTTCAACTGCTGAAAACGCTCGTTGGTGGTGGCGCCAAAGCCCGGCAAATTGGCGCCGGGCACTTGGAAGTTCTCAAAGGGGTGGGAAACAAAATGCTGATTCACATAGTAATACACCGAAATATTTTGATGCTCGTTAATCTTGTGGTCCAACCGGAGCTGGCCCTGATCCGCGCTCTCGGGCTGAACCGGGTCGGTTTGAACCTTGGTGGGACTGACATTCGGACCGGGTACAAATTGCAGGAGGTCGACCGCGGTCGCATCCATGCACGCCAGCGGAATATCGTTGTTAACAAAGATGCTCGAATAGAGGGTGCCGGTAGCGATGGGAGCCCCGCCATTGGCAGCGACAGCGGCGGCACAACCCGGACGGTTAGTGTCACTAAAGATGGAAGCATCGCTTACTGTCGCAGTGGGTGATATGGGTTCAATCGCATCATGATTCGGATTGTTGCTGGGAAGCTCCGCACCGGTTGGTACCGCGACTTGCGCCGAGGAAATCCCCTTGCGGACGCGGCGCCCCTCGTACGCGATGAAGTAAAACGTACGGTCCTTCTTAATGGGCCCGCCGAAAGTGGCGCCGAACTGGTTCTGCTTGGAGTCGGGTTTCTCGTAGTCCAAAAAGCCCTTGGCATTCAGCACCCTATTGCGAAAATACTCGTAAACGTTGCCGTGCAAATCATTGGCTCCAGACTTGGTGATCACATTCA
>JBKQNQ010000246.1:0-6488 GCA_052145875.1 Thiobacillaceae bacterium
AGACACAGGGATACACACACTTCGAATGAGGGAATCATGCTGAAGGTCACAAAATTGGCGACGACACGGAGACTGACATTGCTCTGCCTCGTCCTGTCTGAGCTTTGCACAAACCAGCTGGCGCGCGCCGATAGTGAATTGAATGGTCAAATTAAGGAGGTCGCCGCGCATTACCTGCAATCACGCATCACGGACCTTCAAGGTAAGACGGCGATCTTCGTCACCGAACCCGCGCGATCCAGCCGTTTGGCTCCGTGCACTTCGCTCGAAGCGTTCCAAGCCCCGAGTGCAAGAAGGCTGGGGCGCGTCTCCGTCGGGGTTCGCTGCCTTGCGCCCAACACCTGGTCGATCTATCTCGCTGCCCGAGTCAGCGTGGTGGCTCAGTACGTAGCCGCCGCGTCGAGCCTGCGGCCTGGCCAAAAACTAAGTTCCAGCGACCTCACCGTGAAGATAGGCGACCTGGGCACGCTTCCGGAGGATGTGGTGCTCACTCCCGACCGAGCGATAGACCATATCCTGATTTTTGGGATTGTGTCTGGCAGCCCGTTGCGCTCGGTATCGCTGCGTGAACCCAACGCCATTCAGCAGGGCCAGCCGGTCAAACTTATAGTGAACGGCAGCGGATTCCAAGTGAGCGCTGAAGCCGTCGCACTGAACAATGCCAGCGATGGGCAGCCGATCAAGGCGAAAACTCCCGACGGTCAGGTTGTAAGCGGCATCGCACAGTCCGATGGCACAGTGAAGCTGGGTTTTTGACCTCAAAAACAAGGACGTATGACCATGAGAATTGATAATTTACAAAGCAATGTCACTCCCCTGCTTCCGGGCGACGCAGGCACCCGCACCGGCGACAAGACCACAGGAAACGCGACGGGCGGCGCGGCGGATACGCTCTCACTCAGCAGCCTCACGGCACGCCTGCGTCAAGTGAGTACCCAACCCGGCGCAGACGATGGTATCAACTTGGATCGGATTAACGCCATGCGCGAGGCGATTCAAAACGGAAGCTACCAGATAAATAGCGCCGGCATCGGTGCCGGCATGATCGAACACATCGCCAGTGCATTGGCACCTGTACAGTCCTAACACCAAGGAGAACAATCATGGCACCACACGATGCAAAACAGCTGCTGGAAGATGAAGCACTCGAATGGAATGCCTTGGTCACTCTGCTACAGGACGAACAGACTGCGCTTCTACAAGGTGATATCTCCAATCTTGCCCAACTTAGCCAATCCAAATTGGATCGGGTTCGCCTCTTGAACCGCATGGTAGAGGATCGTGAGGCATGGCAAAGCCAGGACCCGAGGCGCACATCGGAAGCAGCCGCGACGAAGGCACTGTATGAACTGCGCGAAACGGCGCGCAACCTCAACCATCAAAATGGCCAAATCATCGACCGCCGACTTCATTCCGTCCGCAAAGCGGTCGATATCCTGCTCGGCAGCGCCGCCCGCCAAAGCATCTATGACCAGGGCGGTCAGGTAAGCACCCGCATGTCCGGCCAGGCCATTTCGGCAGCCTAGCCGACGCCACTATCCGCCGTCGATTGATCGACTCTGTCGTCGTCTGACTTGCCACCCGCCGCTTGCGATGACGCCATCGGGAGGGCTAGGGCTGGGGCAATCGAATCATCGTGTTCCAACATGCTGATGCGCGGCCTCGCGCATCGCATGGGGCGGCACGACGCCTTTATTGCGCGAATTAGATGTCGATAATGTGCCGCGCCGTTGGGGGTGAGCTCTATTGGCCCTAAGCTGGAACCAACGCCGGCGGATTCTTAGAAATCTCAGTGCCAGCCCAATCAGCAAAGACATTCGAGGCGGCGGACCGCATGCGTCACGGTCCCTTCGCTTTGACCCGACCGACGTCCGCCACTACTCCACCTCCTCGGACAATAAGCCCCTGGGGCCGTCTATCGGTAGAATCATCAAGGTCACACGCCGATTTCGCATGCGCCCCGCCGCAGTGTCGTTGGGCAGCACCGGTCGGGTGGCGCCATAGCCCACCGCAGTCATACGGTATTCATCCACCCCTGTGTCCCGGAACAGACGCACGACCCGGGAAGCACGCGCGGCGGAGAGTTCCCAGTTTGACGGAAAGCTTGAATTGCTGATCGGCACATCGTCAGTATGCCCCCCCACTTCAAGGCGAATCGGTTTGCTTTGGATGAAATCGGACAAGGTTTTGAGCAGGCCAATCGACCCCTCACCCAGAACGGCCTGGCCGGGAGCAAACAAAATGCTGTCACTGATATCGACTTTGACGCCGCGCGCAGTTTGCGAGATCGTCACCTTTCCCTGGCTGATAAGTGGCCCTAGTGCGGCGCTCATGCCCTGGGCGATATCCTTCATCTTTTCATGTTGCTTAAGTTGCTCCGCCACGGCCTTGGCGACCTGTTCCAACGTCGGATTCACTTCGGTCTGGATCTTTCCCTCCACCTGAGGATTTGGGGGTTGGGATACTGGACTACTGAGAGCATTTTCCAACGAGCCGGATACCTTTTTGTACTTCAGCTCATTCACATTGGAGATGGCATACATCACCACAAAGAAGGCGAACAGCAAAGTAATAAAATCCGCGTAGGAAATTAGCCAGCGTTCATGACTTTCCTGGCTTTCATGCGCATCATCTGCCCCGCGGCGGCGCTTACGCACGACCCTTGTCCTTCCGTTCTTCGGCGAGATGCGCCCTGAGACGCTGCTCGATCACGCGCGGATGCTCACCGCGTGCGATGGATTCCAGGCCGTCGGCAACCAGTTCCATCTCCTTGATCTGCTGTGCGGTCACCGATTTGAGCTTGTTTGCCATAGGCAGAAAGAGAAGATTGGCAAGAGAGACCCCGTAAATGGTCGCGACGAACGCAACGGCAATTCCCTCACCCAGTTTGGATGGATCGCTCAGATTCTGCATGACATGAATTAGCCCGATAATCGCACCAATGATGCCCATGGTGGGTGAATAGCCGCCAGCGGCTTCCCATATCCGGGTGGACTGCCGCTCTTTCAACTCGAACGCGTTAATCTCGATTTCCATGACCTCGCGCAGCCGTGTCGGGTCACTGCCGTCGATGAGCAACTTCATTCCGCGCTGAATGAACGGATCGATCACCCGCTCCACCTGGGATTCCAACGCGAACAGGCTTTCACGCCGCACCGTCTGCGCCCAGCCGACGATGCGGTTGATGAGGATGTACGCCTGCGGCTCAGGTGGTCTGAATACCCAGCGAAGCTTCCGAATGCCCTTGGCAAGCACAGCCTGGGGGTGTTGCAGCATTACCGCCGCGAGCGTCCCGACCACCACGATCATCAAGGCCGCAGGCTGCAGAAACAGGCTGAGCCTACCCCCTTCTATCAGATGCCCGCCGAGTAGTGCCAGCAGTGCCAGCACCAGCCCGATCAGGCTGCTGGTATCCATGACTTCTCCCGTAGCCAAGCTCGCAACCGCGCCACCGCCAAGCTATGGAGTTGACTGACCCGGGATATGCTCACGCCCATGATCTCGCCGATTTCCTTGAGATTGAGCTCTTGCTCGTAATAAAGGGACATCAGCAGCTTTTCCCGCTCAGGCAGGATATCAATGGCCTCAATCAGACAAACTTTCAAGTCTGCATCAAGTAGTTTCTCCAGTGGCACAGAACTGTTGTCGGGGCAGTTGCGGTCAAGAAACGATTCATCGTCCTCGCCGTTATGACCGAAGTCCTCCAGATAGATGAGCTGATGGCCCTTGGCATCCGCCAGCATGGCCTGGTATTCATCGAGTGGCATCTTGAGTGCTTCGGCGATTTCACTCTCCAACGGCGGGCGGCCCAGTCGGTGCTGAAGTTTGCCGATGCCGTCCTCGATCTTGCGCATCGACTGGCGCGCCCCCCGGGGCATCCAGTCAGATTGACGCAACTCGTCAATCATTGCCCCCCGGATTCGTTGGATCGCATATCCTTCGAACTGCGAATTCAAGGTTTCATCGTATCGGCTGATGGCGTCGAGCAGGCCAATCATGCCCGCCTGAACCAGATCGTCCTCTTCCACATTGGGCGGCAGCCTGCCCTTCATGTGGTGAGCAATGCGCTTGACCATTGGAATGTACTGTTCCAGCATGTCATTCTTTTCGCTCTTCCCAGTCGCCGTATACATGGTCTTAGACTCCTTGCTTAGCAGACTGCGCCCATCACACCGCAAAGCGTGTCGTCGTGAAACTCGCTCAGCCTCGACAGCCTCGGCAGGCTGACTAGCTTGTCCGCCATCTGCCTGAACTGCCGGGCCGATTCTGCAATCGGGAAAGCATCGACCACGCTCTTCTTCAACCTCGCGGCCTTCTCAAGTTGGGCGTCACACGGAATATGCCCAAGGTAATGTACCGAGACGCCAAGAAAACGTCCGGCGGCATCGGCAAAGTTGCGGGCGATCGAGGCACTGCCATCAGCGCTCGTTGATTTATTGAGCAAAACGTAAAAACGGTCGATGCCGTACTTTCCAGACAGCTGCTTGAGTAATCCGTAGCCAGATGTAATCGATTTTGAATCAGGCTGAAGGACGATGACGATTTCAGTTCGGTCGATATTGGGGTAATCCCCGAGTCCACCCGGTGGCCTGTCGACGAGGATGATATCCGGGGTGGCATCGGCCAGAATTCGATCGCCCTGGCGCGGGGCCGCTTCAAGGGTGCTCGCTTCAGGCGTAGGCGAATTGACGACTTTGACCAGGCGACCGGCACGTGCCAAGGCGCAAGCAAGGTTCGTGGCGGCGATGGTTTTGCCTGTGCCATTGCAACCCGACAAGATGGAGATGACCTGCAAGTTGGCCTCACCGACAAGTTTTCTCAGGCCATCGGCCTGATCCGCAATAAGCTTAGGCAAAGGCCACCGCCATTTCCCTGCCATGTGCAGAGCCCACCAATGACATGGCGAGCGGGATATCGGCCTCTTGCAAGCCGAACGGTGAAACCTCACTGCGCAGCTTGAAGGCGCGGTGCACCAGATAGTTGCCGCTAGCCAGATGCAGGTCTTCGGGCACGCGCTGACCGGTGGCAAGGTAATGCACTTTCAGGCGGTTGCGAATGACACAGTCCAGCGTATTGCCCAAGCTGGCAGACTCGTCGATCTTGGTTAGGATGCAACCATCCAGCCCTTGGCCCTGATAGACATGTATCACTTCATTCAAGGTATCCCCATGACTGGTCGCATTGAGCAGCAAGAGTTTTTTGACCGGTCGCCCGACATCGTTGAACATGGCGACTTGTTCAGCGACCCCCTGATCGCGCTGGCTCATGCCGATCGTGTCGATCAGGACGGTCTGTTTGTTGCGCAATTCGGATATAGCCAGGCGTAGGTCGGCGCCATCACGGACTGCGTGAACCGTCACGCCCAAGATTTTGCCGAAGATGCGTAGCTGCTCCTGGCCACCAATCCTGTAGCTGTCGGTGGTAAGCAACGCGAGCTTGTCTGCGCCGTGCCGCACGACAAACCGTGCCGCCAGTTTGGCCGTGGTCGTGGTCTTACCCACGCCGGTGGGCCCCATGAGCGCAAACACGCCACCTTGCTCGAGCAGCCCTTCCTCACTTGGGAGGGTCATAAGATTTTTGGTCAACGAACTCCTCACCCAGTTCATCGCCTGTTCCCAGTTGCTCGTGCCGGACGGCAACTTCTCCATGAGTTTCTTCGATAGCACCGGACTAAATCCAGCCGCCAGCAACTCCTTGAGCAAGTTCGTCTTGAGAGGGTCGCGTCGTGGCAGGTCACCCCACGTCATTTCCTCAATTTGGGCACCGAGGCTCTCACGCATCCGACGAATCTCATCTACGACACTGAGTCCCGCTGCGTCGATCGAGCCAAAATCCGGTCCGGGCGGCATCACCGGATCGGGAGCCGGGGGCGGTGTGGATTTCTTGAACGCCAGAGCGACGGGGTTGGAGGCCGCTGCCGACGTCAGGCCAGGATTCGTTTCCTCGCGTTCGGCTTCGACCTGCCTGGAGATCGCCGCCACATCGGCTGAGGGCATGGCAATAATTTCCACTCCGCCTTCAACTGCACGGTTGGACAGGATGATCGCCTCGGCACCCATTTCGTTTTTCAGACGGCGCAAGGCTTCGCGCGCGGTTTTGCCAAAAATGCGTTGAACCTTCATACGGCTGCTCCAATATTGGAAGTGACTTTAATGACCTTGCCTTCAGGTATTTCCGCGTGGGACAACACCTTGAGCATGGCGACAGTCCGGCCCAGAAAATGGGCCAGAAGGGGGCGAAGAACGGCGGGCACCAACAATACTGCGGGCCAGCCGAGGACCTCCTGCTTGCGGGCAGCGGCCTCACATTGCTTGAGCAAACTGGCTGCAAGGCCCGGTTCGATGCCACCGTCTCGACCAGAATTGATCGCTTGCATCAGCAACTTCTCAAGATTTTGCTCCAGGGCGATCACGGGCAATTCGGTCTCACGACCGAAAATCTGTTGCACAATCGAACGTCCCAGTGCAACGCGAATCAGTGCCGTCAGC
>JBKQNQ010000247.1:0-5301 GCA_052145875.1 Thiobacillaceae bacterium
TCGTATTCGTCGTGATGTTGACCTGGCAGTGGGGACGCAAAGCAACGTTCACCGCCTATTCCAAGAAACCAACAATGAGAATGGCAGAGCTCATCCGGCTTCATCGCGAAAGCAAGACGTTCATGGAACGTAACGCGATCTTGATGATCCCCAAGGCGCTTCATGCTGAAACGGATCGCACACCCGCACTCCTGCAGTTGCTCTGGGACCGATATGGCGTCCTGCCGCGAAACCTGATCTTTGTGAACGTCAATCACAAGGAAGTTCCGCACATTCACGACAACCGCTATCAAGTGACCGTATTTGAACAGGATCGCAGCAGGGGCAGCATCATCAGCGTGGATCTGAGCTTTGGCTTTATGGAAGTGCCGAATGTCGAAAGTGCGCTTGAGGAGATGGCACAACTGAAGGAAATTGACTTGCCCACGGATCGACGGCAATGGATTGTGCATGTATCCAACGAAAACCTCTTGCCCTCAAAAACGATGGGGATCATCAAGCGTCTTTCGTTTCGGCTATTCTTGTTCTTGCGCCGTGTTTCACAGCCGGCCTATTACTATTATGGCTTGGGTGTTGACGTCCAGCTGTCAGCGGAGATCCTTCCGGTGCGCGTGCGCTAGCGCCATGGAGCGTACAAGGCAGCCCGCTCATGAGAGATAACGTGCGAGCCGCGGAAACCGGGGAAATGACCTTTCTTCCTGACTCAGGAAGAAAGGATTACGCGGCGAGACGCAGCCAAAGTGATGGTCGCTCACAAGCCTCCGAAAAAGACCGTTGCTCGGTTGCGCTGGACGCTGTGAGCGATCGGCGCGGCGCCGATGTCACGCGTTCCGATTCGGTCAAGTCTGCGCGCCGCAATGGCTGTGGGCCCTCAAGGGCAACACCCGACGCAGGGGACGCATGCGACTGATTGGCAATCTCATCTGGTTTGTTTTTGGCGGCTTCGTCATGGGGCTCGCGTGGTGGCTTTCTGCGGTGCTGGCTGCCCTGACCATTATCGGCATTCCTTGGGCCATCGCCGCCTTTCGCATTGGACGTTTCAGCTTCTGGCCATTTGGCCGACAAATCGTCGAACGCCAATCGGGCGGCACCGGAGCTGCCTTTAGCGCCATCGGCAACCTGATATGGGCCCTGCTCGCCGGTTGGTGGCTGGCGCTCGGCCATCTCGTGTCAGCGGTCCTGTGCGCCATCACAATCATCGGCATCCCGTTCGCGCTGCAGCACATCAAACTGGCGGGTCTTTCGTTCTTTCCGTTTGGCAAGGAGATCATTCCGATTCGCTGAGCGCTTCGCAGCCGCACCGTCAACGCCGGGGGATTTCCTGGGTGTGCGATTGCAAGTGGCATGCTACCGTGCCGTTCACAAGGATGGTGCGATGTACGCCTCTCGGATCCTCGTTGCTGTGCTGTTGATATTGGGATTTGCCTTCCCGGCTTGGGGCGCCAATGCCCTGGATACGATCCAGCAGAATTTTCAGTCCGCAAGTTCAGGCTGGATGAGCGCAGCACTGCCGTTTGCAAATCACCTGTTCGCGGGTCTTGCCGCACTGGAATTCGCGTGGTCCGGGATACAGTTTGTGCTCAGGAAGAACGACCTGCCCGAGTTCCTCACGTCGGTCACGCTCAAGATTCTTTCCATCGCCTTCTTCTTTACCCTGCTGACCATGGCGCCCCAATGGATCCCCGCTGTCGTCAACAGTTTTATTCGCGCCGGACAATCCATCTCAAGCTCGCAAGGCGTCTATAGCAGTGCGGGGATGACACCCGATGGCGTCTTTGACTTGGGCCCCCAGGTCGCCACCCGCATCATTCAGGCAATGGGTTCCACTCCGACCAATCCACTGGAACTGGGAAACTTCTTTTTTGGCGCCGTCATTGCAGGTCTAAGTGGCCTTGTCGTCGTCATCGCATTCGCGATCGCAGCCCTGCAACTGCTCATGACCCTGATTGAAAGCTACATTGTGATCGGGGGCGGTGCCATCATGCTGGGATTCTTGGGCTCGCGCTGGACGCTGCCGTTTGGCGAGCGGTATCTGGGCTATGCCGTCAGCGTGGGGATCAAACTCTTCGTCCTGTACCTGATTATCGGCCTGGGTCCGAGCCTGGCGACGAGCATGATCAATGATTTGGCGACCGCGGCTGCCGCGGCCGGACCCTCAACGCCTCCCGCTTCCGCGCTCCTGACCGTGGCCGCAAGCTCACTGATCTTCGCCGCCGTGGCATTCATGGTTCCGGGCCTGGCGGGTTCCCTGATGAATGGCTCACCCAGCATGAGCTTGGGAAATGTCGCCGCAGCCAGTGGAGCGCTGGCCGGCGGGATCGTGGGGGCCGGCGCCATGGGGCTTGCGACATCCGCCAGGATGGCCAATGCGACCATCGGGGCCGCCAAGGCGGGGGGTGCGTTGGGGACGCTGGCACGAAGCCAGGGGATCGGTCAGGCGCTCGTCGTTGGGGGCGCCGCGCTGCGAGGCATGGCGGTGGACGCATCCCAGGGTGTCTTGGGCAGCCGGAATTCAGGCGCTGCTCGCAGCTTGGGGGATGCAGGCGTGCAGGGTTGGGGCGCGGGGACCGCGGGGGGAAACCTCGCAAATCGCATTCGCGTGGCCGGGAACCCCAAGGCCAAGGGCGCTGCAAGGAACACACCTAACCGTAACACCGCGCCCAGGCGTCGGCTGTCTGGCAGGGGGTATGGGAGCGTGCCGAGGGCGTCTCCCGGTGGGGTGAGCCCTGGCCCCTCCGTGGACCCCGCTCGATCCGCGGGAACTTCTGCAGGCCAGGAGGTCGCGAGCCGAGCGAGCCTCCCCGACAGCGATCCGAATGGATGGACTGACACGCTCGATCGAATCGCCGATCGGCACCTGCCGCGTAACCTGCCGCACGACGGACACGGTGGCGGGATTAGCATTCGGTTCAGTCATACGGAATGAAGGGTGAGTGTCGCTGCGTACCCGCTGGGCTCGCGTGGCCTGACACGGCACGAAGACAGGAGTGAATCCGGTCTGACCTTAAGCGCAACCGGAGTCCTCGTTCAAGGCGGCCCACGATCAAACTCGGCGCCTGACGGTCTGCGGGCTGCATGAGGGGAACCCCGCCGTGGGCGGATTATGCCAATGGGGAATCCCCGCCCGCCAGGCGACGCTGCGCCGCCGCGGTCAGGGTGTTTCCCTGCCCCCCGATTGTGTTCATCCCACACCGAT
The DNA here is from genome assembly GCA_052145875.1 of Thiobacillaceae bacterium. Classification (GTDB taxonomy): domain Bacteria; phylum Pseudomonadota; class Gammaproteobacteria; order Burkholderiales; family Thiobacillaceae; genus DASQBT01. The sequence continues at coordinate 3,197 of JBKQNQ010000247.1, forward strand.
CGGAGGCAAGATGACGCAACACCGGACCACCAACCCCTACCTGGAGGCCCGACGCGAGTGGGACGAGCGCTATGGCGATGCGATTGCCCGCGCGGCAAACTGGCGATTAGCCGCTTTTGGCGCGCTGACCGTTGCGGGGGTGGCGGTTGCCGGTGTCGCGTGGTTGGGTGCGCAAAGCAAGGTCAAGCCCTACGTCGTGGCGATCGACCAGGTGGGCAATCCCATTGCCATGGCGCAGCCGGCAAGTGGCGGCGCGGCAAGTCAACGCATCATCGAAGCGCAGGTGGCGAACTGGGTGTGGGAAGCGCGCACCATGGTCCCCGGCACCGAGACGCAGAAAGCGCTGCTGGGACGCGTCTACGCACTTCTGGATACCGACGCCGCAGGCATCATGGATGCATGGTACAGGGATCATCCGCCATTCTCCCAGAACGGCATCACGGTAAACCCCAGCATCACCAGCGTGCTGCCGCTTACGCGAAATACCTGGCAGGTCAACTGGACCGAGACCCGCTATCAGAATGGTCAGATACTCGGCACCAGCAGTTGGAAGGCTAACCTCACCACCGGACTGGAACCCAAATTGGCCGATACACCCCAGGCTTTGATTTACAACCCCCTGGGTATTTTCATCCAGAACGTTACCTGGACTCAGGTGCTTTCATCCAACGGAGTATGACGCCATGAAACGCTTTCCCCTGGTGGGCTTTTTGACCGTCGCCCTGGCCGGCCCTGCATTGGCGTCCCCGTCAAGCGAGCCAACCAGTTTGGAACTCTATTACGCCCTCACCAAGAAACCCGCTCCGGGTCCGGGCGTGAGCCGCGACGCGGCAGAACTCAAGGCCGCGCGGGCCTGGCTTGAGACCGATAATGTGTCCCCGATTATCAGTGAGCAGGGAGAGGTCATGTATGCGTATGGACACAGCCATCCGCGGATGCTCTGTGCGTTACTTGATCTGTGTGTGGTCAAACTCATCGCCGGGGAGAAGATCGCCAACGTCAGCATCGGCGACTCGGTCCGCTGGCTGGTGCAGCCCGCCCAGGCTAAAGATCGGCCAGTGTTAGTCATCAAACCCACCGCTGCCGGATTGCACACCAACCTTGTCATCACCACGGATGCGGGCCGTCTCTATTACATCGATCTCATCTCCGATCCCTCAGATTTTGTCCCGGTCATCGGCTTCTACGACCCAGAACAACTTGTCATGACGGTGAACGCACCGAACGCATTGGCGGCCGAGAACGCCCGGAAGGATGGGGATCCGCGCGTCGCGGTCCTCCCCGGCCTAAGCCCTGCCGATCTGGATTTCGACTATTGGTGGGATGGCCCCAAGGCGTACCAGCCGATTCGGGTTTTTTCAGGTGCGGGCAAGGTCTTCATCCAAATGCCACTCGACATGAAATATGGCGATGCCCCGGCGCTTTTCATCGTCGAGCGCGGTGAGGAGCAGCTCACCAACTACCGCCTGGATGGCAGTTACTTCGTTGTCGACCGGCTGTTCCAGGAAGCCCGCCTGGTGTTAGGCGTTGGAAAAGGGCGAACGATGGTCAGCCTCCATGCAGGTAAAAAGCCGTTCTGGGGCGCATGGAACCGAAACGATTTAAGTCCAGGCGACTAGGCGTGCCGCTTCCGAAAGTGGCGCACATTCGTCACGCCGCCGATTTTTTCTGATGCAGCGCGTTCGCTTCGCGCACTGGCCGTCGCGCGGTCTAGGGCCCAGCGTCGCCCCGCCCCGTATGCGGGTACATCGCGCCGTCGCCGGTGCCTGGCCAGTTTCAGGATAAGGAACTCTCATGGATGACAACGCATTGAACGCGGAGCGGACCGTAGACATCGTTGGTCCCGACCGCGAAGAAAAGATCCTCAGACCCGAGGCCGTGCAAACCGGCCGGCGCCTGAACAGAAAGGCAAAACACTATGCATTGCTCGCCCTCGGCGCGGTAGGCAGTCTGATTCTTCTGGGCGTCGCCCTGTCGGGGCGACCGGCCAAGACCGATGCGACTGCCATTGACGGCGAGAACGCCGAGCCAATCGGCCAGGCTACGCCTCCGGCACCCCCGCCGCAGCTCACGTCGCCACCTTTGTCGCCTCCGGAGCGCATTCC
>JBKQNQ010000248.1:0-16518 GCA_052145875.1 Thiobacillaceae bacterium
GGTCTATGTATGGGATCAGAGCACTGATGCTCCACTCAGCGTTAGCATGGTAGTTGATTCCGAGGTTGACGTAGCGGTTGATGGTTTGATGCTCAACCTCCTGGTTGCCGCCTACATTGTTGATGGCGGCTACCTCCGCGGGCGATATCGAGCCGGTGCCGCTGCGCAATTGATCCTGATCGATGAAGTCATATTCCAGATTCACGCGCCAGCCCGGGCTTGCAGAATAGCCCATCGCGGCATCGGTACTCAAGGAGCAGCCGCAAGTGGCGCACGCCTGTGCGGCGCCGGGCAGGATCAGAACAAGCGACCAGAGCAAAGGCCTGCGCATTAGTGCGTTTAAAGCTCTCAACGTGTGCATGTTCTCGCGGAGTCCTCTGGGGAACGGGTTATTTTGAGCAAAACAATTCTACTGAGAACTTGAAAGCTGGCGGGTGCGACATGGTGTCGCACTTGTGCAAAATATTTCTCGGAAGGGATGATTTGTCACCGCGAGCTAGTCTTGCTGGGCCACTCTCAAGAATGCGGATTCGATAGCATGGTGATGGATGCGTGCCGTCCGGCGAAGGCGTTCATCGAACAGCTCGAAGCTCGGTGTGGGTGTACCCAAGATCGTCACCCGGATCAGGGAAGACAGATGGTGGCGGAAGCATTGGCCATGCCTGTGCTCGCGGGCGTTTGCACGTATTCCATCGGCGGACTTGGCGCCATGGCGCGACAGGCATTAGCGGAGTACCCGCGGCGCAGCGTGAAGGGGAGATGCGGGGCCATAACTCCCTGAGATGATGGAGCGGTCGCACGAGCTGATATTGGCTGGTTCGTCGGCTGGTTAAACAGGGCGACAGGGAATTCGAGACTGGATGACCGAACGCCGCTGGACCTTCCCTAGGGCTTGTTGTCAAAATGGGCCCAAGCTACATAGAATGAACGGCGCGGTACGACACGACGCGGCAAACCACGTGTGCGGTTCGTCCCAATCTCCACTTGCCCGGACTCCGCCTATAGCGGAGGGAAGGTCGTCCGGACAACCGGAGTTCCTGTCTAATGGCCTGTGCTTGCCCGAAACAATTGGATTTTGCCATTTTCCTGATTGAACGCCTTAAAACGGACATGAGCGGCAGACGAGTCATTGATGCCACGTGCTGATTGTTTGTTCCGTTTAGGAAACCGGGGTAATGTGACCAAGCGTAATAAGGGTTGCAGTGGCGGTGAAAAATAGGGATCAATGATGTCCACAAAAATATTCACCAACAAGCGGCTCATGGCTAAGTTGTTGCAGGTTGAATTGGCAGTTAGGCAGGGACACACGCAAGCGTCCGCGTGCAAGGAGGTGGGTATTTCCGAACAAACCTATAAACGCTGGAGAAGGGACCAAGGAAGGGCGCAAGATGGCCAGGGGACCAAGTCCGGTTCGATTGCTTTGCAACGGGACGACGTTCGGCCGTTCATAATCCTGCTGGTGGTGCCGCTATGCCTTATCTTTATTCACTACTTTAGCGATGTGGGTTGGCTTGCGTGGTTCCTGGATAGTCTGGGCATGACGGAAGTTGCGGCCAATTTCCGTGGCGTCTTTTCGGGGGCGCAGCCGCGCGATCTTCCGCCCCTCTTGTGGTGGGCGGGCGCAAGTGTCGGGGGGTACGTGCTTATCCCCACATTGTTGATCTCACTCGTTTGGCGCCAGCCGCTGGCCGACTATGGCATACGGTGGACGGCGGACTGGCGCACCCTCAGGCCATACTTGGCATTTGTCGTCTTTATGATTCCTGTTGTATGGATTGCTTCATCGACAGAGCAATTTCAGGAAAAGTACCCTTTCTTGCTTATGACGCCGGGTGAGTCGATCTGGTCACGCTGGCTCGTCTGGGAGTGCGCCTACTTTGTGCAATTCTTTGCACTGGAATTCTTTTTTCGCGGCTTCATGGTCCTGGGTCTCAAGCCGCGTTTTGGCTGGCTGGCAATACCAATCATGGTGGTGCCCTATTGCATGATTCACTTTGCCAAGCCTATGCCTGAAGCCGTAGCGGCCATCGTGGCGGGCATTGCCCTGGGGCATCTTGCCCTGAAGAGTGGCACTGTATTCTGGGGGGCGCTGTTGCACTGTGCGATTGCCATGTCATTTGATTTGACGGTGCTGCTGCACCGGGGGGCACTCGTGACTTAGGTGCGATCTGGATCGCTGCGGATGATTTCAGCCCGATTGACCCAGTCCTCAGAATGGGTCCAAACCGTCTCGCGAGGCAGTGCCTGGGACAATGTGTGGTGGAAACCTGGTTTATTCAGGCGCGGCGACGCAGCACGTGACATTGTGGGCGACTACGGGGCCACCTGGTGCGGCGGGCAATCGCGATGGATACCTCGGACCGTGATCCGAGAGGTCTGCCGCGGAATTGCGTTCCGAGGCAATGAAGGCAAACAATCCCCAAGAAGGTCGCCGTCGAAGACCAGAGGTGGTTGGAGTGTGCCTTATCGAAGCTCGCGTCGAAAGCGGTACCCCTTGTAGCTGATGATCACGCCATCCGGCGTAATTTGCTCCAACCCGATACCCGGCCCTAAGAAGTCACCTTGGCGCATCATTGCATTGTTGATCATGATGCGCCGGTCCTTGGGGTTACTCGAATAGGCGAGAAACGAAATCACGATATCTGGGATTTCCTGCCGGATTGTCGGCGGCAAGTCGCTTAGCGCCAAGACCTGATTTTCCGGTCCACCTTGCGTCGGGGCCACGCCAACAGGCGCACGGAGGGTCGGTGTCGGTGCGCTTCCGGTCACGTCCGTCATGGGTTTTGATGACGCGGTGGGTGTCTCAATGGGGGGGGCTGGGATCAACCTTGGTTTCATCGGGCTGATGAGGGCCGAGGTCGCGGACGGTGGGGCGGGAGACGTGGATTCATGGAGCAGCGGTCCCGTTCTTGGTCTCCCCACCCCTTGAGACAAGGCGGAAAATGGCCCGGGTGCAGCCGAGTGGAGGTCTGTTAAGGGTGGCTTTGCAACGACCGATTCTGCGGCAGGAGCCGGTTGATCTCGCTGCCAGGGCCGCAGTAGGCCAATCACGACACCCGCACCGACCAGAAATGCCACCAGCAGACTCTTGTACGGAAAGGTGGACTGTTCTGGCGCAGCAACTGTTGCTTGTGCCGTGAGCAGCGTGGGTGCCAAGCCACGCTGACGCTGTTGATCGGATTTTCTGAGGGCATCAAGAATGTACGACATTGTTAATTCGCCGTGTTCTCATGGACCAGCGTCGGCGCGGCACGATCCGACACGCCTGCCAAGCGGATGAGTGTCTGAGGCCCGACGGTTCCAACCGGAATCAATCCCTGAGCGAGCTGAAACTGTTTGACCTGACGCGCGATCGCATCATCGAACACGGGGTCATCGCCGGTGGGTTCGGCGGCGCCACCCTCTGCCATGGCGAGCTGGTTCCTGAGCCACGCTACCGCCGGGCCTCGCTCACCCGCACGGATGTAGTCAGGCACCACGGGTGGCACGCGCCATAGCATGCGGTAGTATCCGGACCATTGGGTCGCCAAGGCGCCGATTGCGACCCTCACGGTTCTGCTGCCCAATGCAAAAGTGGCCGATTTGGAGTCAAGGGAAGTCAATGTGGCATTGAATTCGTCGCCCCGATCGCCCCGCATCCGAAGTACAACGGGCCGATTGAATTGGCGCACTTCATTGAGTCCGCCGCGCGCCGTGCGACAGCGCAACCCGAGGTTCAGAGCCTCCCGGCATGGGTCTGTGCCCTTGTACGCAGCGCCCCATTCGTGGAACAGCGCGTTGTAGGCCATCGCCTCGTCGAGTTCGCGCGATTCATGGCTTGGCCATTCCAGTTTTTCTGGCAATGCGGGTTCAATTATTGTAGCTTGGCGCGCCGTTTTCCAAACCGTGGGTGGCGCAATCGATTTTCCAACGGTTTTTTGAATTGCTGTCGTTCTGATCTTCGGCAGCCCCTGCTGATATGCGAGCGGCGCCAGCACTCCCGCCATCAGAACGATCACGCCGGCGCTAATTGCGTGTCGCAGGGTCAAGAGCTTCGTCGGCCGGTTGAAGACTTCGCGTGCCGCTTGAGCGAGCGTAGCACGGTCAACGCGCTCCTTGCCCTGGACATAGGTTCCCAGCAACGCGCGGTCACATAGGACATTGATGATCCGAGGAATTCCACCGCTAAGTCGATACACTCGATTGAGGACCGCACGGGGAAACAGCTGCCGCTGCGTGCCTGCCACGTCCAGGCGATGCCGGACGTAAGCTGCGACCTCCTGTTTGGTCAGCGGCCCCAAGTGATACCGCGCAACAATTCGCTGCGCAAGCTGACGCAACTCCGGGCGGTCCAGCATCGCCGCCAGTTCAGGTTGCCCGAGCAGTATGATCTGCAACAGTTTGCGTTCGGCGGTCTCCAGATTCGTAAGCAGTCGCATCTGTTCCAGAACTTCAGCGGAGAGGTTTTGTGCTTCGTCGATGATCAACACGGCGTGTTGGCCGTTGGCATGTGCTTCGAGCAGGTGGGTATTGATGCAATCGACGAATACCTTGATGCTGCTATTGCCGGGGGGGTAAGCGATACCGAATTCAACGCAGATGGTAGAAAGCAACTCTTCCACCGTCAACCTGGGATTGAATATGTAGGCGACGTCGCAGGACTTGGGAACCTGTTCGAGCAGGCAGCGGCATACCGTGGTCTTACCTGTTCCCACTTCGCCGGTGAGCAGCACGAAGCCTCCATTACCGTTGATTCCGTAAACGAGATGAGCCAACGCCTCTTGGTGCCGCTGGCTCATGTAGACATACCGGGGCGCCGGGACAATTGAAAACGGCGCCTCGGTGAGGCCAAAGTAACTTTGGTACATGGATGTCATTAGGGTGCGACGCGGCACTTATTTTACATGATAGCGGAAGGAGCATCTGGCCAATTCGGAACTGGCTGATCGCGAGTGGCAGACGTCAACAATCCGGAACCAATCGTATCTGCCCAACAGTTGAGGTTGAATGCCGGCATGCGATGCGGCTGCTCAATCGCGTCGCACCATGGATACTTGCGGGCCTTCGGACAGATGCGCTCAGCCCACGGGGTGAATCGTGGCATTGCGGGGCCACAGCTTTTCTTGAAACGAAGTGCTCTGGCGTTCTGCGACGATTCTGGCAGGTGGGTTGCCGGTTTATGGCCATGGGGGACTGGAATCGTGTTGGCGGGTTTCCCACCGTCCGAGATTACCGGGAAGGCACTTGATTTTGCTTGCAGCGATCGGAAAAGAGGAACCCGAACATCTCTTGGCGTGTGAGCGACTTACAGAGTCGGATGAAGTGGCGTGAGGCTCTATTCTAGATTTTGAACCTGTTCGCGCATTTGCTCGATGAGCACTTTCATCTCCAGCGAGGCAGCAGACATCTCACTTGTCACGGATTTGGAGCCCAGAGTGTTGGCTTCGCGGTGCAATTCTTGCATCAGGAAATCCAGTCGTTTCCCCACTGTCCCGCCCTTGTTCAAGACCCGGCGCACTTCTTCGAAATGGGCAACAAGCCGAGAGAGCTCTTCCTGAACGTCGACCTTTTGCGCGAATAGCGCCAGCTCCTGGGCCAGCCGCTCGTGGCTCTCCTGACCCAGTGCTTCTCGGAGGCGAGCGGCAAGCTTGTCGCGATAGGCGGCGACGATATCCGGCAGACGAGGCATGAGTATGGCGACCTGGACCTCACAATTGCTCAGCCGGTCCAGAATAAACTGTACAAGTTTCTCGCCTTCCCGTTGGCGACTAGCGACCATCTCATCAAGTAAAATGTGTGCTGCTCCAAGCAACTGGTTCGTCCAGTCGCTGGCGGTAGGTTTTTCGTTTTCGACCAGACCGGGCCAGCTGAGAACGTCAGCTACCGTGAGGGGCGATGCCTCCGGAAGGCGAGTCTTTACCTGGGATTGCCATCTCACCAAAGACTCAAGAATCGCGTCGTTTAGGCCGATATGAATACCTGTCTGAGTGTGAGAGGCGAGCGCGATCCGGCATTCCACCTTACCTCGGGAAAGGCGCTGGCTGATGATTTCCCGGAGGGGGGTTTCCAGTTGACGTAGCTCTTCCGGAAGGCGGAAACTGATTTCCAGATAGCGTTGGTTGACAGAACGTAATTCGAGGATGGCTTGGCTTGGCCCCAGATCATGGGTTCGTGAGGCGTAGCCGGTCATGCTTGCGATCATGTGGGTAGATTCTAAACGTTATGAAATGGGGGGGCCGCGTTATTTGCGGCTGACGAAAAGGATAACAGTTCTAAGGTTATGGCGACTCAACCCAACCAGGCTTTGCCCAATGGCTACAAGCTAAACGACTATAGCATCGTCCGCAAGATTGGCGGCGGCGGGTTTAGTATGGTTTATCTCGCTCGGGATCCCAACAACGTTACCGTGGCGATCAAAGAATATCTGCCGGGCGCGCTGGTGCTTCGAACCGAGGGCTCTATCCTGGTACAAGGCAATGCCGAAGATAACCAGGCAATTTTTCGCCATGGGATGAAGTGCTTCTTCGAGGAAGGACGCGCCTTGGCCAAAATCAATCACCCTAATGTCGTTCGGGTGACGAATTTCTTTCGCGCCAATGACACCGTCTATATGGTGATGCGTTACGAGCGCGGCAAGACCCTTCAGCAACACATTCAGACGCATCGCGATGATATCCGGGAAGGCTTGATCCGCCGGGTATTTGCTGAGCTGCTCAATGGCCTCAGGCAGGTGCATACGCACAAGCTGCTCCATTTGGACATCAAGCCATCCAACATCTACATCCGCCAAGATGGTTCGCCTGTGCTTATCGATTTCGGCGCCGCGCGGCAGACGCTGACTCAGGATGAGTCTCGTTTGCAACCCATGTATACACCGGGATTTGCCGCCCCGGAACAGTATCATAACAGGGAGCGGCTCGGGCCATGGACTGATATCTACAGTGTGGGGGCCAGCGTGTATGCGTGCCTCGCGGGGTTTCCGCCCCAGGCCGCAGATGCCCGCTTGCTCAATGACAAGCTTTCGATGGCGGCGGAAACCTGGGCAGGAGAGTACTCCGACCAACTGTTGGAAACCATCGACTGGTGCCTAAAGCTCAATTACATGGAACGGCCGCAAAGCGTATTCAAAGTGCAAAAGATTCTCATGGACGGTACAGCACTTGCGCCACGTAAGCGCTCGCTGCTAAAGAGCATTAGAAAGTCCTTGAACAAGGAATTGTTTTGAGAGGCTTTGGTGTCTCGGAGGCACCGATCATTCCTGCGACAAGGTCAGACGTTCTGCGGAAAGCGCCGGGATGCATGGATCCCGCGCGCCCGCTCCATAATTGCCAGAGCTTGACGGCCATTGATTCGACACCAACCCGGGCCAAGACTCGGATTCGGTCGCGCCATTATTATCTGTCATAGTTACTTCCTCGTGAGCCGCGCCAATAAATCAAGAACAAGTTCAAGATCATGAAATTTACTATTTATCAGGCCTCCAGGCAGGGTGGACGCAAGAATAATCAAGACCGGGTGGCCTATTCATACAGTCGGGATGCACTGCTGATGGTAGTGGCTGACGGCATGGGCGGCCACATGCACGGCGAAATCGCGGCACAGATCAGCGTGCAGATATTGACGGAAAGCTTTCAGCAGATGGCGCAACCGCGACTAGCGGACGTACAGCACTTTCTAAGTGACACCATTGCGCGTGCGCACTTTTCCATTAACGATTACGCCGTCGAGCACCAACTTCTGGAAATTCCCCATACCACCTGCGTTGCAGTGGCGATTCAGGATAACACTGCATATTGGGCACACGTTGGTGATTCGCGGCTCTACTATTTCAGCGAAGGCAAGCTCATTTCCCGTACCCAAGATCATACGGCCGTCGCCCAACTGGTGCGGGAAGGGCTCATCTCGGAAGAAGAGGCGCTCAACCACCCGGACCGCAATCGCGTCAGCAATTGCCTTGGCGGTTACATGGCGCCGGTCGTTGAATGTGGTACGCCGATGCCCATTAATGAGGGCGACACCCTATTGTTATGTACCGATGGCATCTGGGGTTCGGTCACGATTCCCGAAGTGGCGGCGATTCTTCAGGCATACAGTCTTGAAGATGCGGTTCGCCATCTAATGGATCACGCGGAGTTTCGAGGCGGCGAAAATGGCGACAACCTCTCGCTCGTGACCATGACCTGGGGAGAGCCGAGAAAGCCTGGGTCGGAAACGATTTCCACCCTTTCACTGCCAGAAAATGTATTCACCACTCAGATCGCCAAGCCTCAACCTGGCAAGGCACCCACGATTTCAGACGAAGAGATCGAACGGGCGATTGCAGAAATTCAGACTGCGATTCAAAAGCTCAAGGCTTAGCTCAGCAAGCATCCAACTTAACGTGCAGGGGGCAGCGTGCCAGGCCACTGCGCCGATTGGGGTTTCGCCCTGGGGCGCCAGCCGTGTAAAATTCCCCGATGGACAGGCTGATCAATGCGCTGATCGATTGACCGTCGCCGGTCATGGTCGCAGCGGGTGCGCGGGCGATTCCTGGGATCAAGGCTTGATCGAGGATGGCAATCCTCGCCCTGCGGCGGGGCGCTCCTGCATATTCTAGGACTCCTTTCGGAGCCGCAGAACCTGTCCAAAAAGGTGTAAGAACACGGCGCGACGCTTTTCCTGTATGGATGGAACATCGGGCGCCCCTTGGAGAGCGAGTATTTGCGATTTAGCCTCGAGGACGTCGCGAGATGAGGAAAAAGTGGGAAATGCGGGGCAGGTTCCGAAGTTCGACGATCCGGCGTTACCACGGCACCGATATTTCGATTTCATTAGGCCAGATCGACCTCGGTGCTTTGCCCGTGCCCGTCCTCTCGCGCACGCGTACGTGCTTAGCTTATACCCATCCCATTATGGAGAACCTGTGTGAGTCAACGTCCTAGCGGTCGTAGCCCGGATGCAATGCGGAAACTTCGTATCACCCGTCGTTACACCAAGCATGCCGAGGGTTCCGTATTGATCGAGTTTGGTGATACCCAGGTGATTTGCACGGCGAGCGTGATAGAAAAAGTCCCGCCACACAAGAAAGGCAGTGGGGAAGGCTGGGTGACAGCGGAATACGGGATGTTGCCGCGTTCCACGAATACGCGTATTGACCGCGAGGCCGCCCGTGGTAAGCAGTCCGGACGCACCCAGGAGATACAGCGTTTGATCGGTCGCAGCCTTCGGGCCGTGGTCGACCTGAGAAAGTTGGGCGAGCGCACGGTACAGGTGGATTGCGACGTCATTCAAGCAGATGGGGGAACTCGGACGGCCGCAATTTCTGGTGCCTATGTGGCAGTGGCCGATGCAATGGACTGGTTGATGCAGCAGGGCAGAATCACCGAGCTCCCCCTTAAGGATAACGTCGCGGCAATTTCCGTCGGTGTCTATGAAGGTGAGCCTGTGTTGGACCTCGACTACGCCGAAGACTCCAGTTGCGATACCGACATGAACGTGGTCATGACGGGCAAGGGCGGAATGGTCGAGGTGCAGGGCACGGCGGAAGGCGAACCATTCAGTCGTCCCACGCTAGAGAAGCTCTTGGATATGGCAGAACGGGGAATCGCCGAAATTGTTCTGGCGCAGGAATCAGCGCTGGAGCAGCCCTGATGCAAAGACTCATCATCGCATCCGGCAATCCCGGCAAGCTCCGTGAGATCGGCCAGATCTTGATGCCGTTGGGATTCGAGGTGCGGCCACAGTCGGACTTCGCGGTGCCCGAGTGCCCCGAGCCCCACGTCACCTTTATCGAAAACTGTCTAGCAAAGGCTCGCCATGCGTCTTTGCATACGGGGCTGCCCGCACTGGCTGACGATTCCGGAATTTGTGTTGATGCGCTTAATGGTGCGCCCGGCGTTTATTCCGCGCGTTATGCCGGGGAGCCTAAGTCGGACCAACGGAACAATGAGAAAATGATCGCTGCGCTCAAGGGCCAGTCCAACAGCAGGGCGCACTATTATTGCGTGATTGTCCTGGTGCGCCATGCTGACGACCCGCAACCGCTGATTGCGGAAGGCAGCTGGCACGGCGAAATTATCGACACGCCGCGTGGTGAGCATGGCTTCGGTTACGATCCCTATTTCTACCTGGGGGAATTCGGCAAGACCAGCGCGGAGCTCGATCCCGATCACAAGAATGCCGTCAGCCATCGAGGGCAGGCCTTGCGCGCGCTGGTGTCAAAACTGGAGAATCCTTAACCTAGGGGATTGCATGCGAGGCCTGGTGCCCGTGTTTCCTCCGAGCAAGAGCTTGTGCCAAATAGTCAGCCCAATATTCAATCCGGATCAACGGCACCACTGCCGTTGACGCTGTATATTCATCTGCCGTGGTGCCTGCGCAAGTGTCCTTACTGTGATTTCAACTCGCATGCTATCAGCACGATTCCCGAATCCGATTATATTGACGCATTGACGTGCGACCTGGAATCGGCGCTACCGCAGATCTGGGGACGAAAGATTCGCAGCATTTTTTTCGGCGGTGGTACGCCGAGTCTGTTTTCGTCGGAAGGCCTTGATCGCATCATTAGGATGGTGCGTACATTGATCCCCCTCGATCCCTTCGCCGAGATCACTCTTGAGGCCAATCCAGGCGCGATAGAGGGCCAAAAATTCCGGGAATTCCCGGAGTTGGGGATCAACCGTCTCTCGCTCGGGATCCAGAGTTTTGATGATGCCAAGCTTCAATCCATCGGGCGGATTCATGGCGGTGCTGAGGCACGATTGGCCGCGGAACTTGCCGCACAAACGTTTCCCAATTTCAATCTCGACTTGATTTACGGTCTGCCTGGCCAAACCGTGGAGGAGGCGCTTGCTGATGTAAAAACCGCATGTGATTTCTCTCCCACGCATCTGTCATGCTATCAACTCACGCTTGAGCCAAACACGGCCTTTGGCCATACCCCGCCGCGGAACTTGCCCGATGAAGATGAGTCGTGTGCGATGCAGGAGAACATTGAGAATAGGCTGCGGGCGGAAGGATTTGACCACTACGAGACCTCCGCCTTCGCGCGGAACGGACGCGAGTGCGGCCATAATCTCAATTACTGGCAATTTGGCGATTATTTGGGTATCGGTGCCGGGGCACACTCTAAGCTTTCATTTCACGATCGAATTCTCCGGCAGATGCGGATAAAGCACCCGCGGCACTATATGGCGTCCGCGCTGACGGCGCGACCCGTTGCGGAAGAGAGGACGGTGGGCGCTGCGGACCTTCCTGTCGAATTCATGATGAATGCCCTTCGGCTCACGGAAGGCGTTGAAGCAAGATTATTTATCGAACGCACTGGCCTGCCCCTGGTCTTGGTGCAAAAGCCCTTGTTGGAGGCAAGGGCCCGAGGCCTGATGACCCGTTCCGAGCTGCGCCTTCAGCCAACTTTGGCTGGACAGCGCTTTTTGAATGATCTGTTAGCCCTGTTTCTTGCACAATGAAGTGCAACGTCATACGTTAGGGAACGGTTCCTGAAAGATCGCTGGCCTTGTGGTTGGCACGCGCATGATTTGAATGGAGAGCATAAATGAGCAAACGCCGCATGATCACCCTGGATGGCAACGAGGCCGTGGCCCGCGTGGCTTATTTGGGCAGCGAGGTCATCGCGATCTATCCGATCACGCCATCGTCAAATATGGCCGAGTGGTGCGACGAATGGGCGTCCCAAAGTCGCCTAAATCTCTGGGGAGTTACGCCAACGGTCATTGAGATGCAAAGCGAGGGGGGGGTGGCGGGCGCCCTGCACGGCGCCCTGCAGGCTGGGGCGCTGGCCACCTCCTTCACGGCGTCCCAGGGATTATTGTTGATGATCCCCAACATGTACAAGATTGCCGGCGAACTGACGTCATTTGTCTTGCATGTTTCCGCGCGGACGATAGCGACTCACGCACTTTCGATTTTCGGGGACCACAGCGACGTGATGGCTTGTCGACCCACCGGCTTTTCCATATTGGCGGCGGGAAGCGTGCAAGAGGCACAGGACATGGCGCTGATCGCTCAAACGACATCCTTGGAGGGTCGGATTCCGGTGCTGCACTTTTTCGATGGATTCCGTACGTCCCATGAAGTGGCCAAGATTGAGGCGCTTGACGCGGATACCGTGCGTGCCATGATCAGCGAAGACAGAGTCATCGAACACAGGAAACGCGCCATGTCGCCGGAACACCCTGTATTGCGCGGCAGTTCGCAAAACCCGGACGTATTTTTCCAGGCGCGCGAAAGGATCAACCCCTACTACAGCGTGTTTCCCAAACGGGTGCAAGGCGCCATGAATCGCTTCGCACAGCTTACCGGAAGGGCGTACCGGCTGTTTGACTATGTCGGTGCCCCCGATGCCGAACGCGTCATCGTGCTAATGGGCTCCGGTGCGGAGATTGTGCATGAAACAGTGGATGACCTGGTCTCGCAGGGCGAGCGCGTGGGAGTGGTCAAGGTGCGGTTATATCGTCCATTTGATGCTTCGGCCCTGGTAAGCGCGCTGCCGGTGACCGTGGGTTCGATCGCCGTTTTGGATCGCTGCAAGGAACCTGGCGCGGACGGTGAACCGCTGTACAAGGATGTGGTGACGGCCTTGGCGCAGGCCGCCGTTGACAATTTAAGAAACCTGCCACGTGTAATTGGCGGTCGTTACGGACTATCAAGCAAGGAATTCACGCCAGGCATGGTGAAGGCGGTGTTTAACGAGCTTTCACAGCCATTGCCCAAGCGAGATTTCACCGTGGGCATTGTTGATGATGTAACTCATCTTTCCCTGGATTGGGATCGTAGCTTTCGCACCGAGGCCTCAAAGAATGTGCAACAGGCGGTGTTCTACGGACTCGGATCGGATGGAACCGTTTCAGCAAACAAGAATTCGATCAAGATCATTGGGGAGTCCACTGAGCTGTATGCCCAGGGTTATTTTGTCTACGATTCGAAAAAGTCCGGCGCGGTCACCGTATCGCACCTGCGGTTCGGGCCGCAGCCGATCCGTTCCGCGTATCTGATTGGCGACGATGAGGCACAGTTCGTGGCATGCCATCAGACCGTTTTCATGGAACGTTACGACATGCTGGCCCACGCGGCGCCTGGAGCGGTATTCCTCCTCAATACGGCTGTATCACCTGACCGGGTATGGAACAGCCTGTCGGAGGGGATCCGAAAGCAGATCCTGGACAAAGGGCTCCGGTTTTACGTGATTGATGCGTATCGGGTCGCGGAGGCCGTTGGCATGGGCCGGCGGATCAACACCATCATGCAGACCTGTTTTTTTGCTATTGCCGGCGTCCTTCCGCGCGAAGACGCGATCAAGGCAATCAAGGCGGCCGTCGACAAGACGTACGGCAGGAAAAGCAAGCGGCTGGCTGAACTGAATTATCAAGCGATCGATCAATCCTTGGAAAACCTGCATCAGATAGCTTTGGGGGGTGCGGTCGAGGCGACGACGGGCGAACTAAGCCGCCCCGCTCCTCCATTGGCAACGCTGGGAGTTCCAGATTTCGTGCGAAACGTCACGGTGCCGATTTTTGCGGGAAGAGGGGACAGCTTGCCCGTTTCGCTCATGCCCGTAGATGGCACTTTCCCGGTCGGCACGGCCGCGTGGGAGAAGCGCAATATCGCATTGGAAATTCCCGTGTGGGACGAGAGACTATGTACCCAGTGTGGTAAGTGTGTCTTCGTATGCCCCCATAGTGCCATTCGCTCCAGAGTTTTCCCCGAAGCTGCAGTAACCAGCGCGCCTTCCGGGTTCAAGCATGTGCCGGTTCGCAGCAAGGATTATCCTCCGGGCACGCATATCAGTTACCAAGTTGCCGCCGAGGATTGCACGGGCTGCGGCTTGTGCGTTGAAGCCTGTCCCATCCACGACAAATCTGATGTTGGGCACCGCGCCGTCAACATGGCGCCGCAGCCAGCCTTGCGGGAACAGGAACGCGAAAATTTGAGCTTCTTTCTTGGGCTTCCAGAATATGATCGCGACAAGATCAAGCACGTGACGATTCCGGGGGCGATGCTACTGGATCCCTTATTCGAGTTTTCCGGCGCCTGCTCGGGCTGCGGCGAAACGCCATATATCAGGCTGGCCTCCCAGTTGTTTGGTGATCGCATGATGGTAGCGAATGCCACTGGTTGTTCCTCGATTTACGGTGGCAATTTGCCGACGACGCCCTGGACAAAGAATGCGGAGGGACGGGGACCGGCATGGAATAACTCCCTGTTCGAGGACAATGCGGAGTTTGGGCTTGGCATGCGCGTGGCCGTAGATCAGTTGCGTGGCTATGCGTGTGACTTGCTCAAAAATCTGGCGGGCCGGATTGGTGGCAACTTGGTCGATGCGTTGCTCGCGGCAGACCAGGCGGAAGAGCGTGGCATACGCGATCAACGCCAGCGCGTGGCGGAACTCCTTGGCACGCTTGCCCAACTCAACAGCAGGGAATCTAGGGACCTGGCGGCGGTAGCGGAATATCTTATCCGTCGAAGTGTGTGGATCATTGGTGGGGATGGCTGGGCCTATGACATCGGCTACGGCGGCCTGGACCACGTCCTGGCCCAATCCTACGATGTGAATGTTCTCGTTTTGGATACCGAGGTGTATTCCAATACCGGCGGGCAGACCTCCAAGGCAACTCCGCTCGGTGCGGTCGCCAAATTCTCGTCGGGGGGGAAACCCACCGCGAAAAAGGATCTGGCGAAGCTCGCAATGGATTACGGACATGTCTATGTTGCGCAGGTGGCCTTTGGCGCAAAGGATGTCCATACCCTGAGGGTTTTCCACGAGGCGGAGTCGTATCGGGGGCCGTCACTCATCATTGCGTATAGCCCTTGCATTGCCCATGGGGTCGACTTGCAGCACAACTTGCGCCAGCAAGAACTGGCAGTTAAGACCGGCTATTTTCCGTTATTCCGCTATGATCCGCGTGAGGCTAAGCCGTTCCGCGTGGACTCCCCAGAACCGAGCTTGCCGCTCAGGGAATTCACCGCAACCGAAACCCGGTTTGCCATGTTGTTTCGTAGCCATCCTGAAGCAGCCCAGCAATTTCTCGATGCAGCTCAGCAGGGGGTCAAGAGGCATTACGCTGACCTGCAGTTTATGGCAGCGGCCGCAGCGGGTAACTCTGAGCAGAAAGATTCGTAAAGGCCACTGTCATGATCAATCTCACTACAAATTATTTGGGACTCGAGCTGAAAAACCCGTTGGTTCCGTCTGCTTCCCCACTGTCCAAGAACCTAGACACAGCGAAACTTCTCGAGGACGCCGGGGCCGCCGCGCTCGTCATGTATTCCCTGTTTGAAGAGGAACTGCTGACAGAGGATGCGATGATGGAACGCTTCCTCGTCCATGGTGCCCTTGGCCATAATGAAGCAAATAGTTACCTACCGGATGACGGAACGTTTCGGTCAGGTCTGGATCGGTACCTGGAGCAGATCCAGCGCTTGAAGACGCACCTCGATATTCCCGTGGTGGCCAGTCTCAATGGCGTTTCCTTATCCGGGTGGGTGAAGCTGGGGCAGGAACTGCAGCAGGCTGGAGCCGACGCCTTGGAATTGAATGTTTACCATATCGCTGCTGATCCGGAACAATCTGGGGATGCGGTGGAGGATCGTTATGTTGAGTTGTTGAAGATGTTGCACTCGGTGGTGAGGATCCCAGTCGTGATGAAGTTATCCCCCTTTTTCTCGGCGCTACCGAATTTCGTAAAACGGCTTGAGGGAGCAAAGGCGAGCGGGGTCGCCATATTCAACCGGTTCTATCAACCCGATATAGATATTGATCAGCTCCGTGTCCAAGACAAATTGCAGTTATCAACGCCCGATGAGGTGTTACTGCGGCTACGCTGGCTTGCCATCTTGCGCGATCAGACCCAGCTCACCCTTGCGGCAACGGGGGGTGTTTACACTGCGGGCGATGTGATCAAGCTGCTCTTGGCTGGAGCGGATGTGGTGCATCTCGCAAGCAGCTTGCTGCTGCATGGGCCAGGCCGATTGAGGGAAATTCTTGCGGGGCTGCAGGTTTGGCTCGAGGAAAATGAGTACGAATCGGTTCGACAGATGAAGGGCAGCATGAGCTTGGGTAGATTGCGTGACGCGTCGGCAATGGTGCGCGAAAGCTATGTCTGGGTCCTCAATGGCTACACGCCCCCGTCGGGGGTGGAGTTTTAGGCCTTCTGCTTGCGGGTTATGGCGCTCATTCTGCTGGTCTGAATTGGGCAGAAATCTACGTCAATAAGGCTGGCGAGCGTGCTGCGTAGACAGGCTGACATGCCCAATGCGTGTCCGCGTTGTTGGCAAGAGCGACTTGGATGATTGCGCAACGCGGCTGCAGCGTCGGCCTCGTGCCGAAGGGGGCCCATCAGCCGGACGAGCCTCAGTAGTACGATCGACACCCTGTCTCATGTTTCGCCCATTGACCAACGCGAAATGGCTCTCTTCCGGTGGATCGCCGGATCGTTGGCTGCTTGTCTGACCCACCCCGATCAGATTGACCCGCAGCTCCAAGGGGTCTTTATTCGACCGACGGCGCGTAAAATTCCTATCAAAGACGACGGTGTCAAGCAG
>JBKQNQ010000249.1:0-3354 GCA_052145875.1 Thiobacillaceae bacterium
TCGCGCAGCCACGCCCCACGCGCGCAATGCAATCAGAGCTCGGTACGGGTTGCTGCTCCAGGAACGCGAACACACCTGTCCCTGCGACCGGGGCCATGAATGGATCCGAATCAGGCGGCCGCGTCCATGGCCCACAATGGTGACGTTACGGTACAAGGTCAAGACCTAATCCTGGACAATTTCTCAGTTTCTGAACGAATGTGAGGCGATTGGCATTGCGGATCGGTTCTTCGCCGAAAAACGGCGTAACGAGGAAAGTTTTCTGACTCTATTTCACTGGGTGACCGCGTGAATCACAATCCGCAAGGTCACGAACGCGTCCCTCGCGATTCCTTCGCTGGGAAATCAGTCGAAAAAGATTCCCCATCGTTTTACGGTCACCGAGGCCTCAACTGCAGCGTTCAAATGGAAGATGCCAACTCAACAGGTCTATGAATACACGCTGCGCCAAGCCATTGAGCCCTAGACCGGGGTCTAGGAACTATAGATTGCTAGGACTACTACCTCGGACCACCCTCCGAATGCTCTCCTGGCGCCCGACGTTGGGCTGGCGCAGCAGGGCGTCTTGTTCCCATCTGCTGATACTGCTGGCGAACGACGGGTTCGCGTGGCTGGTAGCGATAGTTCTGAACGTGCAACTGTTGTTGCTGCTGGACCTGCGGATAGCGGTTTCCCTGATACTGGCGCTGATACAGTGGGAGCGGCGCGGGCGCCGGTACGGCTCTGCCGGCCGGTCTGTTCCATCCGCTTCGATGCTGCGCCCATGCGTGACCCCAGTGCTCACCCCACCGCGGCGCCACATCGGCGCGCCATCCGCGAAAGAACAGGGGAGGACGCCGGTAATACTCCACTGGGACTTGCAGGAGATACGCCGGTACTGCCGCTGGGTCGACAAGCTGCCATGGGCCGTTATACCAGGAACTCGCATACCAGTTGTCGTCCTGGTACAGCCAGTACATGCCATCGTAAAAAAAATAATTCGCATCTAGGTTAGGGGCGTAGTAGACCGGGTAGCCCGGCACTGCGACCAGTTGCGGATAGGACGGCAAATTGAACCCGATACTCAAGCCCGGCACTGCCACACCGAAACTCACTTGAACCCCTGCCAATGCCCCCGAACAGAGCAACATCCCACACAACATGATTACGAATCGCATATCCGCTCCTTCAACTCGTCAAGCAACGCCCACGCGGTGTCATCACAATTGAATGCGACACACGCACGCCCCCTGCAACGCTATTAATCATAGTCCACTTTTATCCATCGATGCTGCCGCCCACACGGCACGTGCGCGTTTGCGACGCCCGCTCGCCACCCCCCTGCACGAGGCGGTGCGACGATATCACGGGCGACAGGGTAAGTGCCCACGGAACTATTCTGTGGCGAAGTAAATTTACATGCGTGCCCCGGACCGGCGCTTCGCCCTCCATGTTGCCCCGAGTTGAAAGTGGTGACCGCACAAACCAAGGCGAAAGGGTTCCCACGCCCCCACCGCCCCAGCGACGACGCAGCGCGCTGCCCGAGTGCCGGGCGTGCAAATGCAGTTGCGCGGTACCCTGCCATGCTTGCCCCGACGCGACCGGCTGCAGTCGCGTGAATTCAGGGAGCGCCCCGAGCACGTTACAAACGCAAGCCGGTCGCCACAACGGTAAATTGAAGACTGGACCTCAGGCACCGCCGCGGTTATCCGCACTTCTAAAGCTATATTTAGTGGCTCTCGGCGCGCTTCATGCCTATAAGTCAAAATGATCGCATCCATTTCGATTAGGTCGCGGAGTGCGGATTTTCAAGCAGGCTTGCGCTCGGTTTGGTGTATAGGATGCAATCGATGAAAGTCAGAACGGTCATTGCAATATCCAGCGTAGTGAATATTGCGTTGCGCCACGCTAATCGCCCCTGGCGCGTTACGGCACCCGCGCGGGGCCGGCGCGACCACAATTAGTGCCAACACGACCTCTGATACGCTAATCGCTAAACGGTGCATCGGTGGCCATGGCAGGCGCTGAGTGCAGCAACCGACGAGGTTATGGCGGCATGAAATGTTCGCGAAAGCAGTGTAGATGCCCGGATTGACCCGTATGGAACATGCGTTGATTTCATGTATCATGCCTGCCTTTCGCGGCTTGGGGCCAAGTCAACCGTGCCGAGCTGTCTGGGGTCAACTTCTCGCAAGAGGGCGAATTCACGGACATAAGCTGCCTTGGCGAGGGAAAGGCCGGTTCCGCGCGCAACGGACAGCACCATCGATGGGTTTCGGCAGACGCCGTAGCCTAACTGCTGGCAACAGCGCAGGGTATGCCATGAAGGCAGCTTTCAACTCAGGCCTAAGGTGTGACTTGCCCAAGGACTAAACGAAATGCAGTGAGAATTCAAGGACGAGGGCGAGGGGCTGGTCGATCTCAATGGGTCCCTTCTGGTCGCCACGCAATCGCGCATCCCTGATTGGGGCGGATGCGCGGCAGCTTTAATACATGGAGCGCATTATGAAACGACCAATTATCCAAACGTTTATCAGTATTCTATTCTTCACCCTACTCTTTCCGGGGCTGGCCTGGGCAGATGTTACGCAAGCCGAAAAAGTCGACTCTGCCACGGAAGTGTTAAAGGAGATCACGGCCATCCCCGAACAAGCGATTCCACCCGCGCTGTTACAAAGCGCCCATGGCCTAGCCGTAATCCCCGGGGTCATCAAAGCGGGCTTTGTTATTGGCGGCAGTTACGGCAAGGGTGTCCTGACTGTGCGCGATGACAAAGGCCGGTGGAGCCCACCCCTGTTCGTCACGCTTGCCGCCGGAAGCCTGGGCTGGCAAATCGGCGCGCAATCAACTGACGTAGTGCTCGTGTTCAAAACGCCGAAGAGTGTCGAGGGTATTGTTAAGGGCACATTCACCCTTGGCGCCGATGCTGCGGTTGCTGCGGGCCCCGTGGGCCGCCAAGGAGTGGCCGCAACGGACGCCGAGATGAAGGCAGAAATTCTGTCCTATTCACGCAGTCGCGGTCTCTTCGCCGGTATCTCGCTCGAAGGCTCCAAAATCAGCATCGACCATGATGCTGATGCGGCCTTCTACGCCACCGGATTGCGGCCGTCTCAAATCATCGAGGGCGAGGCCGGCAATCCTGAGGCCGGACGGAAATTTCTGCGGGAGGTAACCCGGGCAACGGGCGAATGACGCAAGACACGTGAGAACAGTTTTCAGACAGACTTCCACCCGCCCGACTTGCAGTTCGAAGAATGCCCTGTAACAAGACGTACCTGCCGCGGTCGGTTGGAAGATTCTATGGTTCACGTCAAGGCGTTTTTGAGACGCGTCGGATCAAATTCGGTCTTGTAGGTATACATCGACCAGGCGGTG
>JBKQNQ010000250.1:0-3706 GCA_052145875.1 Thiobacillaceae bacterium
GATCGTCCTCAGCGTCTTCCATGCTATTCGAGATCACAGCGAGTCACTCATGAACGGTCCCAGATTGTTGTCGTCGGATCAGGTCTTATCCCGCTTTACACGAACATATTCCCTCCTTCGACGAGGCATTCTCGTATTGCGGGGAATGCTCTTGTTGTCCGCTGCAGCTGCCCAGGCTGCACCTTATGAGTTAGGCGAGGGATACAAACTCCCATGGCTGGGCCTGACGGCAGGGGGGTATGCCACGCTGCAGGCGAGCGACCTCGAGAATCAGAAAGCCAAGGCTACGATTGAGGACCTCAGCCTTTTCTTGCATAGCGACCCCACTCCGGACTGGCATTTCTTTTCAGAAATTGAGGTTAGCAACCCACTTTTCCTGACGCGTGATGGCTTCTCCGTAAGAGACGCTGACCTTGATTTTGAGCGCTTCTATATGGACTACAATCTGGCTCCCCGTCAGACACTGAGATTGGGAAAGTTTCTCACTCCCATCGGGCGCTGGAATCTAATCCACGCGGACCCATTGGTGTGGACTGTCTCCCGTCCCCTAACGACTGCAGCTCCGTTTGCTCGCAATGCTTCCGGGGTTCAGTTTTACGGCAGCGCGCCGTTGGGCGATTCGGCAATTGATTATCAGGGCTATGTCGACGATTCGGCCCAACTGGATCCGACGGAAGGTCATGAACAGACCTACATCGATTTGAATGTCAGGCCCAATCCTCCCAGTTCGTTTCAACAGGGCAGCGGCATGCGCCTGCAATACCGGACGATTGACGATGCGTTCCTCATCGGGCTCTCAGCGGCACGGTATCGCCTCAAGGACATACCTGGCTTTAAGGACCTAGTGGGAATGGATGTTTTCTACACCCATAACGAACTGGAAGTCTCCGGTGAATCGGTGTACCGCCAGGAGGAAGGTCCAAGTGGCGAAAAGGAATGGGGGGGCTTCATTCAGCTGGTCGCACCCATCGCCAATAACGTCTATGCGATTGCCCGCCACGAGCGCTACAAGGCAGAGTTGTTCAGCGGGGTGCTGAACTCCACAAGTTACGGCATTACTTATCGACCCAAGCCGCCGCTCTCCTTTAAGGTGGAATACCGCGACTCTTGGGGGCAAGTGAGTCTAGCGCCATCCGGCTGGCTGTTTTCCGTCGCCACCCTTTTTTGAAAAGGCCAGTCTTGCACAAAGGGTGGACGATGGCTCGTTGGCTGATTTTCCTGACCAGCCTGACCTGGATAACCGCGGCGCAGGGGGAAGAGGCCATTGCAGTAATTACGGGACCGACGCCGCCCTCGATTGGCTTCGATCATTCCAATCTCCAGGACATTTTCTTGAAGCGAATTCGAGTTGACGAAGCACGCGCAGCTCTGGTGCCGCTTAATCTTGCGCCCACCCACCCGATACGCAGGGCATTTTCCATGAGCTTGTGGGGTGAACACCCGGAAGCGATGCAGCGCTACTGGAATGAGCGCTATTTCCATGGTGTTTCTCCGCCTTATTCGGTTAATTCACAAGAATCGATGCTGAGATTTGTGGCGAATACCCCTGGTGCCATCGGTTACGTGCTTGCCTGTCGGGTCGATAGCCGCGTTCGGGTCGTAGCCAAGCTGGCAATACCGGTTGAACTCCTGCCCCAGATCCTCCCTTTGTGCAATAAAGGCGAAACCGAAGGCGGCATGGAACGGAACGAGTAACCAATCTGCAAGGGCTGTATACATTTTTTGCGCACTGCAAATTGCGCAGGATTCATTGAGGCTCGGAAAAGCCACTAAAAATACGTAAAAACATGGGGTTGCGTGATTGGCACGAATATCGCTTCAGGAGACAGAAGTAATCATTTTGGACTCTTGAATGACCGATCAAGCTTCGCCCTTTGTTGAGATGGGAATCGATCCGCTGCTAGCTGAGCTGTCGAACAGTGTCAGCATTCACCACTCGGGCCCCGAGGATCCGATTCGCCTGAAACTGCAAGACTTTATACGCACTGGATTCCGACAATCGTATGACGCAAAGGTGTCGTCCTTTTATCCGGACTTAGTCGGTTTTACCATTGAGGGCCAGCTAGGCGCAGTAATGGGCTATCGAGATGGCAGCAGTGCTCGCCTGTTTTCAGAACAGTATCTGGATGAGCCCGCCCACATGCTGGCTGCTCATAAATTAGGAATCGACGTTGAGCGTCGGCGGCTGGTCGAAGTGGGCAATTTGGCCATTGGAAATCCGGTGCATGCGCGCTGCATCATAGCAGCCAGCACTGCGTTTCTGGCTGGGGTGGGCTATCGCTGGGTCGTGTTCACGGCCACCAAGCCATTGGCCAATGCGTTCCGCCGTCTGGGACTGAAGCCGCTATTGCTCGGTGCGGCCGAGCCCGCGCGCCTGCCGGACTCAGGTGCATCCTGGGGAAGCTATTACAGAACCAATCCTGCCGTTTATGTCGGTGACATACATGCCGGCTTCGGCAAGCTCCACAGTGCAAGAGCCTCAGCCGGCTCGAACCTGAATCACCTGCTGCAATCTGCGTACGCGCTGGGCACACGGGTTACACGTGCATCTGGCTCCGGCGAATCCGGTTGGGTCGCATCCCATAAATGAAGACGCTGCTCGATCAAATAGCTATGCACGCCATCGAGCGGCCCACTGCCCCTGCGCTAAGAGATGAACGCGTTGCGCTTGACTATGCGTCGCTTCTAATTGAGATCGAAAAAATCGGTTCATTGGTTCTCGACGACAGAATTGGTTTGCTTCTCGACAACGGTGTTCATTGGGCATGCCTGGATCTGGCGCTGCTTAGATTGGGGAAAGTGTGCGTTCCGATGCCGGGACTTTTCTCCAATTCACAATTGAAGCATTTGATACGCGATGCTGGCCTCGAGTCGGTGCTGACGGATAACCCTGTTCGAGCAACAGAACTACTTAACCTCAAAAGCGCTGGGGTATTTACTGTGGCGGAAAGGACGGTCTGGTTGTTTGAGTGTCAGCCAACCGGAATGCAGAACGTTCCACACCCGTTGCCAGAAGCAACAACCAAGATTACCTACACGTCCGGCACCACGGGACAGCCCAAGGGAGTTTGCCTGTCTGCGCGGACGATCGAGAGAGCAATTGCTTCCTTGTGTGAGGCCGCGGAGGCCGGCATTGAAGACCGGGCGATGTCGCTGCTTCCCTTATCCACGCTGCTTGAAAACATCGCAGGTCTGTATGCGCCGCTGTGGGTGGGGGCCTTAGCCCAAATTCCCAGTCTCGCATGCTGCGGGTTGGCCGATGCCTCCGCCCTTGAACCCACTCTACTGTTTAAAGCTCTCGCAAAGTACAAGCCGACAACGGCAATTTTGGTGCCGCAACTTCTCAAGGTCTGTGTCCATTGCATCGAAGCGGGCATGTCCGTCCCTGAGTCGCTGCGTTTTGTTGCAGTGGGCGGCGCACCAGTCCCGCCAACGCTCCTTGAACACGCACGGGCACTTGGGCTACCCGTCTATCAAGGGTACGGCTTATCCGAGGCAGGCTCGGTCGCCAGTCTGAATACCTCCGTCACCGAACGGGTCGGCAGTGTGGGTAAGCCGTTGCCACATTTGCAGATCAGTATCGCAGAAGACAGCGAAGTTGTCGTATCAGGGAACGTGTTTCTGGGCTATTTGGGCGGCGCAGAATTCCGATCGGATGAGCAGTGGCACACGGGCGATTTGGGTTACCTGGATGCGGATGGTTTCC
>JBKQNQ010000251.1:0-2797 GCA_052145875.1 Thiobacillaceae bacterium
TGTTTCGACCCGACGTTGGCCAGCGGATTCACCGATTTCTTGTTGGTACAAGCCACCGTCAACGCCAGCAGCAACGCGAGAAGTACGACGATAGGATTTCGACGCATAGAAGACCTCAAAACCGAAGAACAATTTGTAATTTGGTGATCGGGTAATTTGGTAATTTGAGACCCGGCGTGGGATGGTCTTCAAATTACCAAATTACCCGATTACACAATCCCTTAGACTCTTTGCAAACTCGCGCTCCGCGCCGCTTCCAGCAGCGCTTGCGCGTTCACCTTGGCATCGCCCTTGCCGAACACCGCATTCCCCGCCACCAGAATCTCCGCCCCGGCGCGCACCACTTCCGCCACCGTGTCCAGCCCGACGCCGCCATCTACTTCGATGCGATATTGGTAGCCCCGCGCCGCGCGAATCTCCGCCAACCTCCTCATTTTGTGCAGCGTTCCCGGGATGAACTTCTGGCCCCCAAACCCCGGATTCACGCTCATCACCAGGACATAATCCACAATATCGAGAACTTCGCCGAGCGTCTCGACCGGCGTTGCCGGGTTAATCACGACTCCCGCAAGGCATTCATGCTGCTTAATAAGGCGCAGCGTCCGGTTCAAATGCCGGCACGCCTCCTGGTGCACCGAAATCCAGTCCGCTCCCGCGTCCGCAAAATCCGGAATGTATTGGTCGGGGTTCTCTATCATCAGATGGCAGTCGAGCGGAAGCCGAGTTGCCTTGCGCAGAGATTTCACCACTGGAGGCCCGATGGTTAGATTAGGCACGAAATGCCCATCCATGATGTCGACATGGATGACGCTGCCGCCGCCCGCCGTAGCCCGCTCCACCTGGTCCGCCAAGTGGGCGAAATCGGCCGAGAGTATCGAGGGTGCAAGTTCGATCAAAACAGGGTCCAGGAGTTTAGGGTCAGAAGCTGTGGAAATTCTAGCACGTGTAGGGACGGACGCATTCGTCCGTCCCGCCGAAGCGAAGCGAGGCCCCACCCAAGCACATGAAGGGGCAGACCGCGGCCCCGTGACAACCCCATTACGCCACGCATTCATAGAGCCGCTGGCTAATCTATACGGCACAGAGGGCGGTAGCACAATCGAAAGTCGGTTAGGGAAGTTCTGATTAAGTCCCTGCGATCCCCCGTGCATCCCTGTGTACCCTGTGGTTTATGCTTTTTGCCGGCACTTAATCAGAGTTTCCTTAGAGACCGGTTCTGAGTGTAATCGCTTGATTGCGTCAATTGAGCGGGGCACGTGGGGGGAAAGTACTGTTCACAATTTCTCGGGAAGCCAAACTAGAACCCTCGCGCAGCGATTGCCGTGATTACACTAACAATCGAGAACCGTGCGGCATAGGTCATGGATTGGCAAGCCCTGAGTGCTGGTCGTCTCGTTCCGTAGTTTGCTACCCTGCCAGTCTAACCGTCTGAGATTTCAAAGTCGTCGGCGTGACGTAGCTGAACATTGCTTGCTTCAATTGTGAATCGACTTCATCCGCGATCGTCACAACGTCCAGCAATAGTCTACTGAAGTCCACGCCGCCCAAATTCCTTTGCAAAGTGCTAAAGATGCTCACCTGCAAGATGCGAGATTCTTCTACCACCATGGTAGCGGTGTAGCCCTGTTGGAGCCGCATCTTCCCATGGTCGCGAGCTGCTTGGGAAATTGGGGCTGCCAATCCCGTGTCCAAACGCAGGCGAACAATAAGGTCTAGAAGCAGTTTAGGGAGGTGCCCCGTGCGTTCAAGGCGGCTCAGAGGAATACATGTCAGCTCCGCATCTTGATCCACAATATCCAGCCAAGTCTGAATCGTGGTTTCGATCTCGCGTTCCAATATGGACGCGACAGATTCCGGCTTCACCCGTTTAATAGCGTGAGGCTCGGCTAGTTTCTTGCGGATGAGTTCCTTAAGTTCGCCAATTCGAATCGGTTTCGTAAAGATTTCATCGGCTTGGGAGAGAATCGCAGACATTGCCTCGTCCAGCGCCGGGTACCCGCTGAGAACTACGGTCAACGCATCCGGATGAGTATGGCGCATGGCGCTGACCAGGGTGAAGCCATCTCCGGCGAGAGGCATGTGCAGGTCCGAGAGAAGCACATCAAAAGTTTCCGTCGCGATGAGCCTAAGTGCATCCCGCACGTTCGAAGCAACCACCACTTCAAACCCATCGCGGTTCAATCCTTCGTGCAGCATCGCACGAACCGCATCGTCATCCTCGACGACTAGGACTCTGGGTGTTGCCATGAGGAACCTCCATTAACCTAGCGCTGGCTCCGAGCCCCACCTGACCATCTAACGCTTGTCGGATAGCACTTGGGGACTGGGATGTCCCTGGGGTCTGTATCTGGCGGGGCTAACACTCCTACAACACCTGTTGCGGGGATCAGCACTCGCTATTTCCTGACATGTTACGCCGACTAATTATTCTACTGCAAGTGCCAAACTGAATACTGTGCAATCTTGATCGGTGCGCGACTGGCACCTGCATGACCGTCAAAAGCGTGGGCCGAGGACTGGCAAACTCGAAGGAGTTGCAGGAACTTGACTCCGCCGCGCCAATTACTGTCGTAAAATCGCGCTTGCACCAACGATCACCGCATTTTCTTCAAAAAATGAGCAATTTTGAACAGATTGCCAGCGAGCCGACGACGGAAACTGTATGCCACCAACAGTAGCGCTCGTAATGAAGTATGGGCCAGCGCATTAAGAGTTCTCCGACCTCGCGCTGGTCCCCTTTTTTGTTCGACTCCTCGTTACTGTCGCAACATCCCCACTACACCACCAACCGCATTCC
>JBKQNQ010000252.1:0-4483 GCA_052145875.1 Thiobacillaceae bacterium
TGGGTCAAAAGGACGGGCTTTCCCAAGCTTTCTCTCACTCAATTAACGTCGCGCGCAACCGCCTGATTGACAAGCATTTAGCTACGAAATCTAACATTGTCGAAGTACTCAGCGGGCGTTTTGATGACTTGGACCACTCGTTTGTCAGCCAGGACCTCAAAACGCGTTCTGGATCAATTGGGGATCAGGAAAGGGCAAATGCGTAGAAACGGCCCAAATGTATAGAAACCGGCCAGCTGCAAGTGTCGCTGGCTACTTTCCTGACCGCGAGACGAGCAATGCGAGAATGATGTTTCAGGAACGTTACCTCTTCTCCACCACCCAGATGTTTTTGAAGAAGACCGGGTGGCCGTGGGCTTGGAGGTAGATGCTGGCAGGTTCCGGGCTTTCCTTGATACCGCCAGGCGTCGAGTGCAGGATTTCCACGTCGTCGAGGATAGTTACGCCGTTGAATTTGACAGTGCAGCGGCCGAGCTTGGTCTTCTTGCCTGTGGCGTCGTAGCGGGCAGAAGTGAAATCGATATCGTAGGTCTGCCAAGTCAGGGGCGGGTAACACATGTTGATCGCCGGCGTGACCTGCGCGTAAAGCACACCGCAATCGTGTTCGCGCATGGTGATGCCGAACGAA
Source organism: Thiobacillaceae bacterium (assembly GCA_052145875.1). Taxonomy (GTDB): domain Bacteria; phylum Pseudomonadota; class Gammaproteobacteria; order Burkholderiales; family Thiobacillaceae; genus DASQBT01. Next base: position 629 of record JBKQNQ010000252.1, read on the forward strand.
TCCAGAATCTGAATTTCGTAACGCTCCTGGAGATATACGCCACTGTTCGGGCGCTCGTAGATGGACTGCGTCTCGGGCATATAGGAAATCATGAACTCGACGTGGAGCGTGAAGTCATTGAACTTACGCCGCGTCGTCGCACCAACACCGGCAGAGGTGATCCATTTCTGCGGCGTCATCCTGGCACCGGGCTGCCACTCGTCAAGGTTCGTGCCGTCAAAGAGCACGAGCGCCCCGGAGGGTGCAGGGGCTCCGAGCGTCGAGCTGCGCCGGTTTACGCGTTTCAACTCGAATTTCGTCCCTGTGTCGGTCTGGCCACTGATGGTCTCGCCGTCGCAGATGCCTCTGTAAACCTGCTCAATGACGACCTTGTCGCCGTCGAGCTTGGCGTCGGCGGGTGTTGACATGTCCGTGCTGGGTGATTTCTGGATCATGGTTTTGCCGTCCCAGCCATCACCCGGCAGGCCACCGACAAAGAACATGGTGCGAAATGCCCCGTTGCCCAATGCTCGGACTTGGGCACCGAGCTTGGCGCTGGCGCTGGCATATTCGCCCTGGAACTTGAAATCGGCATCGGTATGTTCCGGGTCGGAGTAAACCTTCATTTCCGGTTTCTTCGCTGCCGGTTCGGCGGCGACGAGTGAGCCTACCACGACCAATCCGACGACGATGCTGAGAAGTTTCATAGGCACGTTTTACACCCAGTCCATGTACCAAGGCAATACCAGCCCTCCATTCGCGTCCCAGGCATTCACGCAAACAGCCAAGGAAGAAATCGAATTGCATCTGGGCCTGCGATACCGACATGACTTGGGTGGTGAACAAGGCGCAAGTAGGGGTTGGAAGGGGGTGGGTTTGGTCGAAAGGGCAGAAACCGAAGAAGTCAAAATTGCGTCCGCCGAGCCCGAGGTCTCAATCCAATGATCCCAAATTGCTCAGAATTGATCCCTGTGGCGTTTTGATGCCCTGGATCACCTCATGGGTACAGGCGGGAGGGAAAGCTCCTCCTGGGGCATTTGGTGATCAACAAGGCCAAATCGCTCCTGGTTATCGATAAATCCTTCTTTGGCGCTGATTCACCCAACCTCAGAACAGGGGGAGCAGAGGAAAAGGAAAGGGTCACCAAGACGTTCATCAAGCTAATCATCGAATTGAACCCCCAGAAAACCATAACGCTAGCTGATGCCTACACCGTCTTCCGCGAGTTCTCTGGAAAGCAGGGGTGAAGCTGGTGGAACGTCGGCACTTTGAGGATCTCGCTGGCGACATCATCAGGGAACAATACGGATTAGCTCTCAGGAATAACATCTTGAATGGTTCTGGGCGACATCAAAGGGGCTGGCGCGGACTTGGTTTACGGCAGGATCAATTGGGTCGGCTCGGTTTGGGGGAGAATTGGCCGTCCGCAAGTCTGTCTGGTCCTGCATCTTCCGGAGGGCCTCAATTTGATCGTCCTTGGCACTCAGGGGCGTGTTTCTGATGGTGACCATGTGGAACCGTACCTTCCAGCCATCCTGATCGATCCTGAAGCATTGGCAAATCAGGAGATGACGAGGCTTTTGGCGAACGGCGTTGCCTCGTTTGCCCTTTTCATCGGCGTGAATTGCGACAACTTTGAACGGTTTTGCTCTTGTCTCATTGGCCATTCCACCATATTTTAGCCACAGGAACGATGATGTCGTGCGGCACAAATAACAACAACACGCCGGCCGCAGTTTGCGCGGATTGCACCGGGCCAACCGCAATTGCCCTCCGAGATTGGCATTAGTGCATTGAAATGTCTAACTGGACGCACCAACCAATATTGATGATATGAATATGAAAATGATTGCCGGTCATAATACAACCCGCTCCTGCCTTTGCGCCGGGATCATGTCGCTCATGGTGGCAGGGACGGCGGCCTTTGGGCAGACCTTTTATTCCCAGACGGTCTCGAACGATAGCCCCTTGGCCTATTGGAATTTCGATGAGACCGATGGCAATGCGATTCAACAGATGCCAGTGCCTGCGAGTCCAACCACGCTCAATGATCTTACACCAGTGGGCAACGCAACTCGTGTTGCGCACTCGGCAATCGGTTCGGGATTGTTCCTCGGCAATGCCGCTTCTTTTGACGGCACTTGCAACTTCGATACGACTGGCCCCAACCTCAGCGCCTTGTCGACGCTTCCTGGCCCCTATGCCATCGAGTTTTGGCTGCAGTCGCAGGGAGTTCCGCCTCCAGGGGACAGGACTATCGTGGTCCCTCTTTCTTTCGATAACTCTGGTGCCCACGCAGTTTACTACGATGATTCCATAGGTGTTCCCGGCTGTCTGGAACTCTACGAACCAAACGGGCGGACGGGCACGGCAAGCATCATCATCCCGACAGATGATTTCAATTGGCATCATGTGCTGTATGTGTTTTACGGTTCATTGCGCGGGACGAACTTCGTGGATGGCTACCTGGACGGAGTTCTCTGGCCAAACATTTCTGGTTATAATATGGCGCTTCCCCTGTCTGGGCCAATCATTGTCGGTAACTATAATACCTCGGCCACCAGCTTGGGCTGGATCGGCCAGGAGGACGAAGTCGCCATCTATGATTGGACGAGCTACACCAAGACCTCCGCAAGCCTGCTCCGTGCCAAAGCGACGGCCATGGTCAACGACCACATGCGGGCGGCCACGGTTAATGCGGCTGGCGTCACGATTGACATCACCCAACAGCCCGCTAATGCCGTTGGGCTTCTCGGTGGGACTGCCAGTTTTACAGTTGCAGCCACGGTGAGCGCGGGGGGAGCGCCTCTCACGTATCAATGGCAAGAAAACTGGACGAATATCCCGAATGCCACAAACGCGTCCTATACGACGCCTACTCTCGGTACTGGTGATTCAGGCGCTATCTTTCGGGTGCAGGTTTCCTCGGGAAATGTATTCGTTAACAGCCAGACAGCTTCACTGCACGTTGGGGGTCTTACGATCACGATAACCCAACAGCCGGCGAATGTGCACGGCAACGTAGGTGGCACGGCTACTTTTTCCGTGCTTGCCATCAGTTCTCCACCGGTTAAACTGAGTTATCAGTGGGAAGAGAACGACGTGGACATTCCCGGCGCGACAAATTCCTCTTACACCACTCCTGTGCTCCAGCCGGAGGACTCGGGGACGAACCTGTTTTCCGTGGAGGTTTACGCCGGCGCTATCATTACGAACAGCGACACCGCCGATTTAGTGGTCGCGACTCCGCCACCGCCCAACACGTATTACTCCCAGGTGGTGTCGAATGATGCGCCCGTCTTGTATTGGAACTTCGATGAAGCGAATGGCAATGCGATTCAACAGATGCCAGTGCCTGCGAGTCCAACGACGGCGAATGATCTCGTGCCCGCGTTGGGAGCGCATCGTGCGGTTCATGCAACGATTGGCAGCGGCCTGCTCTTGGGCTATTGCGCTGAGTTTAATGGGTCGGACAACTTTAACGCCGCTACTCCTAGCCCGAGCGAATCGGGACTGTACGGTGCCTTTGGCATCGAATTTTGGATACAGGGCGAAGGTAATGCGAGTGAGGCTTCCCAAACCCCTCTTTGTTTCACCAGCTCTGGTTCCGTGGCAATCTACTACAATAATGGAGGTCCCGGGGCTCTTGATATGTTCGCCGTCAGCGGGCGAACTGGCGAGCAGGGCGTCGTCATCCCCACAAGCGATCACAATTGGCATTACGTGATGTATGTGTTTTACGGTTCATTGCGGGCGGCGAACCTGCTCGATGGCTACCTGGATGGAGTTCGTATTGCGAACATTCCCTGCACCTGCGATCAGTCTATTCCCCTGACGGGGCCAATCACGGTTGGTGACTACTGTCCGACAGGCGGA
>JBKQNQ010000253.1:0-3902 GCA_052145875.1 Thiobacillaceae bacterium
CGTAAAGACGGTAGCAAACGGTCACGAGGTCTATGCAACCCTGTTTCCCGGAGAAAACGGCAGTGGCAAACGATTTACCGCAAAGCTCACGGACGAACAGTTGCTGGGTTTCCACGAGGCACAGCAATATTACGAATCGCTTACGCTGGTGAAGAAAGTCAGCCAGCAGACTGCGACACAATAGCGACCCACCTCCGCTCCCACTCTCACCGACCGCGCCCCCGCCCTCGCTCGCCCGCCCCTCGCACCCGCGCGCGCGCGCCCCGGCCCCTGGGTCCCAATACGGTACGGGGGTGGGGGCGGAGCAAAATCCCCTCAATGCGTATTACCCCTGCCATTCGTTGACTGACCGCTGCCTCGTCCGTAAGATGAAGCGACCGGAAAACCGGGCATCCCTTAGTGATCGGCCAAACCATCTCGCACTACCGCATCGTCGAGAAGCTCGGTGGTGGCGGCATGGGCGTTGTCTATAAGGCTGAGGACACGCGGCTGCATCGCTTCGTCGCGCTCAAGTTCTTGCCGGAGGAAGTGGCCCGTGACCCGCAAGCGCTCGCCCGTTTTCAGCGCGAAGCGCAGGCTGCGTCCGCACTGAACCACCCAAACATCTGCACGATTTATGACATTGGCGAGCAGGACGGCCAGGCGTTCATTGCCATGGAGTTTCTGGACGGCACGACGCTGAAACACCGCATCTCGGGAAAGCCCGTCGACATCGATGTCTTGGTCGGCTTGGCCATTGAGATTACCGATGCATTAGACGCCGCGCATTCGAAGGGGATCGTTCATCGCGACATCAAGCCCGCCAACATTTTTGTGACCGACCGCGGCCACGCCAAGATTCTTGATTTCGGGCTGGCGAAGGTCGCGCCCATGGGCAGTTCCTCGAGCCAGGGTGCATCGGCGAATACGATGACCGCCACGATTGGCGAACCGCACCTCACCAGTCCGGGTTCCGCGCTCGGCACCGTCGCTTATATGTCGCCGGAGCAAGTGCGTGCAAAAGAACTGGACGCCAGAAGCGACCTGTTCTCGTTTGGAGCCGTCCTCTATGAGATGGCCACGGGGCAGTTGCCCTTCCGTGGGGAAAGCTCGGGAGTCATCTTTAAGGCCATTCTGGACGCGGCTCCCACGTCCGCGGTGCGGGTGAATTCCAACGTGCCGCCCAAGCTGGACGAGATCATCCATAAGGCCCTGGAGAAGGATCGGAATCTGCGCTACCAGCACGCCGCCGATGTGCGAGCCGATTTGCAACGGCTGAAACGCGACATGGAATCGGGCACTCGTTTCGAAGCCTCCACCAAGCCGCAGACGGCTCCTCGCTTCAAAATGCTGCTCGGCCTGGCGTCGGCGCTGATCGTGTTGGGGTTAGGATTCGGCGGCTACCGCTGGTTGCACGAGCGTGCCGCGCCCAGTCCCGTAAGCATTGCTAGCAGGCCCTCGATCGCCGTTCTGCCATTACAGAATCTCAGCGCCGAACGCGACAGCAACTATTTCAGTGACGGCATGACCGACGAGATCACCACGAAGCTCTCGAAAATCCAGGGGATCAACATCGCTTCACACTCGGCCGTCGTGGCTGCAAAGGGTGGTCCAACAGAAATCGGTAAAGCTCTCGGGGTGCGATACGTCCTCGAGGGCTCGGTACGGAAGGCAGGAGACGAAGTACGGGTGAACGTCCACCTCATCGACGCCAACAGCGGTTTCCAGGTCTGGGCGGATGATTTCACCGGCGAGATGAAAGACGTCTTCTCGCTGCAGGAGCAGACGGCGCTGAAGATTGCGCAGTCGCTGAATCTGAAGCTCACGCCGCAGGAACAGCAGGCAATCCAGAAACGGTATACGCAGAATCCACAGGCTTATGACGCATACTTGCGTGGATCCGCATTGGTGGACTCCTTTGACCAGCGCGAGTCCTTGGAGACGGCGCGCAAGAATTTCGAACTGGCGCTGCGCTTAGACCCCGACTATGCTCCGGCAATCGCTGGGTTGGCGTGGGTGGAAGGTCAGATATATCGTAATCTGGAAGCCAACCCGGAACACCTGCTACGAGCCGAAAATTACGCCCGGCGTGCTCTTGCAATTGATCCCAACCTCTCGGAAGCACACGTGGCCATCGGCACCGTCTATTCCGACAAGTATGACTATGTGAGCGCCGCACGCGAATACCGCACTGCGGCTGACCTGGATCCGAACAGCGGCTATGCCTCTGACCAACTCTCCTGGGCGCTCGGTTACCAACAGCCGCCGGACGCCATCGGGGCGGAAGCGGCTGCCCGAAAAGCCATTCGTCTGCAGCAATCTCTTTACCCCGCTTACTACCACCTCGGGCGTGCGCTCTTGCTGCAAAAGCGCTACGACGAGGCGCTCGCGGCCTTCGAGCAAATGCGGCAGATCAATCGAGGCACAAGCACCGCAGACATGGGTGTGGGCCAGGTGTACCTGGCGCAGGGCGAGTACGACAAAGCAGTAAAGGCGTTGACCGCAAACTTCAAACCTTCCGGCATCTCGTATTACTGGCTGGGTGCGGCATATGCGGCAAAAGGCGATCGCAGTAAGGCGCTCGACACCATGCAGAAAGCGTTTCAAAGCGATTTCGCCGACTTCGGCGCCATTGACAACAGCCCGTACTTCGCATCGCTCAAGTCGGACCCACGCTTCCAGCACCTCATTCTTGAATACAAGAAGTAAACGGCGTCAGGTTTCTACATTCGCGAGTAGCTGACGGTTCAGAACACGCTGTGTGATCTTCAAAACCGAAGGGCTGACGGCTCGTCGGCGGCAGTTCCGGTCGGATGACGGACCAACCGGAAGGAATCCTTGGACAGCCGAGGGCGGCTGTCCCTACGCGAACTTCTACGGCTCCATCAGCCCGCGCGACGCAACGCCGATGTTGTCGCGGGTTGTGTTTTTCACCATGTACATCATTTCGTCGGCTTGGCGGATGATGTCGTGCGGCGTCCGGGCATCGTGCGGAAAAGTCGCCAATCCCATACTGGCGCGAAGGTTCAGGCTTAAGCCCATCTCGGTGCAGAAGGTCCCCGCGCGCACGGAATCCTGCAAACGTTTCGCCACCACCACCGCCTGGTCCTTGGTGGTTTGCGGCAGCAGAACGACAAACTCGTCTCCCCCATAACGGAAGGCGAAATCAATCAGCCGCAACTGCGCTTTGATCAGGTAGCCGATTTCGGCCAGCAGCCGGCTGCCCACCAGATGCCCGTGCGTGTCGTTGACCGTCTTGAAGTGGTCGAGGTCGATGAAAATCACGCTGAACTCGTAACCGAAACGCGCCGAGCGGTAGACTTCGGTTTCCAGCGTCTTGTGCAGATGCCGCGCATTGAACAGGCCCGTGCAATCGTCGGTGATGGTCAGTTCCTGGATCTTCTCCACTGCCCTGGCATTCTCGACAGCAATGGCGGCGTAATCGCACAAGGCATGCAGGAAGAACATCTCCTGTTCGCTTAGGCCCACGTCGGCGTTGATTAGTTGAATCACGCCCAGCACGCGGTGCCGCGAACGCAGCGGCACACAGATCACGGATCGGGTCTGCAAGCGCGTCATCTCGTCCAGCCGGGATGAAAAGCGCGCATCATGCTGCACGTCGGGCACGATCAACGCTTGTCCATGCTTGGCCACCCAGCCGGCAATTCCCTCACCCATCTTCAAGCGCGCCTTCGCCAGAACCTCCGCCGCCGCCCCCACTGCGATCGCAAAATAGAGCTCGTCTTTTTCCTCATCCACCATCAGCAGCGACCAGGTGTCCGGGCGGAAGTATTCGGCCATCTTCTCCATAATGGTCTGCAGGATCGAATCCAGGTTGAGCGACGAGGTCAGCGCCTTGGCGACATCATGGAAGATGGTCAGCTCTTGCGACAGGCGAATTGGGGATGTGCCCGCTGCCTCTG
>JBKQNQ010000254.1:0-4854 GCA_052145875.1 Thiobacillaceae bacterium
GCATTTCAACCGGCTAGAGGAAATAATACGTGCTTGTCATTGTTGGCTATCTCGTTGTCTTGGCGTCGGTATTTGGCGGATTTGCCATAGCCGGGGGTCACCTTGCGGCGTTGTTTCAGCCGATCGAACTGCTTATGATTGCCGGCGCGGCCGCAGGTGCGTTCTTTGTGGGCAATAACGGGAAAGCCATCAAGGCCACAATGAAGGCCCTGCCAACGGTATTCAAAAGCGGAAAATATACACGCGCGACATATATGGAGCTCATGGCGCTGCTCTACGAGTTGCTGGGCAAGGTTCGCAAGGAGGGACTGATGTCGATTGAGTCCGACGTCGAGAATCCGGAGTCCAGTCCACTGTTCTCAAAATATCCCGCTGTGCTTGCAGATCACCATGTGGTCGAGTTCATGACCGATTATCTTCGGATCATGGTCAGCGGAAACATGAATGCCTTTGAAATCGAAAACCTGATGGACAATGAGATCGAGACCCACCATCACGAGAACGAAGTTCCGGTTCATTGTGTGGCGAAACTCGGTGATGGAATGCCGGCCTTCGGTATTGTGGCAGCCGTAATGGGCGTGGTGCACACCATGGAGTCGGTCGGCCTGCCACCGGCCGAACTGGGAATCCTCATTGCCCACGCCCTGGTTGGAACGTTTCTGGGCATTTTGCTGGCCTACGGCTTCGTTGGTCCCCTCGCCGGTGTCCTCGAGCAGAAACTGCATGAGTCCACCAAAATGTTTCAATGTATCAAGGTGACCATCCTCTCCAGCCTGAACGGCTACGCGCCCGCCTTGGCGGTTGAATTCGGCCGCAAGGTCTTGTATTCCACCGAGCGTCCGACCTTCAAGGAGCTCGAAGATCATGTGAAAGGTGCAAAGAACAGATAAGCCTGTGACTTGCCTGACAGCATGAGCGACAAAGACAAACAACCGATCGTCGTCAAGCGGATCAAAAAGACCGTTGGGGGACACCATGGTGGCGCGTGGAAGATCGCCTATGCTGACTTCGTCACCGCGATGATGGCGTTTTTTCTGCTCATGTGGCTGCTGGGCTCGACCACCAAAGGGGATCTACAAGGGATAGCCGATTACTTCAGGACACCGCTCAAGGTGGCGATGTCAGGTGGGTCCGGCAGCGGTGACAGTTCCAGCGTGATCAAGGGCGGGGGTACCGACTTAAGCCGCAGTAGCGGTCAGGTCAAGAAGAGCGATACCGCAGAGAAAAAGAAGACCTATAACCTCAAAGCGGCGCAAGCGGAGCTCGAACGCCAGGAGCTAGAGAATCTCAAGAATCTCAAATCGAGGCTGGACAAGGCGATTGATGCCAACCAGTTGCTCAGGCAGTTCAAGAACCAGCTGTTAATTGATATCACGACCGAAGGTTTGCGCATCCAGATTGTGGACGAGAAGAATCGCAGCATGTTTGCACTCGCCCGCGCCGAGCTTCAGCCCTATACCAAGGAAATCCTGCATGAGATTGGCCACGCCCTAAATGGCGTGCCGAATCGGATCAGCTTGTCGGGCCATACCGACGCCACCCCCTATTTCAGTGGGGAGCGTGGCTACAGTAACTGGGAGCTTTCTGCCGACCGAGCCAATGCATCGCGCCGCGAATTGATTTTGGGCGGCATGGATGAGACCAAGGTGTTGCGCGTGGTCGGGCTGTCATCCTCTGTTCTGTTCGACAAGAAGGACCCGTACAACCCTACCAATCGGCGCATCAGCATTATTGTCATGAACAAAAAGGCTGAGGACGCGGCCAGCAGTGACGGCGGCACTTTGGATGCCCCCGATGGCAACACGGTCAAACAGGCGCTAATTCAACAGGCTGCCCGATAAGCGAGACGGGCAACGGCCCTTATCACCGCTCGATCCTCCCCGCGAATTAGGGGTGAAATCCGGGCCTATTCCGCCCATCACATTGCAGCCAGGTTATCAATAATCAGAGTCAGGAATCAGAACTGGCTTTGATTACACGATAAATGGCTGAAGAAAACGATCAAGAACGTACGGAATCACCCTCATCGCGACGCCTTGAAAAGGCGCGCGAAGAGGGGCAGATTCCGCAGTCCCGCGAGCTTTCGACTTTTGTCGTGCTCATGGTGGGCGCCAGCTTGATCTGGATAACCGGCGGAAGCATGGTTCGTACCCTGGCAGGCATGATGAAATCCGCCATGGTGTTCGACACGTCACTGGGTGGGGGCACCGCTACCTTGTTCAGTCAGCTTGCTGACGAATTGTATCGGGTCATGTTTGGCTTCGCACCGTTGCTTCTGTCCATTGTCGTCGTGGTTCTGCTCACTCCCATACTATTTCGCGGCTGGGTTTTCAGTACACAGCCGCTCATGCCCAACTTCTCGCGGATCAATCCCGCGGCCGGTTTGAAGCGGATTTTATCCGTGGACAGTTTGACGGAGCTTCTCAAGGCAATTGCCAAGGTGGCACTGCTTGGGGCGATTGGATTCTGGCTGATCTGGGACAATCGCCAGGCGTTCTTCGCGTTGATCGGCGAACCGTCTTTGCCGTCATTTCAACACTTGGGGCAGATGCTGGGCAAAGGATTTCTGTCGATGGTCGGCGCCATGGCTGGCATCGTACTAATCGATGCACCCTATCAGCTGTGGAGCCACCACCGCAAGCTGCGGATGTCGCGTGAAGAACTCAAGCAGGAGGCCAAAGAGTCGGATGGCGACCCGCGCATTAAGGCACGGATCCGCTTCCTCCAGAGACAAACAGCACGTCGGCGCATGATGGCGGAAATTCCCAAAGCAGATGTCGTCGTGACCAACCCGACGCATTACGCGGTTGTCCTCAAATATAAGGAAGGCAATATGCGCGCGCCCTGTGTGGTCGCGCTGGGTGCCGACCTGGTCGCCGCCCGGATCCGCGGCGAAGCCGAACTCCACCATATCCCGATTCTGGAAGCACCGCCACTGGCACGCGCCCTGTATCACCATACCGACCTTGGTGCAGAAATCCCCGCTGCGCTCTATGCAGCCGTGGCCGAAGTACTCGCCTATGTCTATCAGCTGAAGCATTTTAATGAATATGGGGGGACGCGTCCCGTGATCCCTGCCGAGCTGCCGGTTCCTATGGAACTTGATCCTGCGCAGGCGACCCAATGAATTCGAGCTTCAGTCTGCCCGCTTTCCTCAAGGGTAACGACCTGAGGGCCATGGCGGGTCCAATCTTCATCATCATGATTCTGTCCATGATGGTGTTGCCGTTGCCACCATTCGTACTGGATCTGTTGTTCACCTTCAACATTGCGTTGTCGGTGATGGTTCTGCTGGTCAGTATTTATACCACCCGCGCCCTTGAATTTGCCGCCTTTCCCACGGTGCTGCTCGTCACCACGCTGCTTCGCCTTTCCCTAAACGTCGCGTCTACCCGCGTTGTGCTGATGTACGGGCACACCGGACCCGCTTCAGCGGGTAAGGTCATCGAGTCATTCGGCCAGTTTCTGGTGGGGGGCAACTATGCCGTTGGCATCGTTGTGTTCGTTATTTTGGTGGTGATTAACTTTGTTGTGGTTACGAAGGGCGCGGGGCGAATTGCCGAAGTGAGCGCGCGGTTCACCCTGGATGCCATGCCCGGCAAGCAGATGGCAATTGACGCCGACCTGAATGCCGGACTGATCGGAGAAGACGACGCGCGAAAGCGCCGCCAGGAAGTCGGAAGGGAAGCAGACTTTTACGGCGCCATGGACGGCGCATCGAAGTTCGTGCGCGGTGATGCGATTGCCGGAATTCTGGTACTGGTGATCAACGTAGTGGGTGGCTTGGTGATTGGAGTATTTCAGCATGATCTCGCGGTCGCGGAGGCAGCTAAAAACTACACTTTGCTTGCCATCGGTGATGGGCTGGTTGCTCAAATACCCGCACTGGTAATTTCCATCGCTGCCGGCATCATCGTCAGCCGGGTCAGCACAGACGAAGATGTCGGTAGCCAGGTGCTAAGGCATCTCTTTAGCAACAAACAGGTTCTCATCATTACTGGCAGCATCCTTGGCATGATAGGGATTACTCCCGGTATGCCGCACTTCGCATTCCTGCTACTTGCTGCAGGATTGGGTTGGCTCGCGTACACTAAAAAACAAACGGTCACCGAGACACAGTCGGTTGAACCGGCCGCCTCGCTCGTTTCGGCGGATGCCCAGGAAGCCACCTGGTCCGACGTCGCCCAGGTTGATACGCTGGGATTGGAAGTGGGCTATCGGCTGATCCCGCTGGTTGATAATTCGGGAGATGGCGAACTGATTCGACGCATCAAGGGCATTCGCAAGAAATTCGCCCGGGAGATCGGCTTTCTCGCGCCTCCCGTGCATATACGCGACAACCTCGAACTTGATTCCTCGAGCTACCGAATCACCTTAAAGGGCGTGGAAATCGGCTCCGGGGAGATTCGCTCCGGCATGTTCATGGCGATTGATCCAGGCAACGTGACAAAGAAACTTCCTGGGCCGCAGACCAAAGAACCGGCGTTTGGCCTCCCCGCAGTTTGGGTTGACCCGGGTGCACGGGAACAGGCAAAGAATGCCGGCTATACCGTGGTTGATCCCGGCACGGTGATTGCAACCCATCTCAATCACTTGATCACGCAGCATGCGGCTGAGCTGCTTGGAAGGCAAGAGACCCAGCAATTGTTGGATCACTTGACGAAGGATTCACCCAAGCTCATTGAAGACCTGATACCCAAGCTGCTGCCGCTTTCCACCGTGCAGAAGATCCTGCAAAACCTGTTGTCGGAAGGCTTGCACATACGCGACATGCGCAGCGTCATTGAATCGCTTTCCGAGCATGCGACGCGAACCCAGGATCCGAATGAGCTGACGGCTCTGATTCGCGTTGCA
>JBKQNQ010000255.1:0-2646 GCA_052145875.1 Thiobacillaceae bacterium
CTCGTTGCGAAATGGCAGGGCAAGCCATTGGCGCAGCTCAGCGCGTCCGCCGTCGGTGATGACGTAGGTCTGGCGCTGCTTACGCCCATTCGGCGCGCCCTTCGAGGGTGCGATCAGGCCTTCGTCGGCCAGCCGCTTGAGTGCGGGATAAATCTGCCCATAGCTCTCAGCCCAAAAGTACCCGATGCTTTGCTGGATGCCCTTGCGAATGTCATAGCCGGAGAGGTCGGGCTGAACGGAGAGCAACCCCAGAATCGTGTAAGAAGTGGCATTCAGGTTGAACATATCTTAAAGATACATCTTCTAGATATATTGTCAAGCCTCTGCCAGAGATTACGCTGCTGGATGCAATTGCGGTAGTGTCACCGCCCACCCTTACCCAACGCGAGCCAAAACATGCTAGCTTCCCGATAGGCGACCATCCGAAAAGAACCGTCGAAAGCCATCGAGAGTGCGGTCATTGGGAGCCTGGATTGGCCATTCGCAATCGGGCGTGGTCGTCGATGTATCGGCGCCGCCTTGCTCATGGGCGTTCAACACCTCTCTTGCTCGGCTAGAGGTGTAACGCACCACTGGCTCCCGCCACGATAGCCCTCTCAGATCAGGTGCTGACGGTTTCGCTGGTGGCGGCGCGGTGAGCGAAGCCGCGCCGCTACGACCGACGCTTCGGCTATTGTTTGATGTGTTGTATATTTCCGGTGGCCCCCGAGCAGACCGACTGTGGAAACCAGTAGCTGGCGCTGATGGTAGTTGGGTTGGCGGGGGTGGTGAGTGTCCCGCCCACAAGGAAACTCACGCCCACGCTCGTTGTGACTATGCCCGCGCTGACTGTATCCCCCCAAATATAGGATTCCGAGGAATCCAACGTTCCTCCGGCGTAGCAGGATGCTCCGCTGAGCGCGAAGGTTCCTGTCAGGGGTATGACGCCGGAAGCGCCAGGATCCGTAGCCTGGGTTAGATTGGCGGTCAAGGTTACCGGTTGGCCGTTGATAGCGAAGCTCGAGCTCCATGTACCGCTAACGGGAGGAACGAAGGTGGCCGTGACGGTCCCGTGATCGTCTTGGCAGCCACCCGAAAAGACGTATGTGCCGGTGAGCGGGCTGTCCGATCCGGAAAGCGTGACCTTGAGCACGTTGCCGCCGTCGAATGCGGCTGAGGTGAGAGCGAGAGGACTGCTCTCGGACCCGCCTGTGACTGGGATGGACATAGGACCGATAAGAGCATCCATGCAGCGGGCGTACTCCGGGTCGAACTCCACCATGGTCACATTCTTGCCCGAGACCGAGACGTCCCCGCCCCAGTCGAGTGTCTGTGCTGTGATGGCGGATTGCAGCTTAACAGACCAATTGCCGCTGGCGAGGGTAAGCGGCGACTGCGGCGATTGATTGGAGTTGTTGACGCAGGAACTAACGAACAGGCAAGTCAAAGAGAGAAGTGGTAGTACGAGCAAGCTGGTTCTTCTCATGTGTTCTTTCCCCCTTTCGGAAAGATCTTCCTGCAGCTCCCTGGGAACGTCCGGTAGGGATCCCATAGCTGCAGACCAGAAACAAAAGAGATTGCCCGCTAGTATAGACGCAAAAACATAAAAAAGGTTGATGAACAATCCGCATTACACGGTGGTTGACCGCCAACCCGGAAACAGCTCAAAAAAGGAGCTACTTCCTCTTTAGCGGCGATACAACCGCAACCCGTCCCAACCAACGAGCGCCTGCGCGCGTCCCTCCCTGTTTGTGATCTACTCCGTTAGCCCGCACCCCGATACAAATCCTAGTATTCGACCACCACCCCAGTATGCATAGCAAAGGCCGGCACGGCCACTTTCACTGTGCCGTTCTCCTGCGTAAATGCGACCGTCCCGCCGTCAGGAATCACCCGAACCTTCGTAGCGCGCTCCGGGACCTTCACCTCGAGCGTCACGCCGGAAATGGCCGGAAAATCCTCGATCACCTTGCAATCCCCGCGCTGCAACGCCGGGCTGTAAAGCAGATGCGCCACGTAGCGATTCTTTGCCTCCTGGCGCAGCAGGCTCACACGGCCGCTACTGGGCAACCCCGTCACCTTCATCACCGGCGCGTCGCCCACCATGTCAATCGCGCTCTTGAATAATTCGCGATGCAGACGCACACCGTTGGCATAATAAAGCCGGTCCAGCGGATGCGCGAAGAAGACCACGTTCCCATTCCGTACCACCGCCGGAAATGCGGAGTCTGTTAACTCGTAGGGCGTGTTCGCGTGCCCGTTATAGTGCCCGTACGTTCGGCTGAAATACGGCTCGCGGATGACAGCAAGCGCCTGCCCCGTCGTACATTTCGTGTGCAGTCCCGGCGAATAGTTCAGGAACGGCGTGGTAACCACGCGAGCCCCGAAATTCGTCTTCACCAGCGTGTAGTCGCAGTCAAATTCTGAAGCGCCGACGTAGTCTGCTCCCACGTCGAGAAGAAAGCGCGTTTTCTTTTCGTCCAATGCGCCCGATTCAAAAACCAGCAGCTTGCCGCCCCGCCCCACCCATGCCGAAATCGCCGCCGCCTGCGCGTTTGTAAGACACGCCTGGCTCGGAATGATCAGCGTGGTCAGGCGATCGAGGTTCTTCTCACTCGCCGGCACAAAGTCATAGTGCATCTCAAGCAGCATGTTCACCGTGCCGCG
>JBKQNQ010000256.1:0-3644 GCA_052145875.1 Thiobacillaceae bacterium
CACCGTTCCGTTGAATACCTCGCCCGGATAAGCGGGTAGGGTGATGGCGACCTTCTGCCCCTTTGCCACGAACGAGACCGAGTTCTCCGGCACGTAGGCCGTGAACCAGATGGAATCCAGATTCGAAATGGTCATGATCGGGACAGTCGGATCGTTGACATAGGCCCCGGGTGCGACTGACAACAGCGTTACGCTGCCGGACATCGGAGAGGTCAGTCCCAGTTGATGAGTATCGCCGCTCGCGCCTCCGCCAATGGCTTTGATCCGGTCCACCACCCGCTGGTACTCTTCGAGCGCCTGGGTATAGTTGCTTTCCGCCTGTTCCACATCCTTGCTCGCTCCACCTCCCGCATCAAAGACCTTGCGCGTCCGATCGCGTTCCCGCTTGGCCAGTTGCAGCGCATCCCGGGCCTTGTTGAGGTCCGAGGACGCCTGGGCGAAATCGCCCGATGCGAGCACCGCGAGGCGCTGCCCCTTGGTGACATGGTCCCCCAGCCGAACTTTCAGCTCGACGACGTTGCCCGTTACCGGTGGCAGGATGTTCGCGGTTCTTGATGGATCGGCTTCCACCGTCGCAGGTACTCGCAGCCAATGGGGCGCCTCCAGTGCTGAGGCAGCCTGCACACGGATCTCCGTGCGCAGCGCAGAATGCTCGGGTACGATGATGAGATCGCCTTGACGAAGCGGCCCGGGGTCGTCCGGCGAGTTGCCTTGTGTCGCGTGCGCCACGCCGCGGTTTGATAACGCCCATAGCGCTACAACAACGCTCGCTACCAAGATAAGCACGCCTAACGCGAGGGCTGCCTGTTTTCGCTGCCCCATTCTTTCCCAAAATTCCAATGCACACTCCAACCAGCTCTGACGATGGGTAAGTCTATATGAGAAGGGTTCGATCGTGTCCCCGGGGTCACGGGCGTTCTAACGCATTGCGATCAATACGATACACCGCACCCCGTGCCGTTCGGGCTGCCCAAGCAGATAAGCGGGATGCGTAACAGACGTCGAAGGCATCAAGGCAGCGGCTGTGGGCTTCGTCCCATTTAAGGCAATCAAGCGGCAGGCCCACGCGGAATTAGATGCGAAGCGCTACACGCAGCCCCCTAAGAGGCGTTTGTCACAAGCGGCATCAGTGGCGCAAAGCGACGCCTTTGTTTGGTAGAGGACCGACTAACGGTGCACGTCTGATGTTGCTACCCTAATCGCCGGAAGAGCCGACGCCACGGCGGTGTTGCTCGCGTAGACTGTGACTCAGGTGTTTGCCCAGCACCGCAAGGAAGCGTACGCCTTCTTGTGTCCCAGGATCACGCGCCACGCGCAACATGCAACCCAGACCGCCCGTTGCAGGCGCAGCCGCGCTGATATCCTTGCTCGCCCCATGGATCGCCTCGGACAGGGCGATGAGCAGATACTGGCTTTCCTGGCGATCCAATACCTGCAGCAACCGCATCAGTCCCTCGTTTCGCGTCAGGCGGTCGAGCAAGTTGATACCCTCACTCATTGCCCCTGCCAGTCTGGTGACGATGTCGTCCGACATCGCGTCCCGGGCGGAAGTGACAAGCTGCGCAAATTCGACGAGTCGCTGCAGGTCTTCGTTGGCCATTGCTACGGGGCGAGTTTCAGTTTGTGTGGTCATGGCTTGGCTTTCTCAGAGCAGTCCGCGGACGCTGGTCCAGTACATTTGGTTGTAGGCCATCTTGAACCAATGCATCGGTTTCGACGGCGGCTTCAAATCGGGTGGGTTAAGGTAGTTGAACATTGCGTAGGTCGCACGATCATGGCCGGCTTCAATGAAACAGTAGACCTTGCCATCATAATCGCGTACCGGAGTACCAATTTTTATGATCGAGGCAATGTTTTCGGCAATCACCTCGGCCTCGAAGTGCGCGGCGGACCCGGTCTTGCTGACGGGCAGGTTGGTCGTGTCACCGAGCACGTAGACATTATCATGCCCTTCCATGGTGAGCTTGTAGCGGTCAGTCGCAATCCAACCGCCCTGGCCCAGGTTGTTCTGTTCAATTACTTCCATTCCACGGTGTGGTGGGATTGCGATGAGCAGATCATAGCTGGTCTCCGTGTCTTCCTCGCTTTTCACCACCTTGTTTTTTAGGTCCACTTCCTTGACGTTGAAGAGGGTCTCGTACTCGATTCCCATGCGGTCGAACTCTGGCTTGGCCCATTTCGCAACGTTCTCGATTGTGTGGATCCGGCCAATCGGATAGTGGTACTTCATCGTGACCTTGTCGCGTATGCCCCGTGTGATGAAGTAATCATGCAGCGAAAACATGACTTCGACTGGGGCGATCGGGCACTTGTGCGGAACACCGACCACAACCGCAACCTTACCGCCCTCAAACTCCCGCAGGCGCTTGAACATCTTGATTGCGGCGGCCTCGGTGTAAAAGGTCTCCGCTCCCTCCGTCAAGCCCGGAATCTGCTCGGGCACGATACGCGAGCCTGTGGCGATCACAAGCATATCGTACTCGTGGACCTTGCCGCTCGCGGTTCGCACTCGGTTTTGATCAAGCTGAAATTGCGCGACGGGGTCGACATGAAATTCGATGCTCGACTCGAGCAAACCTGCTTGGTCGCGGTAAAGTTGATCCGGCATCATTTGGCCGAACGCGACGTACAGTAAGCCGGGCTGGTACATATGTTTGTCAGATGCCGAGAGCATCGTGAGCCGGACCTTGCGCGCACGAATCTCAGCGGACAGTCGCCGCGCGAGATTGTTGGCTAGAATGGTGCCGCCCGTTCCGCCACCGACAACTAAGATTCTCATTGCATTCTCCTATCCATAATTTCCGGGACGATCCGCTCTGTGAGGCCGACGGACCTATCTCCATCGTAAAAGGTGCCCGCTATTTTGCCTTGCGAATCTTGATGTGCCAGACTCCCTCGACCTTCTCGTTGCTGATCATTTCGTGGCCAACCTTGTGGACCCATTCCGGCACATCCGCACCGGAACCCTCATCGGTCGACAGCAGTTCGAGCGTATCGCCCACGTTGGCCTGCTTCATGTAGGTAATCAGCTCCATGAGCGGTCCAGGGCAGAACGTGTTGCGTGCGTCAATAATTTTGCTATCACTCATTGCCGTATCCTCTTGTCGCTCAGACTCATTTCTTGAGCCCGTTCAAAACGTGAGCAGTTGCCCGCCCTCGGCGTCACTCAAAAAACGCGTCAATCCGGTTGGTGGCCCAACTTCGGGATCGAGTTCGTCTGCCTTGATTTTCATCAGGTCGAGCGCCATCGAGCATGGAAGTAGCTTTGCGTCGCCCAGTTCCACAGCGTGCTTGAATAGCTGCTTGAAAGGCGGCACGCCCTTCTGCGCCAAGAGCGCCCCAATCTCGCCTTCGGCCGGTGCGTCGATGTCATGACCTTTTACGAAATACGGCAGGGCATTCATGGATAAGAACACCGAAACTTCGTCGCCCGTCGCCGCTGCAACCGATGCAATCATCGCGGCCATCTGAAGCTTCTCGCGCGTTCCGGACACACATACGATATTGATCGCTTGGGACATCTTTGTCTCACCTCAGTTATCTAGGCCGTTGGGTGCGCTCAAGCCACAGGCCGGTAGCAGCGTTGTGCAGTATCTTTTGGCACCCGGGACTTCTGGACTTAATCCGCGTAAGTTCGCCGCGCA
>JBKQNQ010000257.1:0-2720 GCA_052145875.1 Thiobacillaceae bacterium
CGGCGCACCAACGTCCTCGCCCGGCAATTGCTGATGGCGTCAATTCTTTACCTGCCACTGGTCTTTGCCCTCTTGATGTTCGATCGCGTTCGGTAGGGGCACCCGCAACTTGAATAGAAAGCCCGCAGGTTACCCATGCTCCATTTTCTCCCGCTGATTGACGCCACCCTCAACGCCTCCAGCGCCGTGCTGCTGATCTGTGGCTTTTACTTTATCCGGCAGAAGAACGTTCCGGCGCACCGGGCCTGCATGCTGGCCGCCTTCGCGACGTCGATCCTGACTTGCCTGCTACCTGACCTACCATTATTTCCACGGTGTGACACGTTTCCCTGGACACGGTCTCGTTCGCACTTTTTATCTTTCCTTGCTCGGCTCGCACACGATCCTGGCCGTGGTCATCGTTCCCCTGGTGCTGACCACGCTCTACCGCGCGTGGCGCCGGCGGTTCGACCTGCATCGCCGCATCGCCGTCTGGACACTGCCTTTGTGGATCTACGTTTCCATCACCGGCGTGGCGGTGTACTGGATGCTTTACCACATGAAATTCAGTTGAAGGCGCTACGCAACAGCTCAAAGCAAAGCATTGTCAGGAGGCCCACGTATGAGCATGGTTCTTTTGGCACTCGTTGTAGGTGTGGGCGCATGGATGGCATGGCGGCGTTATCCGCGTTATTCCTCACGATCCCCGGCCTTCATGCTGAAGGCCATCGCGGTCGCCATCGGTGTGCTCGCCGCCGTCGTCTATCTCGTCACCTATGGCTCACCCACCGTGGTGTTGATCACGCTGATCGCCGTCGTCGTCCTGGGCATGTTCTTCATGATCGTCATTCTCCCGGCGATAACCACCCCCAAAGAAGAGCAGCTCTCTACGACGTTGCCCCCCTCGGCAAGGGTCGTCCACATCCACCGGCACAACGTCTACATTGCGTTGAAGTTCCTTGCCGTGCTGCTGGCCATTTGCGGGATTCTGGCGATGATGCCCGGCGATGCGCGATTGATTGGCTGGGTGACGGGCGGTGCCGCGCTCGCCCTGACTTTGTTTGGCTTGCTGCCCTTGTACTTCAAAGCGCGGAGCCTCGATCTTTCGCTCACCGCCCTCATGTGCGACCCCTGGTTCCACTGGCAATACCCGCCGGAGCAATGGAAGCAGTGGGCCGATGCTCAGGAGGAACGCACCCAGGCGAAGCTTCCTAAAATCAGCCGCCAGCGCGAAGTCTTTGCCGATGTCCTCATTTTCGCCGTCATCGCGGTCGTCACCTTCATTTTCTACCCGGGCTCCTCGCTGATAATAAGGACGCTCTCAGCCCTTGGCCTCGGCGGAACGGCCAGCGCATATTTCGTGTGGAAAGTGCGGCATGACCGGGGAGTACCCGAAAAGGTCCGTACCGCTCTACTCAAGGAAACTAGGGAGGTCTACATCGGTCGTGACGGATTATTCAGCGACGGCGACTTCACCACCTGGCTCAGCATGAGTATTTACCTCACATCGGCGTCAATCGATGAGAGTCCACCGCGCAGCCTTATCTTCCGTTTTACCAAGTTTGTGGGCAGGAATCCGTACGGTTTGAATTTCAGCAGCGGGTATATCACGGTCGACCGAAAGGTCCTCATCCCCCCCGGGGCCGAGAGCGATGTCGCGCGCCTGCAACAGGAACTGGCCACCCGTTGTCCCAAGGCGCAAATCGCAATCGCCTGAACGGTGTGTGGCCTGTGGGTGCTCCGCAGATTATTGCACTCTACTGTGAACCGTCCCCATGCACGACCCGCTGGCGCGTCCAGGTACCCTGGAGGGCGCCGTTGGGGTCGGCATTCGGGTTATTCGTCTGGTAGCTCACCTGGCCGGTGCTATCGACCCAGGTATAAGTGTAGGAGCTTGAAACCTTACTGACCTGCCCGCTGTTGGGGTCGAGGACGGTCTGCCGGTCGAGCGCGTAGTCCACCCAGTCTGACGCCCCAGTGTGGTTGACATTGGCAATCTGTGCCGCCCGTTGCATCGACATGTCGGTTCCACGCTGCATCGTGGAGAGGAACTCTTCATGCATCTGCTGGCGCACCGCCTGGTGGCGGGCGAACTCTTGCGCGCCGGCCTGGCGCACCGCCTGGGCTTGGGCAAACTGTTGGGCGCTGGCCTGGCGTTGGGCCGCCGCCTGCGCGTTCATCTGCTGCATAAAGGCGTTTGACTGGCGCTGATTCCTCGCGATCCAGGCCTGGGCCCACTGGGGAATCGCTCGTCCCGCCATTTCCTTGGTGTCCCACAACTGGACGACGGAAGCGAATTCACTCTCCGGGGCGGCAATGTAGCGGACGCTGGCCGTACATTGGTTCGAGGTCCAGTCCGGCTGGTCCGGCACCCACCTTACGAAGGACTTGATTCCCGCGTGGTGGGTCTCCGTGCAATCGACGACGGTCCCCAGCCGGCCTTTCATTATAAACGTGCCGTTCTTGTATTGAACGATCGCCCGCGCCATTTGCCGGGTTGTCCGGGGCGGTTGGACGTGCATGGCGGCATAGCTCGGCGCGTAAACTGCTTGGGCGTTCTCCATTTCCTTCTGCACCTTGGCCTGAATCTCCGCCGGGACCGGATCGTCGGCAACGTACTCCACCTTCAGGATTGCCGACAGGTACTTCAGGAAGTCCTGCGCGCCCATGGCTTCCTTCAAGGGGAGGCAGTCTTTGTGATCTACGTTGGCCGCAAAGCCCGTACCCCAGGCCCAGCCGAG
>JBKQNQ010000258.1:0-8375 GCA_052145875.1 Thiobacillaceae bacterium
GATTCATCAAGCGCCCTAAATGCTTCTCGATGAAGCTGAGCGCGGTATACTGTTGGTCAATTTCGCTGCGATAGACGGCCGTCTCTTCGACCAGACTGTCATAGTTATTTTGGTCAATCAGCGCCAGTCTGACAGCGGCATTCTGACCGGTTAGGTAGTCAAGGGTCTTCTTCTGGATGGCCGCCATCAGGATTGCGGTGTCCAATCGCGCGAATTGCGAACCGGAAACCTCAGTGGTGTCGTGGCCAACCTGTCGGGTGGTCTCCTCCATGTGGGTGCATGCCGGGCGCAGCCAGTTTAGGCTGTCGTGGAGAATTTTTCGCAGCCCTTCGTCCAGAAGGGTTTGTTCGGAAGCGCTAGGCTGAACCATCAGCGTGGGGGATTCTTCTTGGCGGGTTAGGGCACGCAATCCACATAATAGCGGGGCTTGCCGTTGCTTTCATCCTTAACCAACCCGTGGATGTCAGTCTCAAAGCCGGGAAACTTCTCATTGACCTCCCGCGCAAACTGGAGATAACGCACGATCGTGGCGTTGAAGCGCTCCCCGGGAATCAACAGCGGAATGCCCGGCGGATAGGGCGTCAGCAGCACACTGGTGATGCGTCCCTCGAGCTTGTCGATCTCAACCCGCTCGATATCCCGATGCGCCATTCTGGAAAAAGCATCGGCCGGTTTCATGGCAGGCTCCATGGCAGAGAGATACATCTCCGTGGTCAAGTGGGCGATGTCGTGAGTCTTGTAGAAGCCATGGATCGAATTGCACAGGTCCTTAAGTCCGACCCGTTCATAGCGCGGAAATTTGGCGACAAACTCCGGCAACACCCGCCAGAGCGGACGATTCTTGTCGTAGTCGTCCTTGAACTGCTGTAGTTCGGTCACCATGGTGTTCCATCGCCCCTTGGTGATTCCAATGGTAAACATGATGAAGAAAGAATACAGCCCGGTCTTTTCGACCACGATGCCATGCTCGGCGAGGTATTTGGTGACGATCGCAGCCGGGATCCCTGAATCGGCAAAATCACCATCCACATCCAGTCCTGGAGTGATGATCGTCGCCTTGATCGGGTCCAGCATGTTGAACCCCTCAGCGAGGTTACCGAAACCATGCCATTTCTCGCCGCCACGAATGACCCAGTCGCCGCGATCCCCGATGCCCTCTTCAGCCAGATCCTTCGGGCCCCAGACTCTGAACCACCACGAATCGCCGTACTCCTCGTCAACCTTACGCATGGCGCGGCGAAAATCCAGCGCCTCGCGTATCGACTCTTCCACCAGTGCCGTCCCCCCCGGGGGTTCCATCATCGCCGCCGCGACATCGCAGCTGGCGATGATGGCGTATTGGGGGCTGGTTGACATGTGCATCAGGAACGCTTCATTGAACAGATCTTTGTCGAGCTTGCGGGTCTGTGAATCCTGTACCAGGATTTGCGATGCCTGGGACAGGCCGGCCAACATTTTGTGCGTAGACTGGGTGGAAAACACCATCGACTCCTTACAGATCGGCCGGTCCTTGCCGATGGCGTGCATGCCGCTATAAAAGTCATGGAACGCCGCGTGCGGCAACCAGGCCTCGTCGAAGTGCAGCGTGTCGATCTTGCCGTCTAACATGGACTTGATGTCTTCGACGTTGTAGACCACGCCGTCATACGTGCTCTGGGTGATCGTCAGCACGCGCGGCCGGCCCTTGCTGTGTTTGGCAAACGGATGCGCGGCAATTTTTTTCTCGATGTTCTCCCAGGAGAATTCTTCCCTGGAAATTGGACCGATGATGCCGTAATGGTTGCGGGTTGGCGTGAGGAAGACGGGAATGGCCCCCGTCATGGTGATCGCGTGCAGAATCGACTTGTGACAGTTGCGGTCCACCACGACCACATCATCCGGTGCAACGGTTGAATGCCAAACCACCTTGTTCGAGGTCGATGTCCCGTTGGTAACGAAAAACAGGTGATCGGCATTGAAGATCCGGGCCGCATTGCGTTCGGATGCGGCGACGGGTCCAGTATGATCGAGCAGCTGTCCGAGTTCGTCGACGGCGTTGCACACATCGGCGCGCAACAGGTTTTCCCCAAAGAACTGATGAAACATCTGACCAACCGGGCTTTTCAGAAAGGCGACGCCGCCCGAATGCCCGGGACAGTGCCAGGAATACGAACTGTCAGCAGCGTAGTGCGTCAGCGCCCGAAAGAAGGGTGGCGGCAGCGCGTCGAGATAATTCTTCGCCTCCCGGATGACATAGCGTGCGATGAACTCCGGCGTATCCTCGAACATGTGAATAAAGCCATGCAGCTCCTTTAACACATCATTGGGAAGGTGGCGCGAGGTGCGGGTCTCACCATAGAGGAAAATCGGAATATCCGTATTGCGAAACCGCAATTCTTCGACAAATGCGCGAATCCTCCCGACCGCCTCTTCGGCGGCTTCAGTGGTCTGAAATTCTTCGTCATCAATCGAGAGGATAAACGCCGATGCACGCGACTGCTGCTGGGCGAAGGACGCGACGTCACCGAAACTGGTGACGCCCAGCACTTCCATGCTCTCGCTCTCAATTGCGGTCGCCAGCGCCCGGATGCCAAGTCCACTGGCATTTTCGGAGCGGAAATCCTCGTCGATGATGACGATAGGAAAGCGGAAACGCATGGCCTATCCTTCCTGGGCGACGGCTAAGAAACGGGCAGACATTAAATCCGGGGAAGCGTGACGCCGTGTTGGCCCTGATACTTGCCACCCCGGTCCTTGTACGAGGTTTCACACACTTCATCGGACTCAAAGAAAATTACTTGAGCCACGCCTTCGTTGGCGTAGATCTTAGCTGGCAGCGGGGTCGTATTGGAAAACTCCAATGTCACATGGCCTTCCCATTCAGGCTCGAATGGTGTGACATTGACAATGATGCCGCAGCGGGCGTAAGTGGATTTTCCCAGGCATATCGTGAGCACGCTTCTGGGGATGCGGAAATACTCCACGGTTCGTGCTAGCGCGAACGAATTGGGCGGAATGATGCAGGATTCGCCATGCATTTCAACGAAGGAATTCGGATCGAAGTGCTTCGGGTCAACGATGGTCGAATTGATGTTGGTAAAGACCTTGAATTCGCCGGCACAACGAATGTCGTAGCCGTAGCTCGAGGTGCCGTAGGAGACGATCTTGTTCCCACCTGCCTCGCGGATGAGATTGGGCTCGAATGGCGCGATCATGCCGTAACTTTCGGCCATGCGACGTATCCATTTGTCGGACTTGATGGTCATGGTGAGGTGTGGGAGCGGGTTCGGTGTGTGGAGTATACGGCAAGACGTCCAGACCCTGGAAAGCAAAACGGGCAGGCGTGCGCCTGCCCCGGTTGACCGTCGCGGATCTTAGGTGTTCTGGATAACGATGCTGGGGAACTTGCTCGAATGATCGACCGCGGATTCGCCGATCTTTACGGCAATCCGACGCGCAATGCCCCGGTAGATCTCCGCAATGCGCGAGTCAGGCGACGCGACCACGGTTGGCGTGCCCGAATCGGTCTGCTCGCGTATCTGGATATCCAGCGGCAACCCACCCAGAAATTCTACGCCATAGTCGGCGCACATGCGTTCCCCACCGCCCTGACCAAAAATCCGCTCTTCATGGCCACAGTGCGAGCAAATGTGGGTGGCCATGTTCTCGACCACCCCGAGGATCGGAATGCCGACCTTTTCGAACATCTTCAGCCCTTTGCGTGCATCAATCAAGGCGATGTCCTGGGGTGTGGTGACAATCACGGCGCCCGTCACGGGGACCTTCTGGGCAAGCGTCAATTGCACGTCCCCGGTTCCCGGCGGCATGTCTACGACGAGGTAGTCCACGTCTTTCCAGTGCGTGTCAGCGAGCAGCTGCTCCAGGGCCTGGGTGACCATCGGACCGCGCCAGACCATCGGTGTGTCCACGTCGATCATAAAACCAATGGACATGGCCTGCAGGCCGTGACCCGTCATGGGCTCGAGAGTCTTGCCATCCTGCGACTCGGGTCGACCGTGAATGCCCAACATCATCGGTTGGGACGGCCCATAAATATCCGCATCGAGAATGCCGACCGTCGCACCTTCGGCCGCCAGCGCCAGCGCCAAGTTCGCTGCGGTGGTGGACTTTCCCACGCCGCCCTTTCCTGAAGCGACGGCAATAATGTTCTTGATCCCCGGAACCAGCTTGACGCCTTTCTGCACGCCGTGAGACACGATCTTGTAGTCGACATCAACCTGGACGTGCCCGACCTCCGGCAAGCTCTTAAGCTTGTCTTCAATCGTCGTCTTGATGGAGTGAAGCTGCGAAGCGGCGGGATAGCCCAAGACAATTCCCACCGTCACATTGTTGTTTTCGATCTTGACGCTCTTGACGGACTTGCTCGTTACAAAGTCCTTCTTGGTATTGGTATCGACAACGTCCTTGAGGGCCGTTTGCACCATCAGTTCGGATAAGGCCATGATTGCTCCAAAAATTGATTCCGGAAAAATACTTGATAAATTTTGTCAAGTATATCCCCACGCTGCGAGTGCGGCAATAGCCCGTGTCGATTAGGCCGCGATCAACGCAGAAAGGACAGCGGCGCTTCAAAGCCGCGTCGTGCGCCAGACCCGCCGTCATCCCGCGCGTCGGCCGATCATGCGCTTGGACATTGGTGAGCGACGAGTACCGCTTCGGGGAGGCCCAATCTAAGCACACTCGCGATTTCAAGCATCAGCCCCGGGCGATAGCGATGCGAGACCCATAACAGGTTAAGTTGCAGATTCACATCGGCGAACACGACCTCTTCATAGCGCTTGAGCACGCCCCCGATATAGGCCGCGGCCGTCTGGATGTACGGGCGCGGCCGCGTCTTTAAATTCGGAATAAGGATCATGAAATCGGCCAGCAAGACCCCGGATTCATCCCGCGTGGGGACACGCTTCCAGAGCGGCTCGCCCGGTTTGATCGGCAATGCTCTACCAAGTGGGAACGCGACCCCTGGTCCGGGCCAATTCTGATCCGCGCCTGATTTCATGTGCCCTCCCGCGTGGTGAGCCAAACCCGCCCGGACGCCCATTGGGGCTGGCTTGAGCCAATGGGTGAGGGCAAGATCACTATACCGCCTCGGAGGTCGACGCACAATGCGGAAGTTCATCGCCCTAAGGCTCGGCGCACCCGAACCCCAAGGGCGTACACCGGGCCGTTCAATGGGTGGCACGCCCACCAAGTGGCCCGCGCCTCGCGCTTCACGGGGTTTGCCAAGCCGTGCCAAGCCGCGGATGAACCCGCTGCCCCCGCAACGCGGCGCCCTGCAATCGTACCATGCGCTCAAATCCGTCGCCGCTTGACCGAAGCGGTACCGCGTCCCTCGGTACCGCTATCAACAACGTCGATCCAGGGTGATCGCATCAGCAGATCAGCATATAATACTTGACTAATTTACTATGCTACTCTAAAATTTATAGGGTAATTAACAGAACCTATTCAAGGAGCAGCCATGAGCGGACTCATCCCAAACTTCAATCCTGATGGCGTGATCACCGTAAACCGGGTGATTCTTAAGCCCGAGTTCACGGTGGACGATCTGCAAGAGCGCGTGGCCTATTTGTGTGAGAACGTGAAGACGTATCACAGCGGCAACGGATTCGTCGGCGGCTTTGTGGCGCTTAACTCCGGTGCCATCTCCAACGAAGGCTCCAGCATCGGTCAGGCCGTGGCAAGCCCCCTGGCCGGTAGGGAAGCGCTGATTATCACCTTTTGGCAGTCCTTCGAGGAGCACGAACGCTCGCATCGTTCGGACACGTTCCAACCCCTATTCCGGCACGTGCTCGAGCTCTGTGAAAACGGCAACGAAGAGATCGCCTACTCCATGCTGTGGAGCGGCAAGGCGTATACGGCCGACGAAGCCGCTGCAGCGCGTGCGATCAAAGAGAAGTACCGCCATGCGGCCTAGCGGCGGCGCGCTTTAAGCAATGTTGGCGCGTGCTGTTCCGCAGGCTGCCGCTGAACCCGTCCATCCCTCAGTACGCGGTACCGCAATCGGCTGCCGGGCCTAACCCCCCCGGCGCAATCACGGCTGGCCGAGCCCACCCGCGGGGGCTAAACCCGGCCGGCCTAGCGGCCGGCATCCAGCCACGGCGCGCGCCGTCTGAGATAACGGAAGTCACGCGACAAATAGCGTTCCAACTCCTCCAACGCGAGGCGGTACACCTCACGCTTAAACGCGACCACCGAATCCATTTCGATCCAGTAATCATTCCACCGCCAGGCATCAAATTCCGGATGGCTGGAGGCACGTAGCGATACATCGCTATCCCTGCCAGTCAGCCGCAACAAGAACCAAATCTGCTTCTGTCCCCGGTAGGTGCCACGACAGTCCTTCCTGACCCAATTATCCGGCACGTCGTAGCGTAGCCAGTTGCGAGTCCGCCCCAGAATGCGCACGTGTTCGGGATTCAAGCCCACTTCCTCATTGAGCTCCCGATACATGGCCACTTCCGGCGTCTCGCCGGCCTGAATCCCGCCTTGCGGAAACTGCCAGGCGTGCTGGTTAATACGCTTGGCCCAAAACACTTGGTTCCGGGCGTTGCACAACACGATGCCGACGTTGGGGCGGTAGCCTTCCCGATCAATCATTGCCGCCACCTTCACGCAAAATGTCTCTTATTGTTATTGTTTCACACTGCATGGAAATTGCAACTCAGCGCACCGCCGCGTCTACCCCTTTACTCGTTGTTTTTACTTTAGTTTTTCAGCTCGCTGCGTGCGTTGTCGCCACGAGGCGCATTCAGGAGAGGCGCGCCCGTCAGGACTTCGCCCAACGCAATTCCCGCGCGTAGCGCGGCAAATCCAGCCCCCAGTCCTCGCCAGTCATGGCAGATTCCGCCAGGGAACGCTCCAACCGGGATGCCCCGCCCGAATCGCTCAAAGCCAGCACGACCACATTGGTCTTGCCCTGGATGGGCATGGAACAGACCTGGCCATCAAAGACCTCGACCAACCTGCCAAAATAATCGGGAAAGCGCTCGTCCTGACCCCACAAGTTAACGGACAGCACACCACCCGGTTTAAGTGCATCCCGGCACGACTGGTAGAACGCTGCCGTGGCAAGGCGTTCCACTTGATTGCCCGCGTCATAGCCATCGAGCAAGATCGCGTCGGCGCTTTGGGGATGCGCCGGCACATACGTTGCCCCATCGTCGATAATCACGGATAGAAACTCGTCTTCCGGCGGCAGAAAGAAATGGTTGTGCGCCGCGGACACGACTTGGGGATTGAGTTCCACGGCCCGGATCCGGGTTTGCGGCCGATTCATTCGGATGAATTTTGCAAGGGAGCCACCCCCTAGACCGATCATCAATACCGCCTCCGGTTCCGGGACAAAAAGCAGGAAAGCCATCATGGCGCGTGTATAGGCCAATTCCAAATCCCATGGCCGACTCACCTTCATCGCGCTCTGGATGGCACCGGTACCCAAATGGAGGCTGCGTATGCCACGCTCCTCCACGACTTCGACGGTTGAATCGGACTGAACGGTTTTGGAAAGGCGCTTGCGGAACATGGAATCAGGAAGCCTAGTAAAATGACCCTTTTCAAAATTATATCCATCATGCGCCTGTCTCAGTTTTTCCTATCAACCAGCAAGGAGGCCCCCGCCGAGGCAGAGCTCGTTTCCCACAAACTGATGCTGCGCGCGGGACTGATCCGCCGACTCGGATCTGGCCTGTATAGCTGGATGCCCCTCGGACTCAGGGTACTGCGTCGGGTGGAGGCAGTCGTGCGGGAAGAGATGAACCGTGCCGGTGCCCTTGAACTGTACTTGCCTGCCATCCAGCCGGCGGAGCTCTGGCAGGAGTCAGGACGCTGGGAAAAATTCGGTCCACAAATGCTCAAGATCAAGGACCGGCACGCGCGGGATTTCTGTTTCGGCCCAACGCATGAAGAAGTGATCACCGATATTGCCCGCAAGGAGATTCGTTCGTATCGCCAACTACCGGTCAACTTCTACCAGATCCAGACCAAGTTCCGCGACGAAATCCGCCCCCGGTTCGGTGTCATGCGGGCGAGAGAATTCATCATGAAGGATGCCTACTCCTTCCATGCCGACCGGGCCAGTCTGGAACAGACCTACCGCACGATGTATGACGCCTACGCCCGGATTTTTACCCGGTTGGGCCTGAAGTTTCGCGCGGTTGCCGCCGACACCGGCGCAATTGGCGGCTCCGGCTCACACGAATTTCACGTCCTTGCCGACTCGGGCGAAGATGCCATTGCCTTCTGCCCTCATTCGGATTACGCCGCCAATATCGAAATGGCTGAAGCATTGGCCCCTTCAGCGCTACGGCCTCACCCGGGCCATGCACTGGAGAAGAAATCAACGCCTGGCGTCGGCACCATCGAGGCGGTTGCAA
>JBKQNQ010000259.1:0-8147 GCA_052145875.1 Thiobacillaceae bacterium
CGGCACGATGCCCCTCGCGATCTCGCCCGCGGCACTTAAAGATATCCTTACTCAGATTAGAAAGTTGACAATTTATTTGCCGTGCGCCCGGAACTAGCTCGGACCGCCCGGTATTATCGATCACTTACCGTTGCTAGCTGTTTCGCAAATTGGTTCATTTGACATCAGGCGCCAATGAAATTGATTTTTGTGATCTTTGTGCTTTGTTTGACTGGCGCCGCGTGGGGTACGGACGGAAAACGTTCGCAGGTTGATCCAAAAGCGGGGGCGGCAGACCAGTCGGATTCGGCGAGGGTCATAATATCGAATAAACTGGCGCTAGCTCCGTTGAAGGGGATGATCGTCATTTCCGAATCTGCCTTTGCCCGTTCTGCGGTGGATGATGTCACGCAGTTGAAAGCCCTGAATTTCTTCGAGCAGGTACTCGTATTTGATGACCTTGAAAAGGTATTAGTCGGCAGCAGCTCGCAGGGTAAGGTGTTTACGCCGGTCACAAGTGGGGACCTGAAGGATATCTATCACTCATACCGGCCGTTCCTATTCGTGTATTTCGAGTCCAAGTCCGTAGGAGACGCGGACATTGTCCATCGACTTATCGCCGTAGACCCCGACACGATGGAGAGGGTATTTGTCAGCGAGGTGGAAGAGCATTCAAAGTTGAAGTTCAATGCGGTTTGCGTGCCCACATCGGGCGCTGGTGTCCTCCCCAGTTCCTTTTGCGCTGGTCCCAATCGCATTATTCGCGGGCAACTCTTAGGCTCCTTTGCGAAGTGGATACGGGAGAATGAATAAAGATGGGCCATGAAAGTTTACTCATGGGGAATTGGGAGTCTGCTTGCGGGGAGCGCCACTTCATATTCCGGCGCATCACCTAGCCGCTGCTGCCGATTTTGGGACTGGCAGCATACTGCCGTCGACCTGTCGTCCAGTAGCTCATTTCCCCCTCTGTGCCACTGTCCCTTCCAGGCGGGGGGCTACCTTCGGGGTCACGTTCCCCGAATCAGCCATAGGGGATCTGGCGGAATGTGCCATTGGCCGCAGAAAGGAATCGAAGCGAACTGTGGCTGGAGTCTCAGTTTCGATTATTTCGGAGCGAGTTCGCCGTACCAGTAGGCCGCAGTCACCCCGCCGTCCATGAGGAAGTCGCTGCCGGTGATGAACCCGCCATCCGGCCCCATCAGAAGTGCGCCAACGGTCCCTACCTCATCGGGGGTGCCCCCGCGCCCGGCCGCGGACAGATCGATCATGCGCCGGTACCCTTCGCCACGTGGACCGTTCAGCTCATCCTTAGCGAGCGGCGTGAAGATTATGCCGGGGCTGATCGTGTTAACCCGCGCCCCCCGCTTGCCCCATCGCACTGCCTCGGCCATAACCCGCAACGAGTTGCCACGCTTGGAAAGCTGATAGGCGTGGAGCGCGTCCGTCACTTGGTCCGGCTGTAGCATCGGAAGCGCAAGCAATTCGTCGGCCGGTGTAGTCGCCAGCGCCTTGTTTTGCTCGGGCGTTAGCGCCGGGAGGCGGTGCCCCGATTGCGAGGCAATGACGACGCCCGCTCCGCCGCGAGCGATCACGTTGCCAAATTCTTCGAGCACAAGCGCGGTACCATACAGATCGACGTTTAAGATCATGGTTGGCGATGCCTGCGAGGGTGAGACACCTGCGGCATGGATGACGCCGGTTATGGTACCGATTGCCGTGGCTGTGTCGACGAGCGCATGGACCGATTTACGCAAGGCGACGTCGACGATAGCGGTGCTCACCTCGAACCCGGCGTCACTGAGGATTTTTGCGGCCGCATCGACGTTATCTTGGCGCAGATCCGCCAGCAGGACGTGTTTGCCAGCGCTGACCCGCCGCGCAATAGCCTGACCGATCGAGCCGGCACCGATGACGACAATAACATTGGTCATATTGATCTCCTTTTTCCCTTGCCTAAACTCGTGGGTCCCGCGACAGATTTAACCATGCTGTTGGATCCACCGGCTGAATCGGTGGCCGACAGTTTTCCCTGTCTATAGAACTGGCCACAACGCATGGCCTTGTTATGCCAATTTCTTTAGCGACTTAAAATTGCCCGACTTCAGATTACAACGCAGCGCATGTCCCTCTTCACTAGAGCCAACAATGTCCGTCGGGACCCCAATCGTCGCACGAGTATCAAAATACCCGACCCGCAAGATAGGCAGCTTGAAGCTCAGAATCATCTTGCCAATAGGCAACATGCTGAACAGCGTCGCCATGTTGTTTCAACGATTCCGCGTACATGCTCGAACCCGAAACAGGCTGGATCAATTCAATCTGAGTATCACCTGCGTAGGCTATGTACCAATTACAGACCCAGTCACCAGACTGGCCGAGGTAAGTTCCCTCCGTATCGTGCGCTGAGGTTTTCCATGTGCATAAATTTCTCTACGCCCACAGTTTCCGCAAAGAATTTCTCAGCCGCTTTAATGTCCTTTACGCCCCAAGCGACTTGGCAAAATTTTGAAGCCAGACTCCGATGTCTCAATTTCAATTCCACCCAAAAACCGCCGCACTTGAAGGCAGTACCACATGCGCCTAACAGCTAAGTGTATGTCAACAACAACTCCTCACGGTGCGATTGCATCACGCCGCCAAACCCAAACCCAAACCCAAACCCAAACCCAATGCCGATGACGCAATTCGCAACCTGTGTGAGGAATTGAACACAACAGAAACTCGCTTTCCTCGCACTGATCTTCGTCTGATCTTCAAACTGGGCCCATCGTAAAAACCCCGAGATCAGGTTGTCTGACCTTGGGATGCAAGAATTGAACCCGCCTTACGAAGACAATCACTTAGCTGGTCACGCCCGAAGTGAATGTAAAACTCTTGGACACTAGGGCCGGGAGTCATCGGCCTCACCATGTGTATGATGCAGGTTGCGCCCTGAAAAAAGTTTGGGAGACCGCTTTCGACCAATTGCTACGGAAGCCCGCTTATGGCCGGACTGGGGCGGATGAGCACTGCTGCAAGCTGACCTCGCGAGTAATGGCCGCCTGCGTAATTGGCATCAGGCCGTCAGCGACTCTAATGGGACATGAAGTGTTCAAGAAAGCATCCAATGGCGGATTTTACGCCTCAGCCAGATTCAAATTAATGTTATAAGTACAAACGAAAAGAAAGGCCAGACGAGCCGACCCTTCCTGATGCGACTGAAATTTGCGTCACGTTAAGACATCGTCCGGCGACGGGCAATGAAGCCAATCATTCCCAAACCAGCCATCATCATGGCACAGGTTTCGGGTTCGGGAACGGGCGCCGCGTTCCCAATGCCGGAACTGAAGATGAGGGAATAATGGGTTGCGTTCGCGGTTGTTGGATCAATCCCGAATTCGGGATCGACGAAGCCACCACCGGTGCCTGACGGGTTTGGGCCCGGTGGCGCGTACAAGTAGGCGCCGGCCGTTGCCGAAAGTTCCACGACGTATTCCGTATTGGAGAAGAGCGATTCCGTCGTATTCACGCTGACCAATGCCGGTGCACCACCGCATATAAAGCTTGGGTTCGATTCACCGGCGCAAGCGAACCAACTTTGGACCAGGCAAGGCGTGCCCGGCGAGCAGACCGTGCTCCCGCTGATATAGGAGACCTGGTTAATGTTAAAGATTGAACCTCCGACGCCGGCACCAAACGAACTCGCGGAAAGACCGGCCGTGACATCGACCGTAACGGGATTCTGGGAAGTGGTGCTGGTGCTGTCGAGTACCTCAAAGTAATAGAATACTTGGGCCGAGGCGGTCACATCGCCGGCGGGTGTGTCAGTGAAGGCTACATTCGCACTCGCCTGGGGATCGGGAGTGCCGGCCAGGGAAATGGAATATGAGGAAGAGTCGAGTGTACTATCCGGGTCGGTATAGTCGTTAGACGCGCCGCCAGGACTCGAGAGGGTGGCGTTGGAGCCTGGGTCCGACGCACTCCCGTTGTACGTGGCGCCAGGGACTTGCGCGGCGGCAGGGATGGTCGAGAGGAATGTGAATGCGACGGTTGGGACAACCAAGACGACGGCAAGCCTTAGCACGCGCAAGATCGTGCGTGAACAAGCATTGACGATGAAGGCAAGAGTGAATTTGGCTACAAGCATGGCGCAATCTCCAGATGGCGTTGTCTGCATCGACAATTACAATCGTAACCTACATAAGCAAGAATCGCGCCCTAATCATAATCAATTGAATTTTCGTCATCTTTTTCATCCGGTTTCCGCGACCTGTAAAACTTACTGACATTATTTTCAAGGTTTGGGGGTTCAGGCAATTGAATAATGCCCGTCACTTGCGGTCGCCCGTTGCGGGATAAGTTTATCGCTGGCTCGGCAGGATTGCCCAAGGGTCTCTTCGAAGAGTCCGAATCTGCCGTGGATGACGGCTTGTATGGTTGAGGTGGTGTGTGATCGGCTTCCCGAGTATTTCGGCGTCTTGATGGGCAGGGGTGCCAACGGGAAGGAGCTGGAGGGCAGGGAGTTGCAGGCGCTTTAATGTAAGGATTCTAGGCAAACAGCTTTTCGATAACACTCATGGGCAAAAACAATTGGCGCTCCAAGTCCGTGAACGGAATAAATTCGTAGCGCTTGTAAAAGGAAACAGCAACCTCATCTTTCGCGTCGACAATCACGGCGAACGAGGCAACCTGCCGCGACGCCTGCAAGCTGCGGTGCAGTGCGTCCATCAACAGATGTTCTCCGGTATCCTTCCCGCGCAGCCGCTCATCATGCGCGAGGCGGCCGAGAAGCGTCGCCGGGAGAACCAGATACCTCGGAAGTTTTTTTGCCACGTTTTCTGGCCACGCGCCAATATCGACACTGATGGCCGAAAGGGTGTAGTAGCCCAGAACCGCGTTGCTCTTGCCTTCACACAACACAAACGCCGCCGCCACCCGCGTGCGCACGTCCTGGCCGGCCTGTTCCCGCAGGTATTGATCGAGCGGCGCCTTGCCACAGGAAAACTCAGCGCGATCGTGCTGCTTGCCAAGCGCTTCGACGCGGTAGCGGGGCTCCTTGTCGCTGCCAATCAAACCCCTGTCCGTTCCTTGTAGCGTTTCGCAGCTTGCCGAAGCGCCTTTCCGGGGGCATGGGGTTGGAGCAGCGCCTCAACGAAGGCTTTGCGGTCCTGCTCGCTTAGCGTCAACACATCATGCGCGCGCAACGTCTTTTCCGCAGCTTCCTGCACACTGGCAATTAGAAAATCCGTCAGCGACCGGCCCTGCAGTAACGCCGCCCGTAAGAAGAGATTCTTCTGCGGTTTGCTTACTCGCGCCTCAAGCCGCTCCGACCGGGGCTCTTTTTCTGGCATATCTTTTTCTATGGTTCTTATAACAACCTCAGCTTTCGACCAATTAAAATGTGCGGCAATATGCCGGACAAGTCGAATAATAGATAGGTCTTCCTGTCAACCCCATTCCCCGTCCTTTACCTATGGCCGGCCTCAAGCTCATCTCGCACCTCGATGCCGAATAACCTGGTGGCTCCTGATCGGCCGCTGACGCTGGAGACTTAGCCGACCACGTCCGCTATGGATTTCGTTACGAGCCGAACGCCGGAGAATCTCACCGAATGACGGCTTTCCGATTCCTCCATGGCCGGACCCGACCCTTATGTTGCTGCCCTTCGACTTTCTGGAAAGGAGACGTTCAACATCTGGATTCACGTGTGCCACGTGGCACTGCTAACAACAAGGAAATTTGGGCAAACTGCTCGAGGGGGAAGCTAGCGGTCAGTCCGATGATTTTCATCACAACGGCAAACCCTGCTGAACAACGCAGTTTGGCATCGTCGCGTTCATGACGGATGATCGACAACCGCACGAAGATTGTGCAGGATTACCTCCACCGAACGCTTGCCTTCCTCGATTGCCTCTTTTGCACGGTGAAAGTCGAGCAGATGAAGGTGGGCCAGCCGCGGTGACACGATGACGTCCGGTGGCTCGCCTACCATGCGACTGCGCGCTATCCGCACCTGCATGATTTCGATGGCTGAGAACAGCACATCGTGCATGGGTGGCAGTCTGGTCTCGCCGGGCGCATGCGCGGGGATGAGCCCGCCGAGGTTCTCCTGTAGTCTGTGCACCCATTCGCTGATTACGCTGCCGGGCTCTGCGGTCCGAGGACCCTTGGTCAGGTGACGACCAAGGATATCGGAACCGAGATCGACTGCAATTACAACGTCCGCGCCCATCGAGCGTGCCAGAGATACCGGCACCGGATTAACAAGTCCGCCGTCCACCAGCGTCATGCCGTCGCGCAGCACGGGTGCGAACAACCCAGGCAATGCAATGGAGGCGCGCACCGCGTCGACCGTCGAGCCATCACGCAGCCAAACCTCGGCGCCGGTTTGCAGCGCCGTCGCGACGGCTGCAAAAGGCATGGCCAACTGCTCAATGGCGCGATCCACGAAGTGGCGTCGAAAGAACTCCATCACCCGCTCACCCTTGAGCAGCCCGCCGCTCAGGCTCACATCCATGAACCCGACCACGTCCTTCATTCGCATCCCTAGTAGCCACTGCTCGAAACGGTCCAGCTCGCCAGCAGCATAGGCGGCGCCCACCAGCGCTCCGACCGACGTTCCACATACTAAGTCCGGGCGGATGCCGGCCTCTTGCAACGCCCGGATAACTCCCACATGTGCCCATCCGCGAGCGGAACCACTGCCTAACGCGAGGCCCACGCGCTTCCTGTCGGGTGCGCTCATGCGCGTACCCTCCGACCGGCGCCAGTGAACGCCACGGCAGTCTCCAACCTTATGACCCGTCCGAGTGTCTCCACTTTCCTCATCCTCTGGCAACTCGACACCATCGTCCCATAATTGACAGTAAGGGCCTTCCGCGGCTCTTCCAAGACACGGCGCAACTGTTCAATGTGCCGACCTGCATTTCGAGTTCATCGCAAATGTCGCCATTGGCTCGCACGCGGCACGACGGCCGGGCTGACAGCAATATGCAAAATGGCCTAAATTGGCCGGGCGAACGGCCGTTTGCAGCAGATCCGACTACGCCGATTTCCTCTCGCCTTAGTCACGCGGGACGGCACCAAGTTTTCAAAACCCAGGCAAAAATCCGGGTGGCTCCGGGGTATCCGAGGCGTTGAGGTCAGCTCCCTCGGTCCTGGCCATCTCAATGATTTGCTGCTCAAGCTGGGGAAGGTGTTGTTCGACAATATTCCACACCAGCTTCAAATCCACACCCAGATATTGATGCGCCAGGAATTTCGAGTGGCCGCGATTTGCGGCCATGGCGTCTCAGGGTGGGAGGATGCTAAGTTATCTGTGCCCAAATCCTTGACGGCCTGACCAATGACTTCAACATTTCGGATAACGGCGTCTTGGCTTCCGGTCTTCAAAGAATGCCTGTTTGCCGTCCTCTACATATTCTTTGATCCACCCTATACAGTCATGGTTGTGTCGGATATAGGCGGAACGGTCTTTGGTCATAGTGGCGCCGCCTCGCTAATAATCCGATCTCTCAAATAGCGGTTAATCCCGTTCTCGGTGAGCACATCAACCTTTCTCCCGAGAATCTTTTCGATGTCCTGTTGCAGGCCAATCAAATCAAACAAGTTGCGGGTATCCTGCATGTCGACCAGAAAATCCACATCGCTGTTTTCATGGTCTTCACCACGAACGACCGATCCAAACAAGCGCACGTTGCTTGCACCATGCTTGGCGGCAAGTATGAGAATTTCGGCTCGTTTGTTTCTGACAATGCTGAGGGTACTCATGATTCTCGCATTGTATTCCATGGCAGATGAAACGTCGCCTGTTGGCGGGGGGAAGTCTACGCAGCCTTGAGGATGATCCATACCAAAGCTAACGTGGGGCCATGGCGAGTACCCATGCTTTGGGTCAAACCCTAGGGTGGTAAAGAAAGTGAAGCATGGATTTCCGCGCCCGCGGATTGGAATATAAATATCGTGTAAACGATTTGAGAAGCCTATGTGTTCAAAAAGCAAAAATTGTTCCGGTGATCATTGCGGTAAGAAGGATTCCCCCGGCACCAAATATCCGTTTAGCGGCGGCGCGTCCGAGTCCCTAACATTTGTCTTTGACTGCGTTCGTGCAATGCATCTAGCCTGGAAACATCACTTAGTAAAGCGGAAACCCCCATTCGACAGGTCTCGTTGGAAGGTGCATGAAAACG
>JBKQNQ010000260.1:0-8570 GCA_052145875.1 Thiobacillaceae bacterium
CGTTGAAGTCGCGAGTCGACGTCAATACGGTAGTTCGGCATTGCTATTCAGTTTTGCGCTGAAATCTGCGTTGAATGAAAAAAGCACTGACCAGTTTGCCACACTCTTCCGCTAGAACACCGCCCGCGATTTCAGCGTGGAAATTCAGTTTGGGCTCGGCAAACAGGTTGACAACACTCCCTGCCGCACCGGTTTTGTACTCAGTCGCGCCGTAGACGACACGCTTCACGCGGGCGTGGAAGATTGCCCCCGCACACATCGCGCACGGCTCGACGGTGACGTACAACGTACTGTTCACGAGGCGGTAATTGCCAATTGCCCGCGCCGCATCGCGCAACGCGGTGATTTCAGCATGCGCACTCGGGTCATGGCCCGAAATTGGGTGATTAAACCCGCGCCCCACAATCTGGCCGTCCCTCACCAGGATGGCCCCGATTGGAACCTCGCCTTGTTCCCAGGCTTTTTGCGCCTCGGCGAGCGCCTCACGCATGTAACCATCGTCCGTCATGAGAATACGAGCGTCAGACCTATCAGCAGGGTCAGGATTTCGAACGAGCGCTTAGTCCAGACGTTGCCTTTTTTTTTGATTGCGGTGTGGCTCCCTGCGTAGCCCCCCAATATTGAGCCGGCGAGCAGTGCCGGCATCCACTGCCACGCGATGGTGCCCAGATAGCCTAGGCCCAGCACACCGGTTCCATTCCAAAATAGCCCGCACAGTCTCATCGTATTGCCCAGCGCTCTCCCAGAGTCCATACCGAAGTGGCGAATTAACCAAACGCTGAGAAACAATCCGGTGCCTGACGTGATGGCACCATTGAAAAACCCGATGCCAAATAATCCGGCTACCCCGGTGTAGAGTCCAATACCCTTCCAATTGCGTGGCACGTGATCGAATCCCTGTTGGGGCCTAAATGCGGAGTAAAGCCCCACGCCGAGCGTCAGCAGGCCCAAGCCAATGAGGATCTGGTAGGTCATGGTCCACGACGCGCCAGCACAACACCGGGTAGGTAGCCCCGCTCCCAGAATAATGAACGTCTCGCGCGCTGCCAATCCACCGTCTTTGAGACACAGAAGCGTGGGGCCCAGGCCCAGAGCGACGCTCGCAACCTTGGGAGTCCCCAGCACAATACCAAACGGCATACCGACAAAAATCCGCATTGGCAGTTGGATCGGCCCTGCTCCACCACCGGAAAAAGCGGAAAACCAGTTGGCGGAAAACGACAGGATAAACCGTACAAGTGGCAGGGAATGCCCCATCAATGGCCGGTGGTGCCGGTTTCCGCTGGAGTGCGGATGTAGAACAAGTGCAAGCCCTCCTGGGCAATCCGCGAGAGCAGTGCGTCAGACTGAAGTTCGCTCGCGGCAAACATCACTTCCACTGGCAACCGACCCGCGAGTTCAAAGAACGTGTCTTCATGCATGCGGCGATGATGGCCATAACCTGCCAATGCGCGAAAGGCTGATCCGCCGGGAATCCCCAATTCGCGCCCAGTTTCGAGCAGCCATTCATACATCAGCCTGCCCCCGTGCTTGTGATCTTCTTCGGTAAACAGGCGCAGCATCACTTCTTTCATGGTCACCCCCGCATGAGTTTGAACGTCCAGATGCCAAGGCCGGTCGCTCCGAGAGAGCCAAACAGATGGAGCGAGGCCGTGGTCGCCGCCAAGTAATATTGCCCCCGGCCAATCATCGTCACCACCTCGGCCGAGAATGTGGAAAACGTCGTCAGACCACCGAGGAATCCCGTAATCGCGAGCAGCTGCCAACCTGGCGCGAGACCGGGATGTTGGGGGAAAAAGGCAATGGCTACCCCAACCAGGTAGCCGCCCAGCAAATTGGCAGACAGCGTTCCGACGGGAAGCGAGGGATAAACGGGATTAAGCAAGAGGCCCAAGCCCCATCGCAGCCACGCACCCACCGCAGCCCCCATGCCAACAGCGAAGAGTCCATTCATAAAACATGATTGTACCCGGCCAAGGCGGCTTTACAGAACCGCATTGTGGATCACCCTGGCAAGAAGCCCCGACAGTTGGCCTTCTACGACGCCGCGGCTTCTTGATCAAGCGCACAGGGGTGGCGCGCATGATGAGACTCGCACCTCGAGTCATTGGGATGCGTGCCCCCCAAGGCAGCACCCGAGGAAACGAATGCGGATCTGCCTTGACCACGGCGCCGTAGAGGCCGGAATCACGCGTTGCTCACCCCCAGGGAAGCGGCCATCGCGGCTCACCATAGCCGAGCTCCCCCGCAATTGGCATGACGCTGCGTGGGCCGCGTGAATCTATCGGCGCACCCTCGATTGCGCCCACGTCAAGCCATGGGCCAGGCATATGGCGGGGACGAGCGCCTCGCCCGTACGCGTCAGGACATGAAACCCACCGCGCTCGAGGGAACGCCTTTGAACGTCATGTATGGGCGTCGACATTTAACGGCGTCGGGCAGGCGCTGATACACTTCCCGGATGGACCACGATCTCAAAGCCAATGGCCGGGTATGGCTGACACTCAACGGAAGGAACTTCATGGGGCGGGGTCGCGCCGAGTTGCTTAGGCATATTGCAAGAACCGGATCGATATCTCAAGCCGCAAGGGCCATGAAAATGAGCTACAAGGCCGCATGGGATTCCGTTGACCGGATGAACATTGCATATGGACAAGCGCTGGTCGTAAGTTTGGCCGGCGGATCGCGCGGTGGCGGGAGTCGGGTGACGGCTGAAGGGCTGGCATTGATGGCCGACTTCGAGCGGCTTCAGGAGCGGCACCAGACTTGGCTAAACCAGACAAGTCGGCGGCTGGGCGCCATCAAATAGCAAGCCGCATTTCCATTGCGTCACTTGGCTTTCGGCGAAAGTTATATTAGTATTATCCAATATGCTTATTATTAATACACAGGGAAAACAACATGAACCGCTCACTGATCGCAGGCTTGATTCTGGCGCTCGGCCTTTCCGCATGTGGTAAGAAGGAGGAGGCCACGGCTCCAGAGCAGGCACCCCCACCCGCCGCACAAGCCCCAGCGCCCGCCGCTCCCGCAACGACCGGATTCGATGCCGCAACCACCTACAAAAATGTCTGCTCAACCTGCCACGGTTCCAATGGTCAGGGCGTCGGAGCCTTTCCGAAACTGGCGGGCATGACCGCTCAAGAGGTGAATGCTAAGCTAAAAGATTACAAGGCCG
This sequence comes from Thiobacillaceae bacterium, assembly GCA_052145875.1. Classification (GTDB taxonomy): domain Bacteria; phylum Pseudomonadota; class Gammaproteobacteria; order Burkholderiales; family Thiobacillaceae; genus DASQBT01. The sequence continues at coordinate 3,179 of JBKQNQ010000260.1, forward strand.
GAAAGCAAATGGGCCCACAAACGACCGTCATGGCGCCCAATGCCAGCAACTTGGGTGATAGCGATATCGATGCCATGGCAGCCTACGTCGCCACCCTGAAGTGATGCCATAAGACCCCGCTCGCATGGACTGCACCTTGGGCGAGCGGGCGTCATCACGATGAAGTGTGCCTGCGATGCAGTGAAGGCGCTCGCGTCGGATGGACGCGATTTCGCCCGATTAAATCGCTATAGAAACGGCGCTTGGTGCCGTGACACTGCACACCCCGCACCCGTCATGCAACGGTGGTTCGGGGTTCGCCGAAGCAAGTCACCTTAGCTTTCAAGCAAGCCTACGTCCAGCGCGCGGCCGCTGCGTCGTCGGAAGCTCGGGCCGCAACCCAACGTTCACCCTCTGGAGTGGATTCCTTCTTCCAAAACGGCGCCCGGGTCTTTAGGAAATCCATGATGTATTCGCAGGCAGAAAATGCATCGCCGCGATGACTTGAGGCCACACCAACAAATACAATTTGGTCGAGTGGCTTTAGCCAGCCGACCCGATGGATGACCGTCGCATCCAGCACGCTCCATTTCCTGGCGGCATCCTGAACAATGTCGTTGATCGCTTTCGTCGTCATGGCTGGATAGTGCTCCAGATAGAGGCCTAAGATGGCTCCCCCCTCGTTCCGATCGCGCACACGCCCAACAAAGCAGGCAACACCTCCCACTTGCGCGTCGGCCGACCCGAGTGCCGCGAGCTCAACGCCAGCGTTGAAGTCGTGCTCGTTAACCAGGACTTTCATCAGCCGCCCGTGACCGGTGGGAAGATGGCGACTTCGTCACCGTCATGCAGTGGTGTGACCAACCCGGCCAGTTGTTGATTGACTGCCAGTCTGTTGCCGCTTTCCACTGCCGCCTCGGTCGCCCATTTGCCGCCGCGTCTACGCAGCACGTCGAGCAATGCGGCAACACTTGCCCTTTCGCCGGGAAAGTCCATGACTTCCGATTCCATTCCCACCGCCTCTCGCATGCGGGCAAAATACAGAACCTTCACTTTCATCCGAGTACCTCGCTAAATGGAATGAATCTGACCCATTCTCCACGTCGGACCGTCTGTCCGATCGGAATATCGACCAGCCCGTCGCCCCACGTGACGGAAGTCAGGACTCCCGAACCCTGGTTGGGGTAGAGGCGAACCTCCGCCCCGCCCCGCCCATCTGGAACCATCAGGCCGCGGAGAAACTCGCGCCGATCCCCTGGCCTGCCCCGATCGAACGCCGCTTTAATGGGAAAGCCCCGATACAAAACCTGGGTCAACCCCATGCGTTTCAGCAGGAATGGCCGTGCGAACAAACAGAAAACGACGAATGCCGACACGGGGTTACCCGGTAGCCCGATGAAATCTGCCTTCCCCACCCGTCCATAGACGACGGGCTTGCCGGGCTTTATCGCAACCTTCCACATTTCCAGCTCACCGAGCTTCTCAAGCGCCGCTTTGACGTGATCTTCTTGGCCCACTGAAACGCCCCCGCTCGTGATGACGACATCCGCCCAGTCCGCGGCCTGCCGCAAGGTCTTCTCCGTCGCATCCAGCGTATCCGGGACCGTGCCAAAATCGCGGCGCTCTGCATCAAGTCCCTGTAGCATTCCCAGCATCGTATAGCGATTGGAGTTGAAAATCTGGCCTGGCTTGAGGGGTGTACCGGGGTCGGCCAGTTCATCACCGGTTGAAAAGATTGCCACCTTCAGCCGTCGAAAGACGGTCACGGCCTCCCAACCCGCCGACGCCGCCAGACCCATCTCCGCAGCGTTGAGCCGGGTTCCAGGAGGGAGCACCTCGTCGCCCTCGGCCAGATCCTCTCCAGCACGTCTGATGTTCTGCCCGACGCTCGGCACCCCGGAAAAACGAACGTGCGCGCCTTCCACGATGGCGTCTTCCTGAATAATGATCGCGTCTGCGCCTGGCGGGATGGGCGCGCCGGTAAAGATTCGGGCACTGGTGCCGGGCTGGAGCACCTCACCCATTTGGCCTGCAGCAATTCGCTGGCTGATCGGCACCGGTTGACCGAGCTTGATCTCGGCAACCGAGACGGCATAGCCATCCATGGAACTGTTATCCCGAGGAGGCACCGTAACCCTCGAGACCACGCCTTTGCCCAGAACCCTTCCGAGCGCCCCATCGAGCGGTACGGTTTCAACCGCGTCGGGCGGACGCGCCCGGTTCAGTAGCGTAAACAATAGTTCTTCTGCACTTAGCACCATCGACTCCAATAAAACCTAACAACGCTAATGATTTTAAGTGCTTCCCGCGTGGAATTCCCACTCAGCGCTGGCATCCCACCCTTGCGCGCGGTTGAGCACTCCCGGTCGCTGGCGCCAAACACCATTGCATGAAGGCACCCACACCTCTGCCGCGATGGGATTACCCGGTCACGCCGTAAGGCGAGACCGTCTGTAGCTCGCCCGGGCCATGCCGCGACCGAGAAGTGTAGCCTGCGCGGGACTGCACCGAAGCACCGGCGCTACGAGAATACCTGCTTCACAAATGTTCCGGTTCCTTGCTGACAAACCCACTTAATTCGGTTATATTAAATTATATATAACGCAGCGATGATTTCCCGTGCTGACTGACCCATATGGCCGCTCGATCGAATACGTCCGTGTCTCGGTCACGGATCGTTGCGATTTGCGCTGCACCTACTGCATGCCCGAGGGCTTTAAGGGATTCGAAGAGCCCGATCACTGGCTCACGTTTGACGAACTCGAGCGCTTGTTGGGCCTGTTTGCGCGCTTGGGCACACGCCGCATCCGCCTAACGGGAGGAGAACCGCTTCTGCGAAGCCATGTAACGGACCTCGCGGGACGCCTGTCTCGCCTGCCAGGTGTGGAAGATCTGTCTCTTTCGACCAACGCAACCCAGCTAGGCAAACATGCCGAGGCCCTCAAGATTGGAGGCGTGAAGCGGCTAAATGTCAGCCTTGACTCGTTGCGCCCGGAGCGGGTGAAGGCCATTAATGGACGCGATGTCTTGCTCCAGATCCTGGACAATCTGGAAACCGCGCGCCAGGTGGGTTTTCAGAGCATCAAGATCAATACCGTTGCGATGAAGGGCGTCAATGACGACGAATTCGACGACCTGGTCGCATACTGCATGGACCGGGGATTTGTATGGCGCCTCATCGAAACAATGCCCATGGGTGAAACAGGTCGTCAAGCGCATTACATGAATTTACAGCCGATCAAGGCCCAGCTGAAGGAACGCTTTGGTCTGATCGATACGGTATTGCCAGGGGGCGGCCCAGCCCGCTACCTGGGCACGCCGGATGGCCGATTCAACATTGGATTCATTACCCCCATCTCCCAGCATTTCTGTGCGACGTGCAACCGGGTGCGCCTGGCGGTGGACGGAACCATGTATTTGTGTCTCGGACAGGAAGCGAAGTTCGATTTCCGTAGCTTGCTGCGCGAAGGCGCAAGCGATGCGGATCTCGAGGCAGCGGTTGTCCGTGCGATCAACCTTAAGCCTGAACGGCACGAGTTCCGCGAGCAACCTTCGAAAATTATCCGCTTCATGTCCATGACGGGCGGCTAGCATTTTGGGCCCGTCGTCACGCTTCGCCCGGTTCGCAGGCGAATGGCTGCTTAAACGCTTTATCCCCCTTACGGGCTCAATTCCATTTCTGGCTTATAAAGCCCGCGGCGTGCGAGGCTGTTGAGCTTTGCGCGCCTGTAAAAAACCTGCTGGGCCGCAGCTTGGTTATCGGGCCGTCCCCGCCAGGCTTGCAGCACTGGCTCTTGCAAGGCACGAGCAAAGGAAAATGACAACTGCCAAGGCGCCTGGGGGCACAACACGTTAAGCGCATTGAGGTTGGCGGTCGCTTCCTGCTCCGTCTGTCCACCGGACAGAAAGTTGAGGCTGGGCACCGCTGCAGGGACGGTACGCTTAAGCACGCTAAGCGTTTGCCGCGCCACCTCGGCCGGATCGACCTTATGGCCGGACGCCTTTCCCGGCAGCACCATGCTGGGCTTGAGCAACATGTATTCAAGCCGCACGCCATGTCGATGCAGGGCGTGGAATACGGCTTGCAGCACCGCTTCGGTCACTTCGGCGCAGCGCTGTTGCGTATGGTCGCCATCCAACAGCACCTCAGGTTCAACGATGGGGATAAAGCCTTCTGCCTGACACACGGCCGCATAGCGAGCGAGCATTTCCCCATTGGCTTCAATGCCCAACGGGGTTGGATTTTGTTGGCTAATCGGATAAACCTCACGCCACTTTGCAAATCGCGCACCGCGTGCCTTGTAGTCCCGTAGCCTTTCCGCTAGGCCGTCGAGTCCTTGGGTGATCTTGTCACCCGGGGCACCGACGAGATCGAGCGTCCCCTTGTCCACCTTGACTCCCGGTACGAGACCCTGAGACAACGCCACTTCGGGTAACGGCCTGGCGTCATCGGCAAGCTGGCCCAAGGTTTCCTCGAATAGAATCACACCGCTGATGAAGTCGCCGATGTCAGGTGTCGACAGAAGTAGCGCTCGGTAGGCGCGGCGATTTTCTTCGGTCGGCTCCACCCCCACCGCCTTAAGGCGCTTGGCAATGGTGGGCAGGCTCTCATCGGCTGCCAAAATGCCCTTGCCGTCTTGGACGAGGCCCAATAGCGTGGTTTGTAATTCCTGTTCGACATTCATGAAGCCACCTCCTTGATTTCTCGGATATTGATCCTGATCGCTACGCTAGGCCGCCGGCGCGCATGTCATGTTCGCAGTCTGGACCGTGATCACGGTGTGTTCGTTCCAAGACATGCGATCACAGACAAATCCATCTCATGCGCGGAGCTACCCGGTGCTTGTATTTAAGGAGCCAATTGCCGTTTTGCCAGCAGAAAAGAAATTCGGTGGCCAAAGACCCGCGAAGCAAACGATCGTGCTTGCACGGGCGCGGCAAAAACGTAAGGATTTGTGGTCCCGCGCTCCATGAGCCACCAGAAAAAAGGCTGCCGGGGAACCAACGGAGCAGGATTGGGCTATCATCCCGTAAAATAATCTAAATTTGTTGCCGCGGTTGTGGACGATAATGGACCCTGGCGTCCAGGGGATCTTCGTGAGCGAGCCCATGCCCTTTGATCAGAAACTCAAACTCGGATCCGAACACGACACGGCAATGGTCTATGTGGTCGATGACAGCGCGGACGTTCGGGCCGCCATCGAGGTATTGTTGAACTCGGTCAACCTGCGCGCCAAGACCTTTGCCTCCGGCGAAGAATTCCTCGCGTCGGTTGGCCAGACGGCGCGGGGCTGCCTGTTGCTTGATATGCGTATGCCGGGGATGAGCGGACTGGAAGTTCAGGATCTTCTCAAGGAGCGCTCCGTTTCCCTCCCGATCATTTTTTTGACCGGCCACGGCGAGGTCAGCACGG
>JBKQNQ010000261.1:0-3681 GCA_052145875.1 Thiobacillaceae bacterium
CACCGAGATCGCGGAGACGACAGAGGCAAACGCGGTGCGGGCGTTCAACGAGAGATTAAGTGCAGACCGTGAGAATGAGCCACTCACGGGCATAGAATGGCTAAATGCGGCGGCGACCTTTGCGAGCCCTTGGCCAATCAGTTCCTTGTTCTGGTCCCATGGCTGACGCGTTTTAATCGCGATAACCTTGGAACTGGACATGGCCTCCATGAAACTGATCAACGCGATAACGAAGCTTGCGGGCAACAGCGCCATGGATGCGTGCCAATCCACCGGTGGCAGGCTTAAGCTAGGAAGGCCTCGTGGGATATCGCCCACCACCCTGCCGCCAATGCTGGCAAACTTGATCGTGTAACTCACCCAGGTCAGAAGTGCGACCGTTATCAGCACTCCTGGCAGTTTGGGTGCATATTTCTTGAAAACGACCAGCATGATAATGGCGGAAATACCAAATCCAAGCGAAATCTCATGCATGGTCCCGGCATTGGTCAAGACGCCCCAAATATCAAGCAGGAAGTGGTTGGATTGTTTCGATGGAATGCCCAGCAGCGTCGGCAGTTGGGAGAGTCCGATGATCAGCGCGGCGGCGTTGATGAAACCCATCAGGACAGGGTGGGAAAGAAAATTCAGCAGCACGCCCATTCGAAGGGCGCCAAAGGCGATCTGAAACAGGCCGGACAATAGTGCCAACAAGATCACGTAGGAATAAAACAGCTCCGTGCCATGCGCAGCAAGTGGCGCCACACTGGCCGCTGTGAGCAATGAAGTCATGGCCACGGGTCCGGTGCTGAGTTGACGCGATGAACCCATAAGGGCGCCAATGATCGTGGGGATCAGAGACGCATACAGCCCGTAATAGGCCGGAACCCCAGCCAATTGGGCATAGGCGAGGCATTGGGGGATCGCCACAAGTGACACGGTAATCCCGGCAAGCAGGTCATCCTTGAGGAATTCCCTGCTAATCGAAAAGCGCTGAAGGTAATGGATCAACTGCTGGGGTCGTGCTCGATTCAAGAAATTGGAAGCCATTTGTTCAATTCGTGAAAATTTGTTGCAAACACCGAAACGACCTCATTTCGTCCGGCAAGAAACCAGCATTGCCCCGGTGAAATTCACCGGGGCAAATCCTTGTCATCTGCAGCCAGGAGGCCTTTTCTTCTTTTCGTCGAGCGGGCATGTCCCAACCCGACGTATTTGATCCGTCTGTCCATCGTTGCTGCCAATGGCAGACGCCCTTATCCCTGTAACGGTCACTATACTAAATTAATGCTGGGTCTGTATCTTCCCAACACCAATCAAGCCACCATGCGGCAATAAAGCAACAATCACGCCAGATTGATATCATATTGATTAAAAAGAGGCCTCATCCCGAATGGCGGTGCGGGGCCAGAAAAACTGATTCATTCTGCAATGTCGACGCGACATGGATGATGGTGAATCAACCGTAAGCGTATAAATTACAAACAATATCCTGCAACCGTTGCATTTAGTTGCGATGATGTTGTACTATGCAACGCAGTGTTTGGCGAGAAGCCAGGCGAGCTTACTGACCCTTCGACGCTTGGGCGCACCTTGGCGGGCGCGGCCACCCTGATCTCGACGCGGGCCATCCGGATGTCTAAGACGCTTCCTGGTCGCGTTGTCCTTGACCCACGAGATTGCCACGGAGCTTCGAATCGAACAACCGGACGAGGCGTCGCCGTCAAGGTGCCTCCGCCATCACGGGTTCAGTTTCCAGCATCCTGCGTGTCGGCTGCGATCCACCGCTGCGTCGCTTAGTGCGTCGAGCATCTGCTTTCCGTTCAGGACCCTGCTTGCCGCCCAGTTTCAGCCATGAAACCGACACGCCCGGTGCCTTGCCAATCCGGTGCCTATGGAAGGTGAAACGATTTCAACAAAATGCGAAATGTCATGAAAGATTCCGAAACGGTTTTAATTGTGGGTCACGAAGGTACATCATTTCGAAAGCTTGCAGACGTGATGCAACAGGGAGGCTACGCAGTAACCAAGGCGGCCACCGGCACTCACGCGCTGAAATTAATTGGAAAACAGGCCTTTGACCTCCTGCTCACCGACCTCCAAGTGAAAAATGTCGATGGCCTGCAATTCCTCAAGACCTGTCGGAGGCAGCTTCCCGACGCAGAAGTAATCGTGGTCACCGCCGTCGCAACAACCGAATCCGTTGTAATGGCGATGAAGGAGGGGGTGTTTCATTACTTTAGCGAACCGCACAATTTGGATGAGGTGCGTCAGGTGGCGGCAGAAGCCATGGAGAAAGTCAAACGCAAGCGGGAAAATCAGCGGCTGAGGGAGCAAGTGAACAGCTTTCAAGGCCGGGTCAAGATTATTACCCAAAATGCCCACATGCAAAGATTGATGGCGATGGCCCGCCAGATTGGGCCTACGGGCTGCAACGTTCTCATCACCGGAGAGTCAGGGACCGGCAAGGAACTGTTCGCGCGCTATCTGCACGAACGTGGGGGGCGCCAGGACGGTCCTTTCGTGGCGATCAATTGTGGGGCGTTCAACGAAGATCTGCTGGCCAACGAACTATTTGGAAATGAAAAAGGCGCATTTACTGGCGCGCTTGGCAAGCCCGGACTGATTGAAACCGCCAACAGAGGCACTCTGTTTCTCGATGAAGTCACCGAGATGTCCACTGCCATGCAGGTCAAATTGCTGCGCGTGATCCAGGAACGCGAAGTATTGCGGCTGGGGGGCACCTTGTCCACCAAAGTGGACATCCGCCTCTGCGCCGCGACAAACCGCGACGTGGCTGAGTTGGTGAAGAGTGGGGGTTTTCGCCAGGATCTGTACTTTCGTCTTAACGTTGTCAACCTGCATATCCCGCCTCTGTCAGAACGTCGTGAAGATATTCCGCTGCTGGCCTATCATTTCCTGAACAAGTATGCGGCCCAAATGCAAAAGGATGTGACCGAGATCGCGTCCCAAGTGCTCGATTTGCTAGAGATCTACCCTTACCCAGGGAATGTACGTGAGCTGGAAAACATCATCGAGCGCGCGGTGGCACTCTGCGTCGGTAGGCAAACGGAACTTGATCATCTCCCCGAACACTTGCAGGGGCTCTCGCATCGCACCACACGAAAAAAGCAGCGCTCGATGCCCAGCCTGGAAGAACAGGAAAGGGACTACATTCAAACCGTACTACGGGAAACCGGGGGCAACCAGACGCTGGCCGCCCAGATCCTGGGCATCGACCGAGTATCGCTGTGGCGAAAACAGAAGCGATATAACTTGGAGAGGATCTCGCCGTAAAGCGGATCGCAAGGGCCACTTCACCCGCTCGTGAGACCATGGGGTACGGGCGAGGCGGTTCCGCTCCCCCCGGTCACCGGCTGGCTGGGGATAGGCACCCGTACTAACCCTCTGAGCGCGCGCCATGTTTCGCCCGCGTGCGTCCTGATCGCGGCGGACCGGTTGACGCAACGCGCTTGGCCATGAATCGGGCTTATTAGAATTCGCGCCGGCGCTGCCACTTTGGTTCCAGACAGGCCCTAGCCCCCTCTTGTATCCGCGCGAAGTCAAACCGATCAGAGCTCATTGTCATTCGTAGGCCTTTATTCCCGATGACTCGCGGAATTTCAATAATGCCTCTGCCGCCCTTTTCTTGGCTGCTTCGATTTTGGCTGCCTGCTCTTCTTTCTCGAGCTCCTTCGCTCG
>JBKQNQ010000262.1:0-7201 GCA_052145875.1 Thiobacillaceae bacterium
GTCGTGCGTTCCGATCTGCTGTTCTTGGGGAGCTTGGATCCATCTACCCAATCCCCGCTAACTGGCCCCACGACATCGATGCTTTCCTTCGGGCGGCCTTTCCTGGCATCCAACGCGCATTCAACAATTTCAAGCCGTTTGTTCCGCGTTGGCATCGTCACGCATTTGACCGTGCTTGGTCGATTTATCGCCTCGACCCAGATGCCCGCGAAATTGACCAGCAGTGCTACCACCACTACATGGAATTTGCTAGCAACTCAGACCCGAGAGGCACGTTTAAGAAAAATGTTGACGGTCTACTGTCCTTCGCGAACAAAACCTAACCCTCGACTTTTGATCGCGTGGCGTAGGCGTAATGGCCAGGCGAAACCCATCGTGGTGGAATACTTAACTTGATGCAAGAGATCGCCTTTGATGCCGCCTTAGAAACCGCGCTTGACTCATTGTTAAATGATCGTTTAGCTCTTCTGGCCGGCGCGGGGCTCTCCATGGCCCCTCCAAGCTCTTTGCCGTCCGCTACCGATCTGGCCGCGACTGCAAAGCAGAAATATGACGCTACATTCGGGGCTTCACGCCCTCCGTTGCCCGTGCGTGTGGAAGATCAGGCAGAATTCTTCTTCCAGAGGGGGGAACTCGAAACTGTATACTTCAACAAATATATTGACTGGCACGCCTTCGCTGGTGTTCCGAATTGTGGCCATGAAGCCGTCGCGGATCTGCTTCTCGTTCGGGCTATTCAAACAGCGATTACGACCAATGTCGATAGACTCATTGAGATAGCCGGCGAACATTTACTAGGCCATGTGGGGGCTGGCATCGATGGACATGAGGTCGCTGCCTTTCCTCCGGACGTCAAGCCACTATTGAAGATCCATGGATGCCGAAGTAGGCCCAACACAATGGTTTGGGCTCCGGGGCAACCGCCCGTCCCCCCGGTAGCACAACGAATTGCCAATAGCGCGACATGGTTGAACGCTCAATTACTTAGCCGGGATTTGTTAATCATTGGCTATTGGACCGACTGGGACTACCTGAACAAGGTCCTAGCGAACACGCTCGGTGCGGTGTATCCGGCGCGTGTCCTAGTTGTAGATCCAGCCAACGGGGCATTATTCGCCGGAAAAGCACCAGATCTCTATGCATTAGGTCAGCGAGCAACGACAGCCTTTCTGCATGTGCAGGCATCAGGAGCCGACTTCCTTAAGTCTCTTCGTCTGCACTTTTCTAAGTCATTTGTGCGACGTGTGTTGTATCAAGGTTCAACCGAATATCTGAGTGAATCTGGGATCAACCCCGCGGCAGCGTGGACCGAGCCCCCCAATCTGGACAACACCACACTGTGGCAGATACGGCGCGACCTCGAAGGTCGGATCCCAAACGAGCCCGCTCAGGCGCGAAATCCTCCAGACGAGCCCTTGCTAGGTTTGACTTTGTTGCAGCTCCAGGCTTGCGGCGCTGTCTCGGATGGTCCATATTGGCAACTGAACGGGCGGCGAGTGCGGGTGTTACGCGCAGCAAACAAGCTCCTTCATCGAGTCGAAGCGGAGTTCGAGCGTGAAATTGCACCCACGATTGCACCTGACATAGTTATTGCCGTCGGCGCAGAGGCACAGTCACTACCAAAAAACATTGCGCGTGCGGTAACTCCGCCATCGATCGCGAGGGGTGACTCCAGTCGATGGCTAACACGCCCCGATGCTGTCCAGGAATTAGGACTATGATCGACTTAATTACATCAAGTGCTGAACTACTAAACGAGGCCAGATTCACGACGGGACGTGTTTCTATCAATGGCCGTCAAGCGCTGATGTTTGAGGATTCCGTTGTGCTTGGATTCCTATTCTCTTACGGTGATCCAAGCGAACTGATTGCGGATTGGGACAAGGACGCTAATCGTGCCATATCCGACCATCAATTCAGCTTGCGGCGAGCGGCTCAGAAGGCCTGGAATGCTTACATCGTAGTTCTGGCAACAGGTGATATCGACGATTCTGACACCGCTAGTGCGGCGGCTCTCGCGGCTATCGAGGAAGATCTCGGGGGCACCCGCAAGATTGCCCGGGCAGGAATTGGGGGTATCACCGATCTACGAGCAGCATTGATACCGCTACTACCTTTGCAGACCGCCCCTAAGCTTGAGGCGGTCGACCTCATATCGGAGATTCGGCTACGTGCAACGGAGTTGCCTCCGCGAGCGATCGATGCCTTTCTATCAAATGCGGAAGAAGCAGTAGTCATCCAGGTATTGGAGGAAATGCCATGAAACTCGCATTTCTTGATCTCTGCGGATTTCGCGGCTACAGGAAACCGATCCGCATTGAGTTTGCTGATGGCTTCACTATCATTGATGGCCGCAATGGCGTTGGAAAAAGCACAATCTTTGATGCCATTGAATTCGCTCTTACGGGCACCCTCAGCAAATACGGCAAGACTAAGGCCGATGGCGAGACCGTTACCGATTATGTGTGGTGGACCGGCGAGGGCCCTCTACCCGTTGAACGGTATGTTGAAGTTGGCTTCCGTGATCACGACGGAGAAGTCAGCATCCGCCGGACGCAGTTTGCCGATCCGGACACAAGCATCCTTGAGAATCTAGCAGGAAGGCTTTGCGATTCGACGCTCGCCCCTGTGTCTCCCCTTAGCCAGCTTTGCGCAACCACGATCATCCGCGACGAACATATCACGAGCCTAAGCCTTGATCTTAAGGAGACTGACCGCTATACGCTATTGCGTGATGCGCTTGGCGCCAATGATGCAGACGCATGGATTGCGCGTGGTGCCCAGCTTGTGTCGCTCACCAAGCAAAGGATGGCCAATGCACAGCAGGATGTGACGACGACTAATGCTGAGGTTGCTGCTTCCGCTCGTCGTTTAGACGAAGTTCGGGCAGGCTTGGTGGATGATATTGTCATGGCTGGGGTTGTAGAACGCCTTCAGATGTTCGCCAACACAATCCTGGGTGCCGACTTGCTTGCCGGCCCGGTGCGTGCTCGAATCGCAGCTGTTGGCGCAGAAATCGAGTCCCTTCGAAGACTGAGCAACCACTGGAACACGGCAGAGGAGATGCGTTCGCGCATTGATTCCCTGTCAGCCTCCCTTCAATCTGCCAATGCTGAAAAGGACGGCGCCACCACCGCGCTTCGTGCCTTCAGTTCAATGCAGGAAACCGCCGCTGCCTCTGGTCTTAATGACTTGGCCGGCAAGCTCATCGCTCTGGTAGCGCTCGGTCGCCAGCTTGGATTGCGGGACGGTCACTGCCCGCTATGCGCGAAGGGTCAGACTCACGAAGAGTTTGAGCAAGGTATTGAAGCGGCAGAGACCCTGGCGCGTCGACTAAACGAAGATTCTGCACGCGCTGCTGAGCGTGAGCAGGCACGGGCCGCCGCGGAACGAAAGCTTGCCACCGCCACTAAAGAGGCAGACGCGGTCAAAGCTGCCCTGCTAACCGCCAAAGATATAGTTAACAGCTTCGAACAGGAGCGCGACGCTCAAGGCATCGCAGCCGACGCTACAGTCGAACAGGTCACCGTTCGCGAGGCACAGCTACGTCAACGCCTCGATGCTGCGCAGACAGACCTGCGTATCCTCGAAACCTTGCGACTCAGATTGGATCTCGAGCGCGCCCAACGTGCCGTGATTGACACAAATACCAGGCTCGCCCGCGCCCAAGAGCGATTCGGTCGGGCACGTAAGGCGTGGGTGGGCGCCCAGGCGCTCCACGATGCTGCGCGGCGAGCCGCCGCTGAGACCTTAGATCGTCGCTTAGAACGTGTGCTTCCTCTGATGTCTGAGCTGTTTCGCCGTCTGCGGCCACATCCTATCTGGAATGACATTGAGTATTCAATTCGAGGAGATGTGAGGCGCTTCTTGAAACTTCAGGTTGGCGAAAACCTCAATCCACAATTTCTCTTCTCAAGTGGGCAGCGTCGCGCAACAGGGTTAGCATTCCTCTTGTCAGTGAATCTATCGCTGGCTTGGAGTCGATGGCGCACCATACTGTTAGACGATCCCGTTCAGCACGTCGATGATTTCAGAACCGTGCACTTGGCTGAACTAGTTGCCCAGTTGGTTTCTGAAGGGCGCCAGATTATTTGTGCTGTCGAGGATGCGGCACTAGCTGACCTTTTGTGCCGGCGTTTGCCCGTCGACCAACATGGAAGTGCCAATAAAATTAGCTTAGGGCCAGATACCGACGGTGCTCTGGCGAAAGTAGCAGAGCACTGGCTAAGCCCGCTTGTGCGCAATTCGCTGGTCGGCGCCCCCGAACAGCTGGCTGCGGGCTAGTTAGCAGTGCTGGCCGACGCGGCCGGCAACTGCCCATTCCCACTTCGCTCGCCTATCGTATTCTCTAATGCGGTGCCTACGGTATGGAGGCTTCAAGAATACGCTTACCGATAACATCATTGAAAGCAAACTAGATGCATCTTACGACGCAACAAGTGATGGCGATGACGGAGCAGTCTCTCCGCGAATTTCTTGGGCTGTCCATACCTGAAGGCCTCTACCTCGATTACAAGGAAGGTCTATCCGGGACATCCGACAAAGAAGCGAAGCGCGAATTTCTAAAGGACGTAACCGCTTTCGCGAACGCTGCTGGGGGCCACCTGTTCTTGGGTGTGAGGGAACCAGCTGAAGGCCTATCGGTTGACGAGCAACTGGTCGGATTGGACAGCGGTGACACCTTGGCTCATGACCTTGAACGCGTAGCCAGTTCATCGATCGACCCACGGATACCCGGCCTGCGGATCGTCCCTGTTTCACTTTCAACAGGCAGGGCCTGCATAATCGTTCATATCCCGCCGAGCCTCAGTCGCCCTCACATGGTCAGCCATGCTGGACACCTCTCATTTTACGTCAGGCACTCCGAGTCTAGCTTTCCCATGACAACTCACGAAGTCCGCGAGGCCGTTCTAACTTCATCTTCAGCAGAGGCACGAGCCCGACTATTCGTCGACCGGCGACTTCGCGAAGTCCGAGAACTTATCGATGAACGACAACCCGCTTTTTTTATCCAGGCGATGCCTCTGATTGCGCCCGAAGTCCCCTGGGATGTGCTTAGCACGCCCTTTGAGACGCTCATTCGTGGCGACGCGCGACGCAACAAGTTTCACTATGTCGATCTCGCGAGCAACTACGCTGCACGCCCGACGATTGATGGCCTCCTTGGTGAAGACCAGCACGATAGTCCTACATGGGAGACAGAGGTCCATCGGACTGGATACATCTCCCTGCTGTATCGCAACAGTAACGTTGAACCCATAAACAACGTCGATCGGTTCATTTTGCACGTTGGCATCTGTGACATCTTTGGTGCATTCTGCCACATGATCAAGGAATGCCTTGAACTGTCGGCAACGGATGTCCCCTACCTCTTGACGTGCACGTATCTGAATGCGGAAGGGACCTGCATGTGGACCAGTAATGTGTGGCACAAATTTTCAGCGCCTTACAAGAAGAAGGATATTACGTGGCCAGAGCACTTTCGGGCCACAGGATCTGATCCCATGGTGATCGCGGAGAGCCTATGCCTGAAAATGTTCAACGCTTTTGGCTCCAAGGGCGTCGTGAAGTGAAAGTAATTGGGCATGCATGACTGCCTTTGGGAGGCCTCTTTGGCTCCTGGCGACATGCGGCACACTTTGGTAGCCAACTTACTCTGAACGTTTGGTCGCGGGGGGGCATATTGAGTAACGAGCACTACAAGGATCTATTTCTGCAAGCCGCCGATGACAGGCTTTGCGATTACTATTCGCTCGATGCTCGATACATTGTTCGGAAGGAAGGGGGACAATCACGCCTATCAGAAGGTCTGATCGTGCTCGTCCCCTTACCGGTCATCCATGATATGAGCTTCAAGGTTGACACAAGCCTCCTTTCCGCAGGCCAGCAGCAGCTTTCCCGCGTGTCCAAGAAAAAACTGCTCCAATTCTTGCACCATGCAACACAAGGGCAGGTCGACGCGAATGGGGAGTCTTTTTGCTTGAGCAGCGAGCAGCCTTTTAGCTACTACTCAGAGATGACTCATAGTGACAGATGGTTCTCTGACCTACACCTGCAAGTATCTGGTGTCATGCAAGCCGTGCCTTCACCGATTGACAGCACAGTAATTGATAACGAGTTGCGTAACGGCACCCCTCCGTTTGACGGACTCGTGGACATCAAACAGTGGCTGGGAATGAGTAACCCCCAATCCACACAGGACACGGGCTCCATAACCATTCGTGTTGGTCCTCCTGTAGATCTGGTCTTGACAGCGTGTGGCCTGAAAGATGACCAGTTGCGCTTGACACTTCATGCCCATCCGCGCTTTGACACAAGCAGGTTAAGCCTAGCCGTCCGCGCGACTCCCGGAAATACACTTGAATCAAGAAGACAGGTGGCGACGGAAATTGAGTGGGAGCGGCCTAGGAACGGCCTGCGTAAAGGCACAGCATTAATCCGCCTAACCCAAGCGGACAGTGCCTTTGCAATGCTGATGATCGGGGGAGCAACTGTGCGGCGGCAGTGGTTTTTGGATCCAGCAAAGGCCCGTAATAATCGTCTGGTAGCTGTTCAGCACTTCGACAAAGACCTTAAGATGGTCAAGCTGGCATTGGAGTCGACAGACTCCAATCGTTTCGAATTGGGAGTTGCGTCCCTTCTATTTCTCCTGGGTTTTACGCCAACTGTTCAGATTGAAACCGACTCCCCAGACCTGGTCGTTGCGACTCCGGCTGGGAGGCTTGTGATCGTCGAGTGCACCACGAAGTTTGCTGACTTTAGCTCAAAGCTGGGCAAGCTCGTTGACCGACGGGGCGCATTGTCGAAAGCCCTTCAGGCCAGTGGCCATTACTCACAGGTTGTTGGCATTCTCGTTTGTGGATTGCCAAAAGATCAAATTGCACCGCAAGCCAATGAACTGGCAACGCATCAGGTCCCACTGGTTACAAAGGAAGATTTGACTAAGGCCTTTGAACTGCTGAGGTTCCCAAGTGATCCTGATGAGATGCTTGATAAGGCGATGGCGCATCTTAACGCAGGGTCACAAGCCCCCTTTGGATAGCCCACGGTGTAGCCAGCAGCCTAGTCCGTAACCCCCCCGTGCCAATATGACCTGAGACACCTACCTCTGACGAATTAGAGTAGAAAGGTAGGCTTAGATCATGACTGAAAGAATGAAGAACCTGATGAACGAACGTGAGGCAGATGGGTTGGATGCCGC
>JBKQNQ010000263.1:0-18096 GCA_052145875.1 Thiobacillaceae bacterium
TCTACCCAGTTTCAAGCTGTCGCTGATGGTCGCAGTTTGTGAAAGATCAATCAGGGTACGCTTAAGGTCTGGATCCTTCACGTCGATGTTCGCACCACCGATCAAATCAGCTTGGTTTTCCTTCCTCGCAAGCCAGCGCGCTGCCGCTGAAGTCGCGCCGTGCTCCGACAGCGCAAATACGGAAGCACCGCGCGCGTCAGAACTCAACGAGGCATCGGCATGGATCGATACAAACAAGTCTGCCCGCACGCTGCGGGCCTTGGCGACCCGCTCTTGAAGTGGCAGAAAATAGTCGCCGTCGCGGGTCAACACTGCCCGCATGTTTTCCTGCTGATCAATTTTTGCCTTGAGCTTACGGGCGATGGCAAGCGTGACATTCTTTTCATAAGCGGTCACCCCGTGGGCGCCCGGGTCTTCGCCACCGTGTCCCGCGTCAACGGCGACCGTTAACAGTCGAGTATACTGATTGCTCCGGCCCGAAGCGGTCTGCGTGCCGCCTTGCCCGGCGGCGTTATCTGCCACTGGTTTCACCGGGGCATCGCTTTGCACCGGATTGGCCAGCGCAATATTGGCGGTGACAGGCGCCGCAGTCCCACTAGGTGAAGCCGCATACAAGTCGAGAACCAGACGATAACCATAGTTCCCAGTCGGCTTGATCTCGAAAATTGAAGGACGCACCGGCACCTTCAACTGGACGGCGATCCGAGTGATTCCAGGTCGATTTACGGCAACCCGCACCGATTGCACATACACGTCATCTGCCTGCACTAGCGCCATAAGTGCATTGAGATTCGCATCATCGCGAACCCCCTCAAGATCGATCACAAACCGATCCGGATTTTGCAAGGTGAAGTACTTGAAGGGAATCGGTTCCTTGGCTTCGAGGGTGAGCCGCGTGTATTCGGGTGCGGGCCACATCCGTGCTGCATTGAGGCCGATGGATGCGTGTCCTACGCCAGACCATAAGGTGAGCCATGTCAACGCAATCAGTCGCCATGAATACATTTGAGTCCCTCCAAACATTGCACACCTCGCGGGGATTCCGCGTCGATGCGGGCCTTGCGACCGTCACCTAGCAGCGTCAAGCGAATCCGCATATCCGGTGGAGGCAACAAACCTGAGGCCTTCTCCGGCCATTCGACCAAGCACAGCGTGGCGTCATTGCAATCATCCCGAAACCCTGCATCCAGCCATTCACGTGGATCAATCATGCGATATAAATCATAGTGTTGCAAGGTAAATTGAGAAAAAATATACGATTCGACCAAGGTGTATGTGGGGCTTTTGACACGTCCGTTGTACCCTAAGGCACGGACGATTCCGCGGACCAGCGTCGTTTTCCCCGCTCCCAGTCCCCCTTCAAGATAGACCAGCATGCCCGGCCGCAGAACCCCAGCCAGCCTCGCGCCCAGCGCTATGGTGGCAGGTTCGTCGGCAAGTTCGAACAGCATCCCCGGCGTATCATTGACCCCATGCATGACCGCTCATCGTCCCCGTCTTACGCTGCGCTCGCCCGTCAAATCAAAACCTGGGGACAGGAACTGGGCTTTGCGCAGATGGGCATCGCCAACATCGATCTGTCCGCGGCAGAACTGCGCATGCAGGATTGGTTGAGCAAGGATTTTCATGGCGAGATGAATTATATGGCGCGGCACGGCAGCAAGCGCTGTCGGCCCCAAGAACTCGTGCCCGGCACGCTAAGTGTAATTTCTGCGCGCCTCAATTACTGGCCCGATGCGGCGGACGCGCTGGCAAATCTTTCCGCGGCGGATCGTGCCTATGTCTCGCGTTACGCCCTGGGCCGCGACTATCACAGGGTGTTGCGCAGCCGCCTGCAGAAACTCACGGCGAAAATAGCCACCGAAATTGGCCCGTTTGGCTCGCGCGTATTCACCGACTCCGCGCCGGTTATGGAAGTGGAATTGGCAGTCCATTCGGGATTGGGGTGGCGCGGCAAACACACCCTGCTCATCCATCAAAATGAGGGCTCGTATTTCTTTCTAGGCGAAATCTACACCAACCTTCCCCTGCCCGCGGATGCGCCCCATAAAGATCACTGTGGCAACTGCTTTGCATGCGCTGCGGCGTGCCCGACGCAGGCGATCGTCGCTCCTTATCAAATTGATGCGCGTCGCTGCATCTCCTACCTGACGATCGAACTCAAGGGCAGCATTCCGCTTGAACTTCGACCACTCATGGGTAACCGCATCTACGGCTGCGACGACTGCCAGTTGGCCTGCCCGTGGAACCGTTTCGCCCGCACCACAACACTGCAAGACTTTCACCCCACCCATAACCTGGACGCTGCCACCTTAGCGGATCTATTTGGCTGGAGTGAAGCGGAGTTTCTGACGCAGTTTGCCGGCTCGGCCATCCGCCGCATCGGGCACGAGCGATGGCTGCGCAACATCGCCGTCGCACTGGGCAACGGACCTGCTTCCGCTCAAGCCATTGCCGTGCTTAAGTCGCGTCGTGCGCACGCATCAAAGCTGGTGTGCGAGCATGTAGAATGGGCGCTTTCGCGTCTTTCCTCCTGATATGGCCTCACCCGCTTCCCCCATCGGGGTGTTCGATTCTGGCATTGGTGGCCTGACCGTCGTGCGTGCATTGATGGAACGTCTGCCCTACGAAAGCATTGCCTACTTCGGCGATACGGCACGCGTGCCTTATGGGGTGAAGTCAGTCGAGACCATTTCCCATTTCACGACCCAGATCGTCCAGTTCCTGCTTGAAAAGGACGTGAAATTGCTGATCATTGCGTGCAACACAATGGCAGCCGTGGCAGCGCAAGCCGTACGTGATCGCTCAACGGTGCCAGTGCTCGACGTCATTGATGCGGGCGCCGTTGCTGCGAGAAGCGGTACGCGCATCGGTGTCATTGGCACGCCCACCACCATTAATAGCAACGCCTATGCACGGGCCATTCACGAATATGCACCTGACTCGCGCATCCATTCCCAGGCCTGTGCCCTGTTTGTGCCCCTGGTGGAAGAAGGCTGGCTGGATCATGAGGTCACCCGCCTGACCGCAAAGGAATACCTGCGTCCGCTTTTAGCGGAACAGATCGACACCCTTGTATTGGGCTGCACCCACTACCCTCTGCTCAAGCCCCTCCTACAGGAGGTTGTCGGCAAGGATGTAAGACTTGTCGACTCCGCGGAAGCCATGGCCGAACTCACAGCACGCACACTGGAGCATGCGGGCCTTGCCAACCCGGGACGGATCCGACCCCGCTATGACTTTTACGTGACCGATGTGCCGCTGCGGTTCCAGAGCATCGGCGAACGCTTCATGGGAAGGGCCCTGAGTAACGTACATGTGGTGACGTGGTAGCCATGCGTGACACCCTACACGCGCCTGGTGATTCAAACCCCCGTTACATGAAAGTTCGCAAACAACAGCGGTGCCGTCTCGAGCGCCCGCAACGCGGTCCGGTGTTGCCGATCCCTCTGGCCCTTGCGGCGTCAAGGGAGCGCAGGCGCGCGCCCCGCGCCCGGCCCAATCGGTCCAAGCCGCTTATAGGCGCACGGTCACCGCATGCAACCCGAATCCCATCGCCGTTCCCAGCGGCCTGATCGACAAACCCGACGCGTCTCACCGCATGGCTTAGGGTGCCAGCGAGGACCGTGCGTCGCCAATCATGAGTCAGCCAGACCCTCCGCGGCAATTGCTCGGACCTCGTTGTTCGCGTCGCCTAAGCAGGATTCGAGGAAAGGCCGAATTTCCGCTCCGCCAATGAGCGTCAGGAAGTGGCAGGCGTCAGCGCGCAGCACGGGATCGTCTGACTTCAGCAAAGCGCCGAGCGCTGGAACCAAGGGCCGAGTCAGTCCGGTACCCTGAAATTCCTCCAGCACGGCCCCAATGCCTAGACGAATCGCCATACTGGTCTGTGGATTGGTCATCAAGCGAGCCAGCGTATGAATTTGCTCGGGCTCGTGTTGCACCAATGCTTCGAATCGTGCGCGCCTGCCGGTCTTCAACAAGTCCAGGACATAGGCGTCGAAGAAGCTTGGCTCACCGACACCGTAGATATAGCGTTCGAGCTCCTGGCGCGACACCACACCCTGGATTTCGTAAGGCCCGATCCGAGTCCAGGGAACAGATTGGACGTCCCGTCGCCTTGCCTCCTCCGGGTGCACCGCGACATTAATGGTCTCGAGCCGGCCGATTGCGCCCTCCTTTAGCAATGCGCTCAGCACCTGCTGCATGGCCGGGCATAGCGAACAGCTTCCAGTGATCAGCAACAGTGCGTCCGGACTCACCCGTCGATCCCCCGCCTCAAATGCACCGCTGGCGTTCTTTCGACAGTAATTGCCTGCTTGTGTTGAGCTGTAAAGGCGGCATCCCTGCCGCGCATGAGAGTATGAGGGCATACCCGAGGGCATGCCCTCAGACCGACAAGGTCCGGTGCGAACGATCGGGACAACGCGTGATCGAAGGCGATCGTTCGTTCTGCCAACGCAAGTTTGAATGCGGTCCCGACCATTTGTCGCGGTGGACCAGGAATTCGACCAAGGGCAGGGATAGACCGCGCGCTGCGCGTCACCTGGTCGCCACTCACGCGCGTCCTCCGAGATGGCGTCACCTTCCTAGTACGCACCGGCACAACATGTTCGAGCAGCACTGGGTTCGGCACGGATACGCAGCATTGAATTGGCGCTCCGTGGTGAACAGGATTCAAACGCACCAAGGCTCCTCACGTGAAAAAACAGCTGGAATATCCGGCCAGCCGTGCCGGAACGAAGGGTGGCCAGGGACGCGCAGGCGGCTCATCCAAGCACATGGGAAAAAACGCGCCGTGCGCACTGCACCAAGCGCCGAGTGTTGCCCCCAAGGTCCGTCAACACGCGGGCATCGCGGCGCCAACCGGCCCGGTGACGACCGCTTCCAGCCGTAAGGCTCAGTAACGCCGTCAGCTGCATCGCTCCCATTGGCGTGCGACCGTCCTTCGCAGATCCGTGAGCCGTCGGCATCGTAAACGGAGCGCCCCGCTCTGGGCCCTGCGGTGAACGCGGACCTCGCAACAGCCCACCCGGCCAGCGATGGCCTCATCTGACGGGACCATTGCATCGATCGTACGCCACTTAGGATAGCATTCGAATACCGCTTCAAACAGCGGGTCCCGCTACTCTCACGCTCTGCACTGCACGCTTTCGGTGCAGCGCTTGCAACCTCATGACGGCCAGTACGGTGTCTGCCTCCGTTGCTGCGCCAATTTTATGCGCCAGAAGGGGTTGTCTTTCACCGCCAAATTGGCACCGCGCCATGTCAACGCCATTAGCCCGTCGCCCCGCAGCGTTCAACCGACCCAGACCGCGTTCCTGCCCGCGCTGTCAACGCCCCGCCCGAAGGCCGGGAAGGCGCCTGTGGTCATTTCTGCAAAACGGCGCAACGCCTGTACCTATGCAGCGGGCACGGCATGGGATTGGCAATAGAATCGACACCCGTCGCCTGGACCGCGAACGGCCCCGCCCGTGGCGCGGTGCTGACGGAAAATGTTTCGCGTTCGTCTCCACCAAAAGGCAGCGACCTTGACGAAAGCACGATGCCGTTCCACTATCGCCCCATTATCCGGGGCACGGCGCACCGTGCCCGAAGGGACGACGCGCTTCGCAACATGACGGATATGCTGCCCCGCTGAGTGGGGCGGGCGTGTGGCTTGAGCACAATGGGCTCAATGTCGCCATTCTTGGACTGGCGAACCCGATCCCGCGAATCGCGCCGCGCCACCGCGCATCGCTTCATTGAAACCGCAGGGGCCCCACCGCATCGGGGATGGGCCACACCCATGCAGAAGACGTTTATGCGAGAACCTGGACATTTGAAACGCCGCCGGTCTCGCCCAAAGGAAAAAAATCATTCGTGAGGAGAACGCATGGACACATTTATTCAATTACTCGAAGGTCCGTGGCCGTGGTATGTGGCGGGACCCATTATTGGGCTCATGGTGCCGCTCATGATCTGGATTGGCAACCGGTCTTTCGGCATATCAGCAAACCTTGAACATCTCTGCGCAATTACCCAGCCCAAGGCTATTGGGGTGGAGTTCTTCACCTATGATTGGCGCGACCACACTTGGAGCCTGGTCTTTGCGCTGGGTGCGGTGCTTGGGGGCTTCCTCGCCGGTGTCGTGTTTGCAAATCCAGAGCCGATTCACCTTTCGGTAGAAGCGCTGACCATGTTCTCTTACTGGAACGTGCCGATTGGGGGGGGATTTCTGCCCCCCGTCCTCTTCGGCTTTTACTGGCAGAGCATCCTCATCATGTTTCTTGGCGGGGTATTTGTCGGTTTTGGTACTCGCTACGCGTCGGGGTGCACCTCGGGTCATGCCATTACTGGGTTGTCGACGTTCCAGCCCCAATCATTGCTGGCAGTACTGGGAATCTTTGGTGGCGGACTTATTGCGTCCCACTTCATTACGCCCTACCTTTTCCACTGAGACGCACAATGAAATACGTTCCCTACCTGCTTGCTGGCACCCTGTTCGGCTTCACGATGGTAAAGACCGAAGCCGCTTCATGGTATCGAATCATGGAAATGTTCTACTTTCAGTCATTTCATATGTACGGCATCATGATGAGCGCCATTGTTACGGGCATCATCGGGGTCCAGGTCATGAAACGCTACTATGCGGGCAAGGCATCGATGGAGGGCACAGCCATGCAGATTCCCTCCAAAGGCCCGGGGCGGTATCGGTTCATTTTCGGCGGCACCCTTTTCGGCTTAGGCTGGGGGGTGATCGGCCTGTGTCCCGGACCGATTTTTGCGTTGGTTGGAATGGGGTCCATCGGTGCGATTGTCGCCTTGGCCGGAGCGCTGCATGGCACTTGGCTCTATGGTCTGGTGCGAAACCATCTGCCCGAATGACAAGCCACTTTCACAAACCGCTGCACTACGGTAAAGTTCCGCCCGTAGGGGCTCATTTGCCTTACGTAACTACCAACCGGAGGAGTATTAAATGACCAAGCTTTCTCTTATTGCCGTGGGACTTCTGGCGCTGACCGCTGGCGCTGCCACCGCTGCGCCCCCGCTGATGTCGGTCGAATGGACCGCCCAGGCCTGCAACGCCTGGAATAAGGATGCCGTGTTGACTGGCGGCCTCGCTGACAAATGGATACACAATGACAAGGGCCATGGTTACAAAATCATCCATCTGTACCGAACCGACTGTGGACCTTCCACGATGACCGAATTGAAGATCGTTGCCAAGGATGGTAAGGCCTTGTGTGTCTATGGCGGTGCGGTACAAAGCCAACCAGACTTGGACGTCGATTATGAAATGAACGCGGAAACGTCCCGCTGGCACGAGATGGGCGCGGGCGAATATGGGCCCATGAAGGCCATGATGTTCGGACGCCTGAAATTCAAGGGGCCCAAACTCGAGGCGATGAGCGTCATGGGTCCGTTTGAGGCGTTCCTGCTGCTGCCCGGCAAAATCCCCGGTACTGATGCCTGTCCAACCATGTAACCTAAGTCGTCTCAAAAAAAGTCGGGGTACCCCGACTTTTTTTATTTCGTCCCCTGCCTAATGAATCAAGCTTGCCGGTGACGAATCCGCGGCCAACCCGGTGAGTTTTTCCTGCTCCGTCGCCTCACGGATATCGACGATATCGACCATGCACGTCACCTGCTGCCCCGCCAAGGGATGATTGCCATCGACCGTTAACTTGTCGTCCTCAATCTTGCTCACGTAGAAAGCCTTGGTCTCCCCAGACTCATTGGACATCACGACCTCGGCGCCGATATGGCGAAATTGAGGAGGCACGTTCACGATGTCATCGGTGAATGCCAGATCTTCGTCGCGGGAGCCGTAAGCTTCCTCGGGGGACAGTACAACGTTCACCCGGTCGCCCACCGACTTTCCTGTCAATGCCGACTCAAGCTTCTCCAGCAAGCCACTATTACCGCCATGCACATAGCCCACCGGCATGTCATATTGCTCCACGACGCTGCCGCGCGCATCCAGTATGGAGTAGCGGATATAAACCACCACCCCCTTGACTACATTCAATGCATCCATCAAACGCTTCCTTTTTCGGCACCCACACCATTGTCCCTTAAGCGTGCAAATTGCCCAAGCGTTAGGCGCGTTTAGTAACGAACCAGCACACGATACGTCAACACGGCTGCGCCTTGGGCCGCTACCGGAACCTGCCAGCTCGCGGCCCCGGAATTGGCCTTGGTGTGAGGGAGCGATTCACTCAGGACTTGCCAGTCGCCGGGCACCGGTTCCAAGACCTTGATTGTGACAGGCTCGTCCTTCGCATTTCGGATTGTGATCTGATACGCGCTTTCAAAGACATAGTTGTACCTTGACACGCCCGATACCTTCTTGAAGTCGGTTTGCTTCTTATCCGCGGTGATGTCGAAGGCCTCGCCGACCTTCAGATGAACCGTTTCCTGCTTCGCCGTATGGTCGATGCGATCTTCACCGACAAACTGAGCATTCCCCTCGGCGTCCTGCTTGTAGACTCGGACGATCCCCTTAGGCAACGGCATCTCCAGGCCGTTGCCCGAGTTATTAAACTCGACGACGACACCGATTTTGATCTTTTGACCGAGGTCGGCATACTGCCCCGAATAATAGTAGTTTGCGCCTTCGAGTAGGAATTCCTTGCGTGCGGGTACGCCGTGTGCCGACATCAGCATCACTTGCTTGGTCTCGTTCTCAGCGATCATGGTCGGTCGATTCAAAGTGTAGAGATGATATTCAAACAAGTTTTGCTGAACCACATCCTGGACGTCCGCCGCGCCTGCCCTTGCCATCATGGGCATGACCCGGGGTGCGATCATTGCGTCGCGAATCCGGTTTATATCGCCCGCCACGAGCTGAAGATTTGCGTTTGGATAGCTCACGCCGCTATGGTTGATGAGCGTCACCCATCCATTCAAATCCAATCTGTCGTCCTTGTCGTTCAACGCGGCCACATAATCGGCTTTCCAGGAAAGGCCACCGGTCAGGTAAGCGAGCTCAAGCTTATGCTCGCCTGCCCGCAGGCAGTCCAAAGTGAACGCAAGGGTGGGCTGGTCACTGAGATTATCCGGCAGCGCGGAAAACGCCAGCCGTCCAGGCACACCGGTTTCGATTCGATCCGAGAATTTCAATACCACTCCGCCACTTGCGGCCAAGACGGTGGCAAGTTCTCGCTTGTCGACCCCGGTAGCGGGGTTGGTCATGATGACGGTGACCTCCTTGCCCACATATTTCTCGAGCAGCAGTTGTGGCGTCAACGGATCGAATTCAAAGTTCTGCTCCTGCAGTCGAAGACCCGCAGGATTGGTCAAGTCACGGAGCTGGACCGTTTCAGGTTGTATTTGGGCCGACACGCCTTGCCAGGCCAAGTGATGCACGTGCTCGCCTAGCATGACCGTGCGGCGCTCTTTGACGAGCGCAAAATTGTCATTGTAAATAGTCACGGCGACCACTTGTGAATTGGAAGGCGCGCTAACTTCTCCATCACTTGAGCTGCCATTCGCCTGACTACTGGGACTGAATGCTGCGGCAAGTACAACAACCGAAATTAATCGTTGGGCAATGTTCATCTGTCCTCCCGAGATGCGAATTTTTGAAGGGAACCCATCGCTGACCCACAAATTATCCCGAAGAGTGTCGATCCTGTGTAAAAATGCGCTTGACGTTAATGTCTTTTCGGAACAATTGCGCACGCTTCTTTAACCATTCGCCTAAATGGAGCCAGATACCTTCCAGTCTTCCAGCCAGCCCAGCGGCGGGGGAGTCGATACCGACGCATTGGAGCAGGCTACCACCATCACCCAACTCGGGGGTGCCAATAGTTCCCCCGTAAGGGAGGAAGAGCTCCGCGATCGTTTCCTCACCTTCGACCCGATTTTCGACCGGGCAGGTCAGGTGGTTGCGCGGGAATTGATGCTCCGTGGCCGCACCAGTCAGGCCACCCGGTCGCCGGACCTTGCCCAAATGGACGAGGACATGTTGCTGACGGGACTCTACTCACTCGCTGCAGACAAGTTAACGGGCGAAGCCCCGCTACTCGTTCGCATCAGCGACAGCGTGCTGTTGAGCGACGCGCCGGCGCTGCTTAACCAGAACCATTTCATCTGGGTCGCCAGCCCGCAATCCGAGGAATCCCTCGATCGTGCGCGCGTACTGAGCGCAGATGGCCTCACGTTCTGCCTGGAGGCAGGTGCTGTCCCACCCGAATACAGTGTTGACTGGCACTACATCCGTGTTGCCGCCCACACGCCCCCTTCGTCCTTGCCTGTAGGCCCAACCTGCATCGTAAGCGGAATTCAGGACAGCGCGGAACTGAACAAATGGCCGTATGGGATTTGGGTTCAGGGGCTGCAACACATTGGCTCAGGGGCCGCGATGTCATCTGAACAAGGTCGACTTCGGCGCATGGACTTGCTGATCATTGCGCTGCGCCAACCGATGGACAACCTGCTAGCCTTCTTCAAGCTCAACCCCGAGCTTCAGCCGCAACTGCTTCGCATTGCCACCTCGCCCGCAGGCGGACTCACCACCGCGGCCGACTCTGCTGCACACGCGCTGGTGATGCTCGGTGCCCAAAGAGGCCAACGCGCAGCCGTCCTGCTCGCGCTCGCAGGTCTGCCTTCCACAGCAGACAGCAGGCTTTGCGCCCGAACGGCACTTAGCCGGGCCTTGCTGATGGGCAAACTCGCCCGGATCCACGGTAACGCCATGCATGCTTCACTCGCATTTGACACGGGCCTGTTTTCAACGTTGCACGTGGCATTTGCCATGTCGATCCGTTCTCTGAGCCTGAAGTTGGGCCTGGCCCCTGAGATCCGCGACGCGCTCGCCGGCAAGGACAGCCAACAGAACCGGCTGCTGCATCTCGCTTACGCCTGCGAAACCAATGACGGAGCCAATATTGCGGCGCTCGCCTCCAATCTCGGATTAACGCTGGTCGACGTATCCGCCGCGCACCTCGAGTCCCTTGTGGTGGCCGAGGAACTCAACAGCCGCCTGATCTAGATATCGCTGCTGCACCAAGAAACCGCTTCGCGCGGACTTCCCACGCCCCGTAGAATACTGACTTTTCATTCCCAGACTTGCAACGTGACTCCTGTCCTCGTTTTCGACATTGAAACCATTCCCGACACGGACGGCTATACGCGCCTGCATGATCTACCGCCTGACATGCCTGCCCATGAAGTCGCCGAGATGGCCTTGCTGGCGCGTAGACAGCAAAGTGGCAGCGATTTTCTGCCCCATTATCTACACCGCGTGGTCTCCATCTCCTGCGCGCTACGCGCCGGCGACCAATTCAAAATCTGGACCCTTGGGCGTGAGCGGGAGCCTGAAAAAGACATCATCCAGCGCTTTTTTGATGGCATTGACCGGTATACCCCGCAACTCGTTTCCTGGAATGGCGCAGGCTTCGACCTCCCTGTACTCAACCTTCGAGCCATGATAAACGGAGTCGTCGCCCGACGATTCTGGGAATGGGGCGATGAGGACCGCGAATTCAAGTACAACAATTACCTGAACCGCTATCACACGCGGCATCTGGATCTGATGGACCTGCTTGCTCTGTTCTCAGGACGCGCTAATGCGCCGCTCGACGTTCTGGCGAAGCTTTGCGGCTTGCCCGGGAAGCTTGGCATGGAGGGCAGCAAAGTGTGGGAGGCCTACGAGCAGGGCAAGCTCGATGAAATCTGCGATTATTGTGAAACCGACGTGATGAACACCTATCTCGTCTGGCTGCGCTTTGAGCGGATGCGTGGCGCACTGACGCAACAGGCATACCAGGTCGAATGCGAACGGGCACGTGTCGAGCTTGAGAAATCCAGCGCACCTCACTGGGAACGGTTTCTGGCGGCCTGGCCCAAGTGCTGATGAACCCCATTGTCGATATCGAATCCCTGGATTATGAGGGGCACGGTGTTGCTCGACTCGATGGCAAGGTCGTTTTTGTCGACGAAGCGCTGACCGGAGAGACGGCGCAAATCAAGATTTTCCGCACCCACCCCAAATTTGACTCGGCCAACGCAGTCTCGATTCTGAAGAGCAGCGCTCAACGCGCGACGCCTCAGTGTCCGCATTTCGGCCGTTGCGGCGGATGCTCGCTGCAGCACCTGGACCCGTCGGCCCAAGTCGCCGTCAAGCAGCGCGTTCTGGAAGAAAATCTGGCGCGGATCGCAAAGGTCAGTCCCGAGTCCATGCTCCCCGCATTGCACGGCCCTTATTGGAACTATCGGCATCGGGCACGACTTTCGGTGCGAAGGGTCGCAAAAAAAGGGGGGGTGCTGGTCGGGTTCCACGAAAAGCGCTCGAGCTTCATCGCTGACATGCACACCTGCAGCGTCTTGCATCCTGATGTGGCGCGACTCATCCAGCCACTGCGAACGCTCGTAAACCAGCTTTCCAACAACGATCGCATTCCTCAGATCGAAATAGCGGTGGGTGACCGGGTAACGGCCCTGGTGTTCCGGCTGATGCAACCCTGGACACCAGATGATCAGAGAGCCGTTCGGGAGTTTGCCGAACATTATGGAAAGATCCAGATCTGGGTGCAGACCAAGGGGCCGGATACGGCCACCCCGTTCTATCCGCTTGATGCGCCTGCCCTGGACTATTCCCTCCCCGAATTCGGACTCATCATGCCGTTCCGCCCGACAGAATTCACTCAGGTCAATATGGCCATCAACCAAATCTTGGTTAGGCGCGCCGTTCAGATGTTGGCGCCTGGCCCAGAAGACCGCATAGGCGATTTCTTCTGCGGGCTGGGCAATTTCACGCTTCCGATCGCGCGCTGCGGCGCCACCGTCGTCGGCATTGAAGGCAGCAAGGGCCTCATCGACCGCGCCCACCAGAACGCGCTCGCCAACGAGCTCAGCAACGTCGAGTTCAGAGTCGAAAACCTGTTTCAAGTGACAGCGGAGAAACTTGCCCAATTGGGCCCTTTTGACAAAGTGATGATTGATCCGCCACGGGATGGCGCAATCGAGCTAGTCAAATTATTGCCAGACGGCCATGGGCCGCAAAGAATCGTTTACGTCTCCTGCAACCCCGCTACGCTTGCCCGAGATGCCGAAGTCCTGTGCCACGTAAAAGGCTATCGCTTAGTTTCAGCCGGGATTGCCAACATGTTCCCCCACACCGCGCATGTCGAATCCATTGCGCTGTTCGAGAAGCGCGACACACCCCGCAGACCATAAGTGTGTCGCCATTGACCTCTAAGCAACCGACCGTTACGCTGCCTTCATCAGCATTGCCCGTCCCACCTCAGTTGCCTCTTTCACTTCGTTCAGTTTGCCCGATGCCACGTCGTAGATGTAGCCATAAATCGGGATGTCCTGCGGTACCAGCGCATGCATGCGGATGTGTCTCACATCTGCCACCACGCTTTCGGCCTGATTGCTGATCGTCAGCCAGTCGATGAAATCGCCATCCACCCGGCCTTCCTTGACGCCCGGGTCACTCCACTTACCGCCGCTAAACTGAGCGGTACGCAAACTGTTCCGCAACAAACCCCGCATGACATCATCGGTGAACGTTTCCATCCCGCAATTGGTATGGTGGATCACAAACCACTCACGCGTCCCGAGCAGTTTGTAGGAAATCACCAAAGAACGTATGGCATCCTCACTTGCCCGCCCGCCTGCATTGCGGATTACATGCGCGTCGCCTTCGGCCAGGCCTGCAAATTTTGCCGGGTCGAGTCGTGCGTCCATGCACGTGAGGATCGCAAACCGCCGGCCCGGCGGCATGGCAAGCTTGCTCTTGTCCCCGAACATCGCGACATACTTGGAATTGGCTGAAAGGACTTCATCCAGAATCTTGCTCATCGCAACCTCCTCAAGGCTTGCGCCTTCTTGAAACTACTTGCCGCACGGCCCAAAAAACAGGCCGTGGTCCATTGAATTAGGGGATTCCAGAAGGAGGGACCTACTGGCCCAGAAGAAACCCCAAGACCTGACCAAAAGTCACGTCTGGTACCGGTATAGCACACGATTCCGGCCAGAAGCCCTTCTTGCAATAGCTGCTTTACGGCGCATGCGGGCCGCTCATGGAGGCCTGCTCCAGTCCCCTCCGCGCTCGCTCTGATCAACCCATCGCTTGCGTGTTCAGCCTTCTCAAGCATGGATTCCGGTCATTCACGCACCCCGATCCTCGCGGGCCGCAGTCCGAGCGGACCGCCGCCTTCGCCCCTGCTGCGGGTCGTCAGGTCAGCCTGGTCACCAGCCAAGGTCGTGCCAGCGCTCCGCGCCCGCCCGTCCTCATCGGTATTCGCTTGCCGCGAATCTCCTGCCTGCATCGACTGTCCGTGTGTCCCCGCCGCCCACTTGCGGCTCTCAATGTTCGCCGCTTCGGTTCGTCCTGACACCTACGATGGCCTCTGCTGACTTCTGCATGAGCCGCCCGACATCATCGAGAGGTGCCGGGTCGCACAGAAATCGCCCTTCGGCACCCATGCAGATCTCCCGGGTATGACGCAGCCACCTTCACTAATGGGTGTCGGCTCTACGTTACCGCGTCCCGTGCACGTTTTGGGCTTTAACGATAATGGCCGCCTCACCCCGCGGCAACGCCTCCGATCCGCTTCCTGTTCGTCAGGCCAGCGGTTTGTCCTCGGCTTTCTCCGATTCGCGGTCACCCGCAACAGCCTTGCCATTAAGCTAACGCTTTCCCTTGCAGGGCGAGCAGAGGACTTCCACCTCCAAGTAAGTGCGCCCTGGCGGGCGCACAAAAAAAAGCCCGGCAAAGTGCCGGGCAAGTATCCACCAAAGGAGGAGGATGGAGGAGACGACACCCCGAACCGGAGGATGGCTCGAAGTGTCATAAGCATTATCTAATATAGTTAAATGATAATCAAGGGGTGGTTGAAAAAATACTTCTCGAAGGCAAGGAATGTGGTTTTTAGTATACAACGCGAACGGCTGAGGGTTGGAGCCACTGGCCCAACGACTCAATGAGCCGGTCATGGAGCTTGACCCGCCACGCGGCGCCTAGGCTGAGTTCGCACGCCGCACGCTCGTTCTGGTAGGTAATCCGGATCGGGCATCCCTCCTGCTCGCTCCGATAGGGGCCCAGCAGCTCCTTGAGCTTGGCGCCATTTGAGCCCCCGTTGCAATACAGGCGAAGTTCCCGGGCGTAAAGGGTTCGAGCAGCGTTCAGGTCATAAACCTTGTCCGCTGTCACGCGCAGGCCGCCCGAATAATCATCCCGAGTCACCTTGCCTTCGACGATCAGAAGTTCATCCTCCTTGAGCCAGTCCCGGTGAGCCTCAAGGGTTTCTGAAAAGACCACGACCTCCAGCGTTGTCGTGCCGTCGTCCAGCAGAACAATGGCCATTTTGCCCCGGCGTGACATCTGGGTTCGGATAGATGCGACGATGCCCGCCAGGAGACGCGGTTCACGAGCCGGATCGAGCTGTGCCAGGCGTTGCCGCACAAAGCCCGAGAGCTCAGCAGCGAAGGCGTTGAACGGATGCCCGCTCAGGAAAAAGCCCAACGCGGTTTTTTCCTGCAGGAGACGTTCGCGTTCACCCCATTCGGGCACCTCTATGTAGGGATTGCCTTGCTCGACCGAACAGGTATCGCCAAAGAGGTTGTCCTGGGTCCCGCCGCGAGCCGCTTGGTCGGCATGGTCCATTGCGGTTGATACTGAGGCCATCAGGCTGGCGCGATGGGGCGTCAGGCTGTCAAATGCCCCTGCTTTTACCAGCGCCTCCAGAACGCGTCGGTTGAGATTGCGCTTGTCGACCCGCCGCGACAGATCAAACAGCCCAGTAAAGGGTCCCCCCTCTAGCCTCGCCTGGGTAATGGCCGCAATCGCGGCCTCGCCCGTGCCCTTGATGGCACCCAGGCCGAACCGAATCTCCTTGGCGCCCACCGGCTTGAACCGGTACCCGGATTCGTTGATATCGGGAGCCCGGAGCGTTATCCCATTGGCTTTGCAGTCCTCATAAAAGACCCGCACCTTGTCGGTATCCGCCATCTCAGACGACAAGGTCGCCGCCATGAATTCGGCCGGATAGTGCGCTTTGAGCCAAGCCGTGTGATATGCAACCAGCGCATAGGCAGCAGAATGGGATTTGTTGAAGCCGTACTCGGCAAATTTTTCCATTAGGTCGAACAAACGCCCGGCGAGTTTGTCGTCCGCGCCGCGCTGCTTCGCGCCTGACAAGAAGATTTGGCGCTGGCTCGCCATTTCCTCGGGTTTTTTCTTGCCCATGGCGCGACGAAGCAGGTCCGCGCTCCCAAGCGAGTATCCTGCCAGAACCTGCGCAATCAGCATTACCTGCTCTTGATACACAATGATGCCGTAGGTCGACTTGAGAACGGGCTCCAAGTCCGGGTGAAAATATTCAGGTCGCTGTTTACCGTGCTTGCGCGCGATGAAATCATCCACCATTCCCGAACCCATGGGCCCGGGCCGGTTTAACGCCATCAAGGCGATAATGTCTTCGAAGCAGTCCGCCTTGAGCTTTCGCTCCAAGTCCTTGGCTGACCTTGACTCAGATTGGAACACCGCCGTGGTGTTCCCATCCGAAAACAACTTATACACGGCTGGGTCGTTAAGCGGCAGGTCCTCCAACCTTAAGCCCTCGGTGCCTGGCTGGCGTCGGACAAAGTTCACCGCCTCGTCGAGGATGGTCAGGGTGCGCAAGCCTAGAAAGTCGAACTTGACGAGCCCGATCGCCTCGACGTCATCCTTGTCGAACTGCGAGACGAAGTTATCCGCCCCCTCCTGCCGATAAAGTGGACAAAAATCTGTCAGCTTGCCGGGCGCAATGAGGACTCCGCCGGCATGCATCCCCACACTACGGGTTGAGTCCTCCAACCGCTCGGCCAAGGTAAACAGATCCCTGACTTCCTCTTCCTGCTCATAACGCTCCCTGAGTTGTGGCTCTGTTTCCAGGGCCTTTCTGAGGGAAACAGGCTTGACCCCCTCCACCGGGACAAGTTTGGAGAGCTTATCGCAATAGGTGTAAGGCATATCGAGCACACGCCCGACATCGCGGATCACCGATTTTGACCCGAGCGTGCCGAAAGTTGCAATCTGAGACACGGCATCATGGCCATAGCGGTTTTTCACGTATTGGATCACGCGTTCACGGTTGTCTTGACAGAAATCGACGTCAAAGTCCGGCATCGAAACGCGCTCCGGGTTAAGGAAACGTTCGAATAACAGGCCGTACCGGAGCGGATCCAAATCCGTAATTCCAAGACTGTACGCGACCAAGGAACCGGCCCCCGACCCACGCCCCGGCCCAACCGGGACCCCATTCTTCTTGGCCCAGTTTATGAAATCCGCAACGATGAGGAAGTAGCCTGGAAACCCCATCTGAATAATGGTGCCGAGCTCAAGTTCCAGGCGCTCGCTGTATTCGGGATACCGCGCCTGCCTCTCCTGCTCCGTCGGGTATAGGAACGCCAACCGTTCGGCCAGGCCAGTCCGGGCGCATTCACGAACGTAGTCGTCGAGGCTTTGATTTCCGGGTGTCGGGTACAACGGAAGCTTGCTCTTCCCCAACTCCAGCGCCAGATTGCAGCGCTTTGCAATTTCGACACTGTTGGTCAATGCTTCGGGCAAGTCCGCAAACAGATCCGTCATCTCGGCGGGTGACTTGAAATACTGCTCAAGGGTGAAATTCTTTGCCCGGCGACTGTCCGAAAGTAAATAGCCTTCGGCAATGCAGACCCGGGCCTCATGAGCCTTGAAGTCTTCACGGTTAAGGAACTGGATGGGGTGCGTTGCGACCGAAGGGATGCCTAACGCGGCACCCAGGTCTAGCAAACCGTCAATCAAGCGTTCTGTCCCGTCCAGGCCATAGCGCTGGAGTTCTAGATAATAGCGCGAGGGAAACGCCCTTGCCCAGAACTCGGCATGTTTGCGGGCCGCGCCCTCATTACCGGATACAAGCGCCTGCGAAACCCCGGACTGGAAACCACCTGACAATGCAAGCAAGCCTGCCGTCCCCTCCAGCAACCAGTCCGGGCTGATCTCGGCCCGACCGCGATGCAGGTTTTCACGATAGGCACGGGAGAGCAATTCGCACAACCGCCGATAACCTTCCCGGTCCTGTACTAGCAATAAGACGCGCGATGGACGATTGCGGTCTACCGCATTGCTGATCCACACAT
>JBKQNQ010000264.1:0-4428 GCA_052145875.1 Thiobacillaceae bacterium
GCGAAGGAAAAATGCAGCGGCAGGTTGACGAGCACCCCATCGTCGCCGCCCTGGCCGATCGAGTCGGCGTGGCGCTGGGCGTTGAGCAGTAATGCCTCAAAATCGAAAACGCATCCACTGGAGAACCCGGACGTGCCTGAGGTCGAGAGGACGACTTCTCCGGCCGCTGCGGCGGGCTGTACCGGCTGCGGCAACAACGCGACCGGCATCGCCCCGATTCGTTCGACGCGCTGGCATCCCAGATCGCCGCTTGGCAAGCGCAGGGCGCCTATGCCCCACGCTCCCATTGCCAGCGACATTTCGCGCAACCGCGCCGCCGGAGTCATCGGTGTGACCAGCGCGGGTACGCCGCCGGCCAACAACACGCCGAAGAACTGCCGCAGCAAATTCCTGCCGTTGGGAAGACACAACAGCACCAAATCGCCGCTGCGCAAACCAAGCTGTCGCCAACTGCCCGCAATCGAGTCGCAGGAGGGCGCTTCCTGCTCCGTGGCCGGATTCGCTCCGGTTTCCGAAACCCTTTGCAAAAAAGCGTCCAACAGATCTGCGGTGACCGGCAATTTCATGGCTTCACCTCAGTCGGTCGCCCGGTAACCAGCCAATCGAAAAGCGATTGCGTCACGGGTCGGGCCGGGCCTGATACGCCCGTCGACAGGGTTAGCAACATCGCCCGCGCGATCCGATTCTTCGAATCATCTTCAATCAGCGTCGCCAAAATCACCTGTCGGGCCAGATGACGATTCAACCAGGCTTTGCTCATGGTAAGGGCCACGGGAACACCGTCGGCCGGAAGCATGGTGAGATTGAGCGTGGGCCCGCGTAATCCAAAAGAGATGCAGGCCACGCCTGCCAATGATCCGGGGCCGGCCGC
Source organism: Thiobacillaceae bacterium (assembly GCA_052145875.1). Classification (GTDB taxonomy): domain Bacteria; phylum Pseudomonadota; class Gammaproteobacteria; order Burkholderiales; family Thiobacillaceae; genus DASQBT01. The sequence continues at coordinate 872 of JBKQNQ010000264.1, forward strand.
GGGATAACGCAGCGGCGAAGCCTGGCCCTGGGCCGCCGCCTCGCCAACCACGGCCATTGTTTCCCTGGTGCCTGTATCGCTGATGGAGATGATGCCCGCCTCGTGAGGCGTCAAGTCCGCGCGCGGTTTCGCCTCGGCTAACGCCCGAGCGATGGCCGCGGCCATCGTCCATGCCGCAGGATCGGCATAGCGCACGGTGGCGCGAACCTTGGGGTCGAAAAGATCCGGCTGAGGCGATGTAGCCTCACCCGATCCGAGCATAACCAGGTCGCCAATTATGCTCATCACACCACCTCGAAGATCAAGCTGGTGTCGAAGCCCCCGAAGCCCAGAGTCAGGCTGAGTCCCACTCGGGCATCGCATGCCACGGCGGAATGACAGGGCAACGGCAATGGGAATTCCGGATCCGGCTGCTCCAGCCCGAAGATGGGGGGAACCTGCCCGGCGCGCAACGCCAACACCAGGGCAATGGCTTCGATGGCCCCGGTCGCCCCCAAACTGTGGCCGAAATTTCCCTTGGTGGCGAATACCAGCGGCTTGGTTCGGCCTGTAAAAAGCCCTCGAAAGGCGTTGCGCTCGGTGGTGTCGTTCATGGGTGTGCCAGAGCCGTGTGCGTTGATCAGGCCGATTGCCTCCGGCTGTAAGCCGGCATCGGCCAGAGATCGGGTCATCGCATACTTTGCCGACAGTCCGGTCATGTCGGCCACAGTCATGCCGGTGGCATCGTTGGCCAAACCCGCCCCGCGGAGAATCGCCAGCGGATTTTGGCGGGTGGTCGCTGGTTCCAGCACCATGAATCCGGCTCCCTCGCCCAGCAAGGTACCATCGTGGCGAATATCAAACGCCCGCAACATGGTTGGCGTCATCGTGCCGAGGGTGGAGTGGGCGATTCGCTTGCTCCAGGACAAAACATCTGCTCCGCCGCATACGCAGCATCGCGCTAGTCCGGCGCGGATCAATTCCGCCCCGACGGCGATGGCGTCGGAACCGGCGGAGCAGGCTGTCGAGATGATCACCGGTGGCGCTGCCGCGCTCAGATCACGCGCCGCGGTGCGCGCCCAGCCGGAGAGTGATTGGCGCGACGCAGCATCGTCCAGAAATGCCGCCAGACTGGTCCCCAGCACAAGACGCACTTCTGGATCATTGGGTTGCCGCCCCGCCATTGATAGAGCGCGCTGGATGGCGCGGCAAGTCATTTGCACCAGCCGCTCATGTGGCGGCGTACCCTGGTCCATCGCCGCGGCCGCCAAGCTGTTCCGCAAACGGCCCGGATGCTGCACAGGCTTGAAACCTGAGCGTCCGGCAATCAGCGCCTGCCACACCGATTCTAAATCGTCGCCCAGCGCGGTAACCCACGACATGCCGGTTACAAATATGCTTGGGCTCTCCGGCATATTCCCCACCTTAATTACGCGACGGGATCGCGCTTCGCCTGAAGGCGGTCGATCAACTTGGCCAGGCGGTTTATGGAACTGAAATTCTCGGGCGTGTAGTCTTCGTCGTTGATTTCAACATTGAAACTACGCTCGCATCGCACTCGCAACTCGACAAACCCCACCGAATCGAGGCCAACCACGCTTTGCAGGCCATCGTCCAGCCCAATCTGCTCTTCGGCGATTTCGACGAATAAATCCTTCACGATTATCCGCCTCAGCGCTGTAATTAAATCATCTCTCATGGCAATTCCCAATTCTTCCGTCTTAGCGTACGGACCAGACCTCGACAACATCCCCCAGATGGCTCTGCTTCGGCGCACATGAACAAGCGCGTCTTACCAAACCTTGAAAACATGGACTTATGATTCTTGGAAAATCCTTGTAGAACAAGAATACGCCTCAATCAAACATCGGTCAAGTAAAAAGCCCCCGACTTGTGACGGCGCGTGACGGCTGTGACCACGGCGCTTTTCACGGCACAAATCTGGGCAAAATGGGGAGGTTTCATGGACAGAGACGTGTGCGATGACTGTCCGTTATGTGAACCGTACTACCCCAACGGTGCGGGATTCCGTCGCTTCCACCGATCCGGCAGGCACTTCTATTGAGCCAGAGGACTCAATTCCTTCATGGCCCCAAGTATGCCGACTGTCCGTCACAGAAAAAAGATGCGGTATGCATACCGCTCCCGTTTGCCCTGGCGGCATGTTCGGTCACAACAACGTGGCGTGTGGGAAGATGGTGTGAAAGAATCTGCGGACTTGGTTAGCAATCATTCACTTGTCAGGAAGGAAGTTGACCTAGAACCTACAGACTGCAATGCAGGCAGGGACTGACGGATGTGTTGTTGATTTCAAAAATGGGTTCAGGCAGTCGGGTGCGTCCGCCGCGAACGACGCCTCAGCAGGCAGACGGCGCCACCCACCAACAGAAGCCCCGTGGCTGGCTCGGGCGTGGGCGGCCCGTTTACTAATTGGGGCTCAAGCCCCTCCCCATCGTTGGCCGATGCCCTCGGCACAAACGTCAACAACATCAGCGAGCAAGCCAAGCAAAAAACCATCCCTAAACGAGGAAGCCTGATTCTGCGCATTTTATTCTCCACTCTGGCAATCACCCGAAGCCCAATTCGGATCCACAATTCGTTTGTGGAAGCGATTGTCGCCCTCGCTGTCCACCCACGCGTTTTTAAATGCTACACTCCAACGCCTTGAGTACAAGTCGGATAATGAGTTGTCGCCTACTCGGGTGACATTTCCCGTCGGCGAGATCCCCGCAGATCTTAAGAAACCAGCCTAGAACCTACCTAAAGGCAAATTCACACGGGGACTTACCGAAGAGTATTGTTGATTTCAAGAATCCGTTCATGCAGCCGGGCGCGTTCACCGCGCACGACGCCTCAGAAGGCAGATGGCGCCACCCACCAACAGCAGCCCCGTGGCTGGTTCGGGCGAAGGCGGCTCCCTTACGAATTGGGGCTCAAGCCCCTCCCCATCGTTGGCCGATGCCCTGGGCACAAACGTCAACAACATCAGCGAACAAGCCAAGCAAAAAATAATCCCTAAACGAGGATGCCTGATTCTGCGCATTTTATTCTCCACTCTCCTTATAACCCGACGCCCAATTCGGTCCCACAAACTATTTGTGGAAGCGATTGTCGCCCTCGCTGTCTACCCACTGTGTTTTTAAATGCTACACTCGGAGGCAACAAGCACAAGCCAGTATTTGGGTTGTCACCTACTAAAGTGACATTTCCCACTAGCGAGGTTGCCGCAGAGCGGAGGATACTCATTGTTTGGCTCGGACATCATCAACAAGAAGGTTGCGAAGATAACGCAGAGCAACCGCGTTCTGCCACGGACCCCCAGCTTGGCGTATAAACGTTGGATGTAAGTATGCACGGTATGGGGAGATAGACCCAGGCGATGGGCAATCGCCGATTCCTTGATGTCATCAAAAACCGCACGAATGATTTGAAGCTCGCGATCCGAAAGTGCCAATTTGGCACTTATCCCTTCCCAAACCCTATCGCTGAAATAGGGCAACAGAGACAGTTTTCCGCGCTCAGTCAAGGATCGAATAACAGGTGATCGACGTCCCATGCCTTTGTGCCTACCCTTAACG
>JBKQNQ010000265.1:0-3376 GCA_052145875.1 Thiobacillaceae bacterium
GGCTGGACTTCGCGTGCAGTGAGTTTGTGTCGTCGATTGAATCCGGCATGACAGTTCCCTTCTGATTGGGCATTTTCCTTCCTCGGCCCCAGAGGCGAGACTGGGGGCAACCCATCCATGACGGCAGCTTCATGGCTGTCATGGATGGTAAAGAACCAGCTTCCTAACCGAGCTCTTCGTTCCGCGCCCTCAATACATCATTTCGTGATAGCGTCCTATCCCTCGTCGGCCGAAGGTCCAAACATTCCCGGAATAGGCTTGTCCAAAAGCCGCAGATATACGCCCAGCTGCGCCCGGTGGTGAATCATGTGGTTCAGCACTGACTCGCGAAAGACTTCGTGCCGAGGCTGATCGATCCATGCGTGCCCGCCAAAGATGAACTGCCATTGCTGGTCCCATTTCTCTAGCGGCAGCGCCATCAGTTCCTTGCGTACCGCCGGTAGCTGGCTGTCAAACCGGGCCAGCAGCTCCGCCTTGCTTTTAGGCGCGTACGCCTCCCACTTGTGGTCAGCCGCAAACTCCAGTTTGTCCTTGGTGATGCTGTGGAGCGCCCAGTCCCCGGCAAAGTCGGTCAGATGCCCAGCCAGGCGGCCAAGGGCCATGGATTTGGGGTGCGGCTTGTATCCGAAATCCACGTCCTCCGGTATTGCCTCCAGCATCTTGCGCGTCTTGGCTGTCTCGCGATCGAATTCAGCCAGTAAGTCTTTTTGAAAGTCCATTCAGGCACCCTCCAGGATGCGAAGCCAGCATAGCCGATTCGGACCGAAAAAGGCGAACAAAAATCGAATAAAATGGCATAAATATACTTGACACACCACGCTATTTTGGGTAAAGTGAAGAGGCTATGAAGAGTGAGTTCAAAGTACCTCAGCACCTGCTTGAAGCTACACGATACTTTCAAGACGCAGACGTATGTGTGGATTTCGTAGCGGCTCTACGGTGGCCGCAGGGGCCGCAGTGCCCCCACTGTGAGGGAATGAAGGTCTCTTACCTCAAGTCACGACGCATCTGGAAGTGCATGGCGAAAGAATGTCATAAGCAGTTTTCCGTGAAGACCTTCAGCGTCTTTGAAGACTCAGCTATTCCGCTCGACAAGTGGCTTACCGCCGTTTGGCTGGTCGTGAACTGCAAAAACGGAATCAGCAGCTATGAGATCATGCGGCATCTGGGCGTTACTCAGAAGTCGGCATGGTTCATGCTCCACCGGATTCGCTTGGCGCTCAAGGATGGCAACTGGAGCAAGTTCGGCGGAGAAGGTAACGGTCCAGTCGAGATCGACGAAGCCTACATCGGCGGTGAGCCGGCCAACAAGCACATCAAAGAACGGATGAAAGATAAGTACGTCAAGGATTCGGCCGGATTCACCATCAGGAACCGCCAGTACAAATCCACCGCGGGACGTGCCACAAAGAAGATCCCCGTGTTCGGAATGCTTGACCGCGATACCCGCAAGGTTCGCGCCCAGGTTATCCCCGAAGTAAAGCGGGAATTCCTCATGGAAGCCATTCTCGGCAATATCGACAAACGCTCCACCATCTACACCGATGGATTGCGCGATTACATGCCACTCAAGGGAATGGGATTCGTCCACGATGCCGTCAATCACTTGACCGAGTACGTCAAGGGGGAAGTCCATACAAACGGCATTGAGAACTTCTGGAGCCTGCTCAAGAGGGGTCTGAGGGGGACATACGTCTCAATCGAACCGTTCCACCTTGACCGCTACGTGGACGAACAGGTTTTCAGGTTCAACAACCGCGCCACCAAAGACAACCCGTTGAACGATGCAGACCGCTTTGTGCTGGCAGTATCGCAGATCGCTGGCAAGAGGCTTACCTACGCTGAATTAACAGGGAAAACGGAAAGACCGGAAGCCTTCTAACTTGCCCGTTTGGAAGAAGCGCGAAGGACGCGGGAAGCGCGGGAAGCGATAGCCTTGGGCGTTCGCTTCTCCGCTTCCATCCGTCTCTTTAACTCCACCTTCGACACCTTCACAATCGACATCATTGCCTCTGTAAACTTGGCAAATTCGGGATTGTCGGGCGGTGGCTTCATGGGAGTATCATAGCGCAATCCACGAATTTAAAAAGGAGAACCTCCATGAACACACCTGAGCCGATGCTGCCCGCCGCAACACCAGAAAACGCTATTACTGTGCAGATGCAGTTTCAAATTGAGATGATGAAACTTCTCGCCCGGATGGTTCTGTCTCTGGAGGCGATTGCGAAAAATGTTGAGAAAATTGCAGACAAGCAGTATTAGTATCCCGTTCCCGAAGTAGCGACTGGCAAATTTCTAACGTCGCAGTTGCGGTGTAAGAGGGAACCTTGTCTAGAATCCCCATGATCTTCTCTGAGAGTTCGATTGCTTGCATCTTAGACACACTCCATGCGATGATTCGCTCTAGGAACTCGTTGAAATTCGCCTGATTGCGGCGTCTTTCTTGACGATTTTTGTTTGTTCCCGTTCGAACTCTGTTTGAAGTACGGTTCAGGCCGGTGTTTATAGTGGTGTGCGATCCAGCGGGAAACATCCCGAGGCTCGCACCCGTTGCTCATGCACACAACACCCGGAGCAATTCCCGTGGTTGGGCCATCAGTCGCGGCAGCCGGATCAGGTTGTGCGCCGCGCAACTGAAGACGAACAGCCAGTCAACTTTCTCCAGGCCTCGCAACTTGACCTGGCGCAGTGGGCCGGTTTGTTTCAGCCATCCAAATCCTTTTTCGATCAGCCATCGGCGGCTCAGGCTGATGGCATAGCCGGGCTGGCGCGTGGTTCTGCGGTCCAGGTTGCTGGTGCGGCCCTTGTCGTTCCTGGTAACGTGCGGCGTCACGTTCAACTCCCGCACCGTGCTGACGAAATCCTTCGTGTCGTAAGCCTTGTCGGCGCCCACCGTGATGCGGCGAGAGCGGCCTTCTTGCTTTTCGGAAAGCATCAACAGCGCTGCATCGCGCTCGGCATAACCGTCGGCGTGCGTCACCATCGCCGCGGCGATCAGACCGTTGCGGTTCTCCACCAGCGCATGACCCAGATAACTCAGCTTCGACTCCTTGCCGTAACTCTTCTTGTACAGCCGCGCATCGGCATCAGTGGTCGATTCATGCGTCTTGTTCGATCGCTTCTGACCGTGAAAATCTCCCCCGTCGCCGTCATCGGGCCCGTCTTTCGAGCAAAAGCTCTTTTGCGAAGCCCACGCCTGAATCAACGTGCCATCCACCGTGAAGTGTTCGTCGCTCATAAAGCGCCTCGCATGCTTGTTTACTTCGGCAAAGAACTGCTGCGCCACATCGGAAGTTAGCAACCGATCGCGATTCTTGGAAAACACCGCATGGTTCCACACCGCGTCGTCCATGCCAAGGCCCACAAACCAGCGGAA
>JBKQNQ010000266.1:0-28948 GCA_052145875.1 Thiobacillaceae bacterium
CGTGAACGAAGCAGGATTCCGAATTACACATTAAAGAGGAAGTTCATGATGTCACCATCCTTCACCACATAGTCCTTGCCTTCAGCACGCATTTTCCCTGCTTCCTTGGCGCCTTGCTCGCCCTTGCAGGCAATAAAATCATCATAGGATATGGTCTGGGCGCGGATAAAGCCCCGTTCGAAATCGGTGTGTATCACCCCCGCAGCCTGGGGCGCCGTATCGCCTTGGTGAATTGTCCAGGCACGCACCTCCTTGACCCCGGCGGTAAAGTAGGTCTGCAGGCCAAGCAGATCGTAGGCGGCATGGATCAGGCGATTCAGGCCCGGTTCAGCGAGGCCGAGGTCATCCAGAAAGACTTGTTTGTCTGCGTCGCTCATGTCAACCATTTCGGCCTCGATCGCTGCGCAAATCGCCACGACCGGAGCGCCCTCGCTTAGCGCGCGCTGCCTCACCGCCTCCAGATGCGGATTATTGGCAAAGCCGTCTTCACGCACATTGGCGACATACATGACCGGCTTCGCCGTAATCAAGCAAAGCGGCTTGATCAGCGCCTTTTGTTCCGCGTCCAGTTTCAACGTCCGTACGCCCAAGCCCTTATTTACGTGAGCAAGCGCAGGATCGAGCACGGCCACGAGCTTCTGTGCGTCACGGTCCCCCGCACGTGCGGTCTTCTGGTGGCGCACCAACGCCTTTTCGATTGTCGCCAGGTCAGCCAAGGCCAGCTCGGTGTCGATCGTTTCGATATCGGCAATGGGATCCACTCGGCCCGACACATGAACGACATTGGCATCTTCAAAACAGCGCACCACGTGGCAAATGGCATCGGTTTCGCGAATCGTGGCCAGAAATTGGTTGCCAAGCCCTTCGCCCTTGGAGGCGCCCTCCACCAATCCGGCAATGTCGACAAACTCGACAATGGCCGGCAGGACCCGCTCCGGCCTCACAATTGCGGCAAGCGCCTTAAGGCGCGGATCGGGTACTTCCACCACGCCCACATTTGGCTCAATGGTGCAAAACGGGTAGTTTTCCGCAGCAATGCCCGCCTTGGTCAACGCGTTAAAAGTGGTGGACTTGCCCACATTTGGCAGGCCCACGATGCCACATTTCAAACTCATTCTTGTGCCTTAGTGTGTAAGTGCTGCATGGCCGCAGGAAAATCGCCCTGCAAAATCCGCGGCAATTCGTCCAGACTGCGTGTCAGCGCACCGTCAATGGCCTCCTGCTCCTTCTGGCGGGGCCGATGCAAGACGAAGTCAACAACGTCCTGTGCCAAGCCCAGGCTTCGTGGATGGCCAATGCCTAAGCGCAGCCGCCAGAAATCGTTATGACCCCATTGCGCCACAATGTCCTTTAGCCCATTGTGCCCGCCATCGCCGCCCCCCAGTTTCAAGCGAATCTCACCCGGCAGCAAATCCAGGTCATCGTGAACCACCAATACCTCGGGCGAACTGATCTTGTAGAAGTGGGCCAATGCGGCCACGGCCTGCCCCGAGCGGTTCATGAAAATAAGCGGCTTAAGCAACCAGACATCCTGGTCGCCATGTCTCATTCGTCCGATCTCGCCGAAAAAACGCCGTTCGGGCGATAAGGTGGCCCCGAACTTTCGTGCACAGGCATCAACAAACCAAAACCCGGCATTATGCCGGGTTTCGGAATAGTCAGGACCGGGATTCCCCAGCCCCGCGATCAAGCGTATTGCTGCCACGGACCCAGGTCCCCGCCGGCCTTAAGCTGCAGGAGGTTCGCCTCCCGGTACCGCGGGGGTTTCCTCAGCGCCAACTTTGGGCGGCGTAATTACCGCGACGACGGGATTTTCGGCCCTCAGGTGCCCCACCGGCTCCACGCCTTCAGGCAACTTGAGGTCAGCAACGTGAATCGACTGACCAAGTTGAATCTCGCCCATATCGACCTCGATGAACTCAGGCAGGTTTCCAGGCAAACATTCCACATCCAGTTCGGTTATCACGTGGCTGACCAGACCATGCCCGAGCTTGACACCGGGTGCGGTTTCCTGGTTCTTGAAGTGCAGGGGTACTTTTACGTGGATCTTGTGAGTCTGGTCCACGCGCTGAAAATCAGCGTGCAGAATCTGCTGCTTGAAGGGGTGCCACTGCAAGTCACGCAGCAGGGCCATTTGCGTTTCCCCATCCACCTTTACATTGAGAATCGATGAATGGAACGCCTCGTGGCGCACTTGCAAGAAAAGGTCCTTATGGTTCAGCACAATGCTTTCAGCCGGCTTTTCGCCGCCATACACCACCGCGGGTACCAGACCCAAATGACGCAGGCGGCGGCTCGCACCCGTTCCTTGCACGTCACGCTTTTTAGCGATTACTTCAATTTGCATGTTAGTTCCTCAAAAAACCTTCCGCGACCAGAAGGCGGGAAGCAAATAAACACGCATGGCCTGCTTCCAGGTGGCCGTGCGAAAGCAAGCTCATTCAATGAAAAGTGAGCTCACCGAATCTTCGTTGCTGATACGGCGGATCGTTTCAGCCAACAATCCGGCAACAGAAAGTTGGCGGATCTTGTCACAATTCTGGGCTTCTTCACGCAGCGGTATGGTGTCGGTCACCACCAGTTTGTCCAGTTCAGACCCCTGGATACGAGGAATCGCGCTACCCGATAGAACGGGGTGCGTGCAGTATGCCATAACACTGGATGCCCCGTGTTCTTTGAGCGCGTCCGCCGCTTCGCACAGCGTGTTCGCGGTATCCACAAGGTCATCCATGATAATGCAGGTGCGGCCCTTCACATCACCGATGATGTTCATCACTTTGGCCACGTTCGGCTTGGGGCGGCGCTTGTCGATAATCGCCAGATCGCACTCCAGCCGCTTGGCAATGGCCCGCGCTCGCACCACACCACCGACATCCGGCGACACAACCATCAAGTTGTCGTGGTCGTGCCGCCAAATATCCCCCAGCAGTATCGGGCTCGAATAGATGTTGTCGACGGGGATATCGAAGAAACCCTGGATCTGGTCAGAGTGCAGATCCATAGTAAGCATCCGGTCCACACCCACCCCCTGCAACATGTTGGCAATGACCTTCGCGGTAATCGGCACCCGGGCCGAGCGGGTCCGGCGATCCTGACGCGCATAGCCAAAATATGGGATCGCGGCCGTAATTCTGCCGGCAGACGCACGTCGCAGGGCATCGACCATGACCATGATTTCCATCAACGTATCATTGGTAGGCATGCAGGTCGACTGGAGGATGAAAACGTCATGGCCACGCACGTTTTCCATAATCTCCACTGCAACCTCGCCATCGGAAAAACGGCCGACCGAGGCCCGTCCCAGATGGATATTGAGGTGACGCACGACATCCCCCGCAAGGCGCGGATTGGCGTTACCGGTAAACACCGTCAGATTATCAAAAGCCACGGCCCGCTCCAGTAAGCAAAATGAAATAGCCGCAACCCATGCGGCTATTTCTTCTTAAACTTTGGCAGGGGAGGCAGGGATCGAACCTGCGAATGTCGGAATCAAAATCCGATGCCTTACCACTTGGCGACTCCCCTACGAAGCGCTTATTCAATTCAAATAATCGCCTCACGCTGCAAGGTCGTACAGCACATGTCTGTCCAAACCGGCCGCTATAAACCCCTGCATATCCGAAGGCAATTGAGCCAGAACCGTCTGCCCAGCGGCTCGGTCTGGCACCTCCAAGAACACGCAGGCACCCGAACCGGTCAGGCGCGCATCGCCAAAGGCCTTGAGCCAATTCAGATGCTTTGCCACTTCCCGGCTGCGGGATAGGACAATGGGCAGCAAATCATTTCTCCCGACCCCGGCAGAAAAGTCCGTTATTTTGATGGGAGGTGTGTCTCGTGTCAATTCCGGTGCGGCAAAAACCTGAGCTGTGGACACCCCAATCGGGGGCGTCAACACCACATACCAGGCAGGCTGCAAGGAAACCGGCTGAAGTATGTCACCAATGCCTCCCGCAAAGGCCGCTTGTCCGAATACAAACACGGGCACATCGGCCCCCAGGGTCACTGCGAGTTCCTGCAGGCGCCTGCGCGGCCAATTGAGCCGCCATAGGCGGTTGAGCGCCAACAGGACCGTCGCCGCATCGGAGCTTCCCCCTCCAAGTCCGCCCCCCTGGGGCAACCGCTTCTCCAACAGGATGTCTGCGCCTCGCGCCGTACCCGATTCCGCCTGCAATAGACGGGCCGCGCGTACCGTGAGATCGCGGTCTTCCGGCACGCCCGCCAACTCGTGCAGGCGCACAATTTGCCCGTCATTGCGCACCCCTAAATGCACGACGTCGCCGTAATCGATGAAGCGAAAGACCGTTTGCAACAGGTGATAGCCATCGGGTCGGCGACCCACCACGTGCAGGAACAGGTTCAGCTTGGCAGGCGCAGGATAGCCTTGCATCAGGGTTCCCAGTGATCAACAATGAGCTTGATTTCAAGTGTTTCCCGAGTGATAAGCAACTTCTTCGGGCGATCTTCGGCGTAGCTCAGGTAATCAATCTTCCAGCCGTCCTGGCTGATCGACGTGACTTGCCCCGAATCATTTCGGGCCAATTGGCTCGGCTGTAACGGATCCGGACGCGCAGTGATCCAGTAACCCATGCCCGCCAATGGCAGGCGAAATCCAAGCACTTTTTCAGTCAAGGCATCCACATCGGGAGCAGTCTGCTGTCGTCCGTCTGGCAGCTGCAACGTGGCCTCCTTTTCGTCCCGCACCACTCGGGCAACGCCCTGACCGAGCGGATCAGTCAGTAATATCTCGTCCCGACCGTTGCTCGATACCCACTGGAACTGACCGGAAAAATTCTTGTCTTCTTGGTGCACCGATACCCGGCCCGAAAGACTTATCGCGTTCTTCGCCTCGGGTTTTTCAAGCGGCGGCGGCACGTGAGCGCAGGCGCCAAGCACACACAGCAACAACCCCGCTGCTCGGGAAACTCGAATCACGGGTTAACGCTTGTCGAACTTCTTCAAGACTTCAATCAGCGCTTCATTTTGAGGGTTACTCTGCAGGGACGCATGCCACACTTTATCCGCTTCGTCTTTGGCGCCCTTCATCCATAATACCTCCCCGAGGTGCGCGGCAATTTCAGGATCAGGACGATTCTTATATGCATGGTCCAGAAATTCCTGGGCCTTGTCCAGATTCCCTTTGCGATAGTACAGCCATCCCACGCTGTCCAGGATGAAGGGGTCCTCCGGCGCAAGCGAAAGCGCTTTGTTGAGTAAATCCTCTGCCTCGGCCAAGCGGTCAGTACGATCCGCCAGGGTATAGCCGAGCGCGTTGTATGCATGAGCATAGTCCGGTTTGATGCGGATCACCTTGCGCAGATCCTGCTCCATTACATCCAGCTTATCGATCTTTTCCGCTGCCATCGCACGGTCATAGAGAAGATCCAGATCCTCAGGGAATTTCGCCAACGCCTCACTCAGCACCTTATAGACGCCTTCGTAATCCCGCGCATCCCGTAGCAGACCTGCCTCGGCCTCTGCCAGCTCGATCTTCTGCGCGTCATTTGACGCCGGTGTCTTGGTCAACAGTTCCCGCGCCTCGGCTAACTTGCCCGCACGTGCCAAAATCCCCGCCTGGCGGCTGCGGGCCGGAATCAGAAACTCTCCCTCGTCAATGCTACGGTAATATTCCTGGGCACGATCATACTGTCCGCGCTCTTCGGCGATCTGCCCCAAGTAATAAGCTGTAGTTTCCGGGTCCTTGATGTTAAGCTCGCGGGCCTTCAAGAGCAGGCGTTCGGCTTCATCCAGATCGGACATTTGAAGCGCGAGCAGCCCCGAAGCAAGGGCTATGTCTGGGTTGTCGGGGAGTTCCGCCATCAACTCGTTAAATTGCTCGCGGGCGGCTGCATACTGATTGGTACTCACCAGCAGACGCGCGTAGGCGAGACGCACGTCGCGGGCCTGGGGATGCGCCCCGACAAATTCCTTCAAAAAGGCCAAGCTATCGGACGCAGAGCGATGCGCCAGCAATTGGGCACGCATGAGGGCCGCAGGCTCCCAGCCGGGACGTAATTTATCTGCCTGCGTGAGTTCGTCCATGGCCACATCCATCTTATGCGCGCGCGCGGCAGTCTGGGCCACTGCATAGTGCGCCTCGGGAGACTGCGGATAGTCATGGGTGAGCCTTTTCATGATATCAAGGGCCTTGTTCGTGTCCTTGACCTTCGCAAACATCACCGGCAGGCGGAGAAGCGCTGTCTGCTGCCCCTCTTCTTCTTTGAGATAAGTTGTCAGGTAGGGTATTGCCGCTTCGAGTTGCCCTTGGTCAATCAACAGGGCAGCCATCGCCTCGTTCGCACGCGGTGCAGTCGGATCGAGTTTGACCCAGAGTCGGGTTGCCTCTAAGGCCGCGGGCTGATCGCGGCTAAATATCGCAATTTCCGCAGCCCGCTGAGCAATACGGGGATCCTGGGTTTTCTTGGCAAGGTCGAGATAACCCTCCTTGGCCACACTGAGCATGCCGCGCTGACCAGCGATTTCGGAAACCAGGAACTCGAATAACACGTCTCCTGTCAGCTCCTCCTTGGGCAGCACGGGTCCAGCGGCCGCTGGTTTGGCCGGCTCTGCGGGCGCGCTTTCCGCGAGATCTGCGGCCCGCTGGGGTTGCGCCGGTTGCGGCGACACCACCACGGGGTTTTGGCTGCAGGCAGAAAAAGTGACCGAAGCCAGAACTAAGGGAAGGAGTTTCAAACAGCCCATCGGATTACTCACAGTTAAACTTCGAAGTATGACTATCCTACCGCATGAAGATTCAGTGGCAAGCTGTCTATATGTAAATAGTCGGATTTATTCGGGCCTCAAGACCTCAATCCGATCGAGCCGGGATCGATGAGATGTCAGACCAATCCCGCAATGCCGATCGAGCGCGGGTTCCGCGACCAGGTATTCCAACTAAGCTCCTCGTGCCTTTGCCGGTTGCTCCCACCCACGCCCTCGAGGCGTTCGGCGACGGTTTTTTAGGCAGGATCCGGAATGCGCTTGGCGCACGGATCCGCAACCGCTGCAAACCCAAGCAAAACCTGGTCAAACACATCATGCGCGCTGCGCTTCGCCCCGAGCGCGTCTCGAGATTCGGTGCAAACGGCATATCCCAGAGCGACGCCAGCTTCACCCCTTCAGAACGCTCCGATTCTGGTTACGGCGCCGCCCCCGCGCGCGATTCGGCGCGGGCTTGCTGCTTCACATCGAGGGACATCTCCCGCACTGCGGTCGGAAACGACCGATTCACCCAGGCGCGTGCAGCGCAACCCTTGGCGCGGACTGCCGCCTCTCTGATCCCGGCCATTGGGCATCCCGCATCTCCAATGGCCTAACCTGTCGCACGCACGGGGTTTGTGCTCTCCGGATGCAACGCTCACCGAGGCCCAGCGCCCCTAGATTAGCGCCTGCCGTGGCACATGCCCATGGGGGCGTTTGCCGGCGGGAAAGCCCGGGAGCCATTCCACTGCCCGGACACGAATCGGACGCCTTGAACCTCACACCTGAGACCGACGATCCATTGAAGGGTTCGATATGAATTCAGCCAATCTTCGGACTTGCCCTAAAATCTGTCCATGCCTGAACTGCCCGAAGTTGAAACCACGCGACGCGGGTTAATCCCCCGTCTTAAAGGGAAGACGCTGATCCGGGTTGTCGTGCGCCAACGCGCCTTGCGCTGGCCAATACCGAGCGATATGGACAAGCAACTTCGCGGCCACCGATTGCGGACAATTACCCGACGTGGCAAATATCTCTTGTTCGATTTTTCCGGACTGACTCAGATCGTGCATCTGGGTATGTCAGGCAGCCTGCGTTTTGTCGTGCACGATGATCCCCCGACGGCATACGACCATGTGGATTGGGTCTTTGCCGGCGACACTGTCTTACGGCTGCGCGATCCACGCCGGTTTGGGGCGGTGCTTGTGACCCATGACCCCCAAAACCATGCTCTGCTAACCCATTTGGGCCCGGAGCCGCTTTCAGCGGCTTTTGACGGCAAGTATCTCTACGAAATCAGCCGCGGCACGAAAATTGCCATCAAGAAATTCATCATGGACAGCAAGCGCGTCGTCGGCATCGGTAACATTTATGCGTCCGAATCGCTCTTCCTTGCCAAGATTCGCCCTGGAAAGGCTGCCGGCCGCTTAAGCCGCACGGCCTGCCAGCAGTTAGCCTGGGCCATCAAGACCACGTTGCAGACAGCAATCACCGCAGGTGGGACGTCGCTGCGGGATTACATGACGGTGGACGGAGAATTGGGCTACTTCCAACTTCATGCCAGCGTGTATGATCGGGCAGGCCAACCCTGTAAAGTTTGTAAGACCCCGGTAAAACGGGTAGTTCAGGCGCAGCGGGCCACGTATTACTGCCCGCAATGTCAAAAATAGCGCGCCAGCCTGAAGGGACATCAAGATTGCAGCTTTTTCAGCCGATAACGATAATGGTCAAGACCATGCATTCATCCCTGACTTTCATATGAGCACAACGCTCGCTGACGACTTCGAACGCTACGGCCAATGGCGCAATGACGTGGCGATGCGGATTATCGACCTGAAATCCTGGCTGTCCAGCCAGGACTTGTACGATGCAGATACCGACCTGCATTTGAAGCAACTGCTGGAGAAGCTTAACGAAGACCGATTGAACGTCGCCTTCGTCGCCGAGTTTTCCCGTGGCAAGTCCGAACTCATCAATGCGATTTTCTTTTCCGACTATCGGCAGCGCGTGCTACCTTCCTCGGCCGGGCGTACCACGATGTGTCCAACCGAGTTGTTTTACGAGTCAGAGAGCCCTCCGTCCATCCGCTTATTGCCGATCGACACCAAGATGCGCGACGGAACAGTCAGCGATTTCAAGCGCCATCTTTCCGAGTGGGTTGAGTTTCCCCTGGATACCAGTTCGTCTGAACAGATGACGGATGTGTTGTCGAAATTATCCGAGACGACCCGGGTCACGGAAGAAGTGGCCAGCCAGTACGGCCTGTTCAACCCTGATGACGAGGAAGCCCGCCGTGCCCTTGAAAAGAAGGGCACGCTTGAGATCCCACGCTGGCGACATGCGCTGATCAATTTTCCCCATCCGCTGCTCAAGCAAGGCCTGGTCATTCTCGACACACCGGGCCTGAATGCCATCGGCACCGAGCCTGAACTGACCTTGAGCTTGCTGCCCAGTGCTCACGCCGTGCTGTTTTTACTGGCTGCCGACACCGGGGTCACCAAATCAGATATTGATGTCTGGCGGCACCACATCGCGGCGGTCCAGAGCGGCAGCCAGGGGCGACTTGTCGTGCTAAATAAGATTGACGGTTTGTGGGATGAGTTAAAGACGCCGCAACAGATTGACGCTGAAATCGCCCGCCAGGTTGGAATTACCGCCGATCAACTCGATCTGTCGCCCGCACAAATTTACCCCGTTTCCGCGCAGAAGGCGTTGCTGGCCAAGGTGAGAAAGGATGACGCCCTCCTGGAGAGAAGCCGCCTCCCACTTCTGGAAGCCGCCCTGTCGAACGAGTTGATGCCTTGCAAACAGGACTTGGTACGCTCGTCCACCGAGGGCGCCGTGGTGGACGTTGTGGTGCGAACCACTGAACTCCTCGAAGCGCGGCTGGCAAGCATCCAAGATCAGATTGACGAGCTGGAAACGCTGCGCGGCAAGAACAAGGACGTGGTCTCGCACATGATGTCTAAAGCGAACCTCGACAAGCAGACTTTCGAAAAAGGCTTGACTCAATTTCAGGCACTCAAGACGGTGTTTGCCAATCAGGCAAATATCATGCGCACCTACCTCGGAATGGACACGCTACGGGCAGAAGTCCGGACGACGCGAAAGACCATGGAAACCAGCGCGTTTTCCAAAGGGCTTAGCGGTGCCATGGAGAAATTCTTTGTCCACGTGAAGGCCAACATGGACAAGGCAGGCCGTCAGTCCGATGAAATCCAGGCAATGATGAAGGCCATGTACCAGAAGTTTAGCGAAGAGCATGGCTTGGCGGTGGTTAGTCCGCCGGAGTTTTCACTGCTGCGATTCCAGAAGGAGCTCCAGCGGCTTGAGCGCGTTTTCGACGAGCGCTTCAACAACTTCGCAGCCCTGCTTCGAAATGGCCAGTACCAGCTGACCGCGCGTTTTTTCGAAACGCTCGCGAGCAAAGTTGTGCAAGTGTATGAGATCTCCAATCGGGAAACGGAAGGCTGGTTGAAAGCACTGATGGCACCGATGGAGACCCAGGTTCGCGAACATCACATGCAGTTGAAACGCCGGCTCGAAAGCGTCCAACGCATCCATGAAGCGACTGAAACCCTGGACGCCCGAATCTCTGAACTGGCAGTGTCAGCCAATAGTGCCAGCCAACAAATGGGAGACCTGGCGGCCCTCAATCAACGTGTCTTGGAAGCCTTGGCCCGAACCATGCAGCCGTCAGTTGCCTTGGCACAGAGCGCTTGAGCGCGATCATTTGCAGCCACGGGCCTGCCGTGCGGAAGCGTCCCGCGACTGGCATTTAAAGGGGGGCGCAGCACCCCTGATCAGATTCGGGTTGAATGCGCCGTTGGCCTTCCGGCGCCGCGCGGCCTTTTTGCAACTTAATTAGTGAACGACGCGATCGCGGGCCGTAGACTCCGCGGAACCCTTTACCCACCAGGCATCTCGATATGCCTTGCGCGGCAAGACTAGACTTTCCCCGTCAGCGATTTGTACTTCTCCATCAGCTGATCGGGGGTCTCCTCATAATCGGGGTTAAGCGGGATGCAGTCGACCGGACAAACTTCCCTGCATTGCGGGGTATCAAAGTGACCGACGCATTCGGTGCACTTGTTGGGATCAATCACATAGATCTCATCGCCCTGGGAAATTGCCTCGTTTGGGCATTCGGGCTCACACACATCACAGTTGATGCACTCGTCTGTAATCATCAGCGCCATGCTTGCCACTCCAGAATCCATACATTAGATATCGCTAATTTTCTCACGTAATTGCTCCGCCACCAAGGGGTGAACGAAGGGACTCACATCGCCGCCAAGTCGGGAAATCTCTTTCACCATACTGGAAGAAATGAACATGTATTGGTCGGACGGGGTAAGAAAAAGCGTTTCTATATCTGGCTTGAGATTGCGGTTCATGCCAGCAAGCTGGAACTCATATTCGAAATCTGAGACGGCACGCAGACCACGCAAGATGGCATTCGCTTCGTGGCCCGCGGCGAAGTCGATCAGCAAGCCGAAAAAACCCTCGACTCTTATCCTTGGCACGTCTACTAGGACTTCACGCGCCATGTGCACCCGTTCCTCCAAGGAAAAATAGGGGGCCTTGCCCCGGTTTTCCGCTACGGCGACGACGATTTCATCGAACAGGCGCGTGGCGCGGCGGATGAGGTCTTCATGCCCGCGGGTAATCGGATCGAAGGTTCCCGGATAAACTGCTTTCAACATGAGTTAGGCTCGCTTCAGCACGGCATAGCGGGACAGCCCCGCGTTGCCCGAACGATGGATAATAAACCCTTCTGGCGCGATCACAGGTGTGTCCTGTTCGACGTAAACCCAGCCGTCCTGGGCCAGGCGGCTGATTGCCAGATGAAGCACCTCAGGCATCAGGCCGCTGCCGAATGGCGGATCGAGAAACACCAGGTCGAATGATTCAGCGCATTTCTTGAGCCATGCGGCTGCATTGGCGCGAATAACCTGAACCTGGGTTGCACCCAGCAGCGTGCGGTTGGCTTCGAGTGCATCGACCACCCGCGGATTGCAGTCCAGCATCAACACGCGGGCAGCCTTGCGTGACGCCGCTTCAAATCCTAACGCCCCACTCCCGGCAAAGACATCAAGAGCCCTCATGCCATCCAGATTCTGACCCAACCAGTTGAAGAGGGTTTCGCGCACCCGGTCGGGAGTGGGCCGAAGCCCGGGTTCCGGCGGAAAACGAAGCAAGCGTCGGCGATAGTCGCCCGCAATGATGCGCACCTCATTTGCGGGTCCGACGGCCTTAGCACTTTTTTTCATTGGTCAGTACTGTGGGCCAACCACCACGATCGAAAGCGCTTGAGGGTTGACCCTCCGCTTGAATGCATCATTGACCTGCTGCAGGCTTACGGCCTCGACTTTGGCCGGCCACTGGTCCAGGTAAGTCAAGGGCAGCTTGTAGATACCAATTGCCTCGAGATATTCCAAAATCTTCTTGTTGCTGTCCAGTCTGAGCGGGAATCCCCCCACGAGACTGTTTTTGGCCTGCTTCAGTTCCGCCTCGGTCGGCCCATTCTCAACGAACGTTCTCACTGTTTCGCGCGCCACCTCGAGTGCAGCGGTCGTCTGTTCATGCCGAGTTTGTAGCCCAATCTCGAGTGGCCCAGGCTGAGCGAGTGGGATAAGGTAGCTGTAAGCGCTGTACGCAAATCCACGCTTTTGCCGAAGTTCTTCCATCAGGCGCGAATCAAACCCGCCCCCGCCCAGAACGTAATTGCCGACATAGAGCGGGAAATAGTCCGGATCAGTCCGACTCATGCCCTGCGCGCCCATTAGGATATGACTTTGTGCGGTCGGCAGACTAAGCCTAACGGTCTGCGCCTCGACCGGGACCGGTGCCGCAATGGCTTCGGGCGCGCGACCCTGCGGAAGCCCCTTCGATATCCTTGCAGCCAGCGCCTCTGCCCCGCTCCGTGACAGGTCGCCAATCATGCAGATGACTGCCGACGACGCCCGGTAGTGGCTCGAATAGAACGCCGCCAGATCTTCACGAGTCAATCTCGACAGCCCTTCGACACTGCCGTTCTCGGGCAAGCCATAGGGGTGCGCCCCGTAAACCGCCCGATAGAATGCACGCTCTGCCACATCGGCGGGCTGCGCTTCCGCTTCCGTTAGTCTCGCCTGCATCCTCTTGCGCTCACGCTCGAACGCTTCGGGAGGGAAGCTTGGATGTTGCAGCACATCAACGAATACCGCGAGCGCCACGTCCTGCTCATTGTCCGAAGACAAAGTTCGCAATGTCAGGCCCGCACGATCACGATCAAATCGGCCCCCCATTTCCGCGCCGACGTCGGCCAGCTTGTCGGCAATGGCCTCATCGCTTAGCGCAGGGGTGCCTTGATCCAGCATTGTCTCCGTGAGCCTTGCCAAACCGGATCTTTGCGCCGAATCATATGCACTCCCAGCCGGAAAATTGACCGATACGTCGATCATGGGCAGGGCGTGGTGCTCGACCAGGTAAACCCGTGCGCCTTCGGTCGTCGTCCAGTGCTGGATCGGCAGGCCCGCGTGGACCGTTGCCCCCGAAAATCCCGCCATGACACCAAGCACACGCAGAAACGAATTAATTGACATGGCTGCCTCCCGGGAGGGGGGCACGATGATGGTTACCCTCAATCGGCTGGGGATCGAGCACGGCCACGGTTAGGTGATCATCGACCAAAATCTTCGCGGCCGCGGCCTTGACCTCATCCGCCGTGATCGAGCGAAGCTTGTCGACGCGTTCATCCAATAAACGCAGCGGCAATCCCAGGCTCGCAAGTTCGCCTATCTGCATGGCTTGATAAAACCCCGAATCGCGTTGGTAAACATCCGAGGCAATAACCTGCGCCTTTGCCTGGTTGAGTTCCTCAGTGCTGACCCCATTCGCTATGATGTTGGCAAGCTCAGCGCGAATTGCTTTTTCCAGAGCGTCCACCGATTCACCTTCGGAGGGGGTTGCATCCAGATAGAACATGCCGGGCCCCCGGGACAGGCTGTCATAACCTACTTCCAGACTCACGGCGACCTTGCTTTCCTTGACCAGCACTTTCTGCAATCGGGCGGAATCCTGTCCATTCAGAATCCCGGACAAGAGTTGCAGCGCATAAGGAATGCGATCCCTGTCGACATCGCGCAACGCGGGCGCATGCCAGGTCATCAGCAGATACGGCAGGTTGGCGGGCTCCTTCACGGTGATGCGCTTAATGCCTCTTTGCTCCGGTTCATCCTGGGGCTTACGGACGGGCAACAGCTTGGCGTGTAGCGGGCCGAAATATTTCTTCGCCAAGGCGATAACGGCATTTGCCTTCACATCCCCGACCACAACCAAAGTCGCATTGTTGGGCGCATACCAACGGGAATACCAATCGCGTGCGTCCTGTACCGTCATATGCTCCAAGTCGTCCATCCAGCCAATTACCGGCCGGCGATAGGGGTGTTCCTGATAGGCAACTGACATTGCCTTCTCATAGACGATCTCCTGAGGATTGTCGTCGGTGCGCATTCGCCGCTCCTCCATCACGACCTGTATTTCCTTGTTGTATTCCTTGTCGGTAATCTCCAAATTGGCCATGCGATCGGCCTCCAGCTTCAAGGCTAGCTCCAGGCGGTCTTTCTGCAACTGTTGAAAATAGGTGGTGTAGTCGCGATCGGTAAAGGCGTTTTCCCGCCCACCGGCGGCGGCGATCAGTTTGGAGAACTGCCCTGCGGGGACCTTTTTCGTGCCTTGGAACATCATGTGTTCAAGCAGGTGTGCCACGCCAGTCGTCCCGTTGAATTCGTCCATACTGCCTGTCCGGTACCAAACCTGAGACACCACCACCGGCGCCCTTCGATCCTCCTGCACCAGTACGCGTAGCCCATTTTCCAGCTGGAACTCCTGCACCGCCGCATGGGCGGGCCCAGCTGTCACCAGAATGCCTGCCGCAAGCCATTTAAATAGTGAAATCGTGTTCATATTGCGCGATGCTCTATCAGCCGGGGATTGTCCAGATGATAAAATAACCTAAATTCACACAATCCCATCGGCTGACTTCGTAACCCGTGTTTAGTTTCTTCAAATCGAAATCCAGCGACCCAGCCCCGCCCCCGCCGATCGCGCCTGCAGCTGCGGCGGACGCCGAATCGCCGGCTTCCAAAACGTCGTGGTCAAAGCGCCTGAAACTGGGTTTGGCAAAGACACGCAGCAGGCTGGGTGCACAGATCTCGGGTCTGTTTAGCCCCGGACGCAAGATCGATGAGGCGCTTTTCGAGGAGCTGGAAACCGTCTTGCTCACGTCCGACGTCGGCGTGGAAGGGACGGAAACGCTCATGCAATCGCTGCGGCGTCGTGTGAAAAAGGAAGGTCTGCTTGATGCTCCGCAGTTGCAGGCCATCCTCAAGGCCTCCCTGTCTGAATTGTTGAGACCGCTGGAACAACCGCTTGAAATCACCGCCGCCCGTCCCTTTGTCATCATGTTGGCGGGCGTAAACGGTGCAGGCAAGACAACGACCATCGGCAAACTGGCCAAATACTTTCAAGCCCAGGGGAAGTCCGTCCTGCTCGGCGCGGGTGACACATTCCGGGCTGCCGCACGCGAACAACTCCAAGTCTGGGGAAAGCGAAATGGCGTTGCAGTCGTCAGCCAGGAAAAGGGCGATTCGGCGGCGGTAATTTTCGATGCGATCAGCGCGGCCAAGGCGCGCAATATCGATATTGTTCTGGCCGATACCGCAGGCCGCCTGCCTACCCAACTTCACTTGATGGAAGAGATCCGAAAAGTGAAACGGGTGATCCAAAAGATCGATCCTTCTGCGCCCCATGAAGTGCTGCTCGTGCTCGACGCAAATACCGGACAGAACGTGCTAAACCAGGTCCAAGCGTTCGACGATGCGCTGAACGTGAGCGGACTGGTCATCACCAAGCTCGACGGCACCGCCAAAGGGGGCGCGATCGCGGCCATTGCGGCTGCCCGGCCGATCCCAGTGCGCTTTATCGGCGTGGGTGAGAGCGTGGATGATCTGCGTCCATTCGTGGCTGAAGAGTTTGTCGACGCCTTGTTCGACTAAATGATCTCCTTCAACCAGGTTTCTAAGCGCTACCCTGGTGGCCACGCCATATTTGAGCAGGTGAACTTTGACATCGCCCAGGGCGAGCTGGTTTTTCTTACTGGCTACTCAGGGGCGGGAAAGTCCACCTTGCTCAAGCTCATTGCAGCCATTGAACGCCCCACCGGCGGGGTAATTACCGTCGGAGGTCAGAATGTCGGCAAGCTATCGCGCCACGCTGTGCCGTTTCTGCGTCGCAATATTGGGCTAATTTTCCAAGATCACAAATTGCTGTTTGACCGAAATGCCTTCGAAAATGTCGTTCTGCCGCTTGCGATCGCCGGAATGGATCGACACGAATCAGCCAAGCGTGCGCATGCGGCGCTGGACAAAGTTGGCCTTCTTAACCGTGAGAAGTCGATGCCGATCACCCTGTCCGGCGGGGAACAGCAGCGGCTGTGCATTGCTCGCGCTGTCGTTTCACGTCCGGCCCTGCTGCTCGCGGATGAACCTACGGGGAATCTGGACGCAGAATACGCCGCCATTATCATGGCCATGTTTAAGGATTTCCACCGGGTGGGCACGACTTTGGTAATTGCCACGCACGATGAACGCGCCATTGCGGCGCTGGGCGGCCGCACCCTGCATCTTGACCACGGCAAGGTTGCAGAGGTGTCACCTTGACTCTGGTCCAGGCTCAGCGAGCGGCGTTTAGAATAGCTCTAACGCGGTTTGCGCAAGCCCCATTTGCCAGCCTGTTCACTCTAATTGCGATCGGCGTCGCAATCAGCCTGCCCGCCGGACTCTACCTTGGCCTTTCCAACCTCGCGCGCCTGGCCGGGAATCTTCCGACGCAGCCCGAAATCAGCGTCTATCTGAGCCGCGACGCAAGCAAGGAAAAAATCAAACAGCTTGAAACGCTGCTGACCGGTCGTGCGGATATCCGACGTGCGCAATTTGTCTCCAAAGAGGCCGCGCTTGAGCAATTGGCTCAAGCAGGGAAATTGACGGACATCACCTCGGGTCTGGATAGCAATCCGTTGCCGGATGCCTGGGTATTGATTCCGTCCGACCCTGACCCGGGTGCCTTGGCGAAACTGCGTGCAGAACTTGAAAGACTACCTGCCGTGGACGAAGTTAACCTCGACAGCCAGTGGGCCTCCCGCTTGCAGGCGACGCTGAATATCGGCCACACCCTCGTGATCCTGCTCGCCGCGCTCTTCGCCTTGGCCCTCATGGCGATCTCGGGCAATGCGATCCGCACGCAAGTCCTGGCACGACGTGACGAAATCGAAGTTAGTCGGCTAATCGGCGCAACGGATCGTTACATTCGCCGCTCCTTCCTCTACCACGGGGCACTGCAAGGGCTGTTCGGCGGAATCATCGCGCTATTGATCCTTGTGCTGCTCATGCTTGCCTTGCAAGCCCCCGTTTCCCGCCTTGCAATGCTCTATCTTTCTCCGTTCAGCTTGCGTTTTCTCGGCGTCGGCCAACAAGCGCTAATCCTGCTGCTGGCCGCCCTAGCTGGCTGGCTAGGTGCGTGGGGCGCCGTAGGGCGGGCCCTGCGCCAAGGCGGGTCGGGAGGGTGAGCCATGGAACTTTTAAGCAGATTTGGCACTCGGAACGATGGAGTGCTAGAATGAATCGCGAAAGGATGATGGAACTATGACCACAGATTTGAACCTGCATTTCCCGGTTGCCGCCCAAAGCCTGGAATCCTACATCCAGGTTGTCAATCGCTATCCGCTGCTGTCCGCCGAGGAAGAGCGGGAGCTTGCGCTGCGGTGGAAAGAACATCAGGATTTGGACGCGGCGCGCCAACTGGTGCTATCGCATCTAAGGGTCGTCGCCAGCGTCGCGCGCCGCTATTTGGGTTATGGCCTGCCTCAGGCTGACCTGATCCAGGAGGGCAATATCGGCCTCATGAAGGCGGTCAAGCGCTTTGACCCCGATCGCGGCGTGCGTCTTGTCAGCTTTGCGCTGCACTGGATTAAGGCCGAAATCCATGAATATATTTTACGCAACTGGCGGTTGGTGAAAGTGGCCACAACCAAGGCGCAACGCAAGCTGTTTTTCAATTTACGCAGCATGCGCTCGGGACTGGGAAGCCTGAGCGAAGCTGAAACGAAATCAATCGCCAAGGCGTTAGGCGTTAAACCCGAGGAAGTGCGGGAAATGGAAACCCGTATGTCCGGGCAAGATATTGGGCTTGATCCGAGCATCGACGACGGCGAAGAGACCTACAGCCCGATTGCTTACCTGCCGAGTCCGGAGAGCGGGCCTGCTGAGACATTCGCCCAGGAACAGACCGAGCACTTGCAACATGAAGGCTTGGTAGCCGCGCTTGAAAGCTTGGATGAACGCAGTCGCAAGATCATTGAATCACGCTGGCTAAGCGGCGGCGACCCTGCCACGCTCCACGATCTGGCAGCGCATTATGGTGTTTCTGCCGAACGCATCCGGCAGATTGAAGCCAAGGCGATGCAGAAGATGCGTACCCTCATTCCTGCCTGACTTCAGGCATTGAAGGGGTTGCACAAGAGGCAAGGACCGCCCGTTCGCCCCAGAGGCCTCAATGGGCAGCGTTGGGTGCGCAGAACGCGACGCGCGTTGTCGATCGTATTCGGAAGAGCTTGGGACGTTGGAGGGGCAGCCCTTCCGAGTCCGGACAAGTCGAACCTGGCAGCAAGACACGACCGTTTGACGGTCTGAGATGTTAATGAGTGCGGTGAAACCCTGCCCGGCCACCGGGCTCAGAATAGCGACCGGATAAGCACCGAGAACAGGCTGAACCAAGCCCACGCGATCAGCGCGAGCACGATCACCATGGGCAAGTTCTGGAACGTCATGTAGTTCTTCATCATCGATTCCTCAAGTCAGAGCAATTCTAGTTTATTCGGTGAGGTCCTTCAACTTCCGCCTTCCCGGCAGCTTGGGGTCATCTTCATCCATCAGTATGCGTTCGGCGGGGCCTTCGAGATCATCAAACTGGCCATTCTTGATCGACCAGAAGATGCCGGTGATGATTGCCGCAATAAAGATCCCGGTCAACAGAAACAGAAACCACATGATTCCGCTCATGGCACTTGGACTTCCCATTCCCGACGAAATCGATCCTCGCCACGCGTCAATGTCAGGCTAACCAGCCACAGCCCGCTATTGGGTAGGGTTACACTAGCGCTGAAGCGTCCCTGACCGGCGTCGTTCATGACCTGCGCCTGTCCCTCTCCGGGATCGCCGGGCCGCTTCGCGTGAAGAACCGCCGTCAGGCCTGAAAACGGCTGATTGGTGGCCGCATCTCCCACCTCCACCGTAATCTGATTCTCGCCCCGGTTCGGCATGCTCAGTCCTTGTAAAGCGACGTCCCAACCGAGGTGGTTTTGCCGGTACTGTTCCCCCAAGTGACTGTTGATCGCGTTGGCAGCCTCTTCTCCATGTTCGAGGACGCCAGAAAATCCGGTGCGAACCATCGACTTGTCCGCCCCCGGCAACACCCATGCCGCAACACGGGGCGGCAACCCATCGGTGGAAATATAGAGGAAGGTTCCCATCAATACCGTCAGGACCAGGAAAAACCCGATAAGTGCCTTAGGTGCCCAGTGAAGCTTTCCAGTTCCGCGAGCACGAAAGTGGGCGGTCATAAGCATGACAAACGCCGTCCCCGAAAACACTGCAATGTGGATCGCCACCACATCCATTCCGGGCCAAGCGCCAATGATCAGAAAGAAATAAACCAGCAGCGGGATACCGGCTGCGATCAGGGCGCGCAGCGGATTCGGGAATCGAGCCAACGCAACAAACAGGGCAATGACGGCAACCAGGCCGCCAAACAAGGTTAAGAACGTTTCATTCATGCTTACAGGTCCAGGTTGGAATCGAACCGAACCGGCTCAGCACGGATTTCGTCCGGCCTGGATTTCGGTGTTATGCGGAAATGGAACAAGTGCGTTCTAGCGGCCTCTGCCGGCGAGAGTCTTACCGATGCCATGATCGTCGCGCTATGCCCCGGCCTAATCGTGACTTCGCGGAAATTGCCAAGATCCAGCGCTGAGGCTGGAATATCCAACGCGCTGACCGTGTAGGCCTCCTCGTATTCAGCCATATTGGTTATGCGAATTTGATAGCGATCTCGAATATCGCCATTGGACAGTACAACGAACAGCGGTTGGCGCACTTGACTCACGGAACGGTCGAAATCGGCGCGCGTAGCAATACTGTAGGCGAGATAGCCCGTCATCCCCACAAGTGCGACTCCATAGCCGACGGTCTTCAACCGCTTCCAGTGGAGTTGGGGTCGCTGCGGCTTTGCGCGAGCCAGGTTGGTCTCTGAATCGTAGCGAACCAGTCCGCGTGGAAACGCCATCGAATCCATGATGCTGTTGCACGCATCAATACACAGCCCGCAGGATATGCAGCGGTACTGAAGCCCATCGCGAATGTCGATTCCCGCGGGACAAACCTGTACGCACATGTTGCAGTCAATGCAGTCCCCATGGCCCGCCGCCTGACGCTCTGGCAGCGTGCGCATTCCGCTTCGCGCGCCGGCCCGTCCATGAGTGGCCTCACCGCGTGCGACATCATAATGGACAGCAAGGGTCTCCGGATCGTACATGACGCTCTGAAATCGGCCGTACGGGCAGATGTAGGTGCAGATCTGTTCGCGCATTAAGCCGGCCGCCGCGTAGGTTGAGATCGATAAGATTCCAACGGTCAGGTAGGCAGCAGGTGCCGCACGACCACCAACAAAATCAAGCACCAACTGCGGAGCGTAGCTGAAATACATCGCAAAGGTCAGGCCCGTCCAGAATGCGACAAGCAGCCAGATCAAATGCGTTAAGCCGACCTTGACGACTTTTTCCCTGTCCCAAGGTTGCCGAAATAATCGGATGCGTGCGGGCCGCTCGCCCTGGATTTTGCTTTCGATGAAGATGAAAAAATCCGTCCACAGCGTTTGAAAGCAGAAATAGCCGCAAAATGCTCGCCCCACCAATCCCGTAACAAAGAACAGCAAGACCGCTGCAATAAAAAGGAGTAGCGCCAGCCAGACGACGTCCTGCGGGTAGACGACAAGGTCGAAAATAAGGAAACGCCGGCTTGGGAGATCAAACAACACGGCTTGCGACGGCGCATCGGATCGTGCCCAAGGCAGCCAGGGCAGACCGAAATAGATGAAGTACGCGAGAACCAGCATCGACGATTTGAATCGTCTGAAGGCGCCTGTAACCGACCGCGTATATACGGGAATGCGTTTCTGTAGGGGCGCTAACTGTTCTTCAAGCTGGTGTTGCACGAATTAACCTCGGACAAAAAACCCCCGTCTTGCGGGGGCTTTTCCTAATTCCCATCCCTTTTAGCGCTCAGTTAGTGCCGCCACCGAACGCGTCATGCACATAGACCGTGAGCACTTTGATCTGTTCGGGCGTGAGACGTTCACCCCAAGCCGGCATAACGCCCTTGCTCAGGCCATTGCTGATAACCTGACGAATCGCTGCGACCTTGGCTGCGTCGTTTTCCGCTCCGGGAACATTCGCCCACAACCAGATTTTGTCTGTCAAGTTGGGCGCACCGATAGCTTGCTTGCCTTTGGCGTCGTCGCCATGGCAATAATAGCAGGCGGCAGTTTCACTATGGAACAGCTGCGCACCTTCGGCTGCTTCGGCGGCGTCGTGACCAATGCCCGAGAGACTGGCGACGTAATTGGCCAGCGCATCGATTTGCTTCGGGTCCAGCACCTGGCTGAACGTGGGCATGTAGCCGCGGCGGCCATTTGTAATGCTTTCCTGAATCTTTTCGTAAGTGCCGCCATAGAGCCAGTCGTCGTCAGTCAAATTAGGATAGGCACCCACCAAACCCTGCCCACCTTGCTGATGACAGGCGGCACAATTGTCCGTAAACAGGGAATGTCCGGCCGACTGAACAAAACCGGATAATTCCTGATCATGGGCAATCTGCTGAAAGGACATCGCAGCAATCTTGCTAAAATAGGGCTTCTGCATCTTATCGGCTTCATTTAGCTTTTCCATCAGCAATGCACGGGTATTCCAGTGACTTGTTTGCGTCTGTCCCTCCTTGTTGACATAGCTGATGCGGGACAGGCCACCAAGAAAACTCTTGCCGATCGGCCAGGATGGATAGAAAAGCCAGTAGACCAGCGCGAACGCCACGGTGACATAGAAGGTGTATACCCACCAGGTCGGCAGCGGGTTGTTGAATTCTTGCAGATCCCCGTCCCAGGCATGGCCGGTCGTCTGAACGGAGTGTGATTGCAACTGCTCGCTCATTGCTTTTCCTTATCCTCTTCGTCGTCATCCAAAAATGGCATATCCCGGTAGGACTCCAGTCGTTCGCTACGCTTCCTGCTCCCGTACGTGTAATAGAGAATGCCGACAAAAATCACAAAGAAGATAAGCAAGCCGATAGGCTTCGTATTTTCAGGTTTGGATAACCAGTTCAACCAATCCATGGCCCGTTCTTGTTCCGAGTATGCGTTAGCGGGAGTGAATTAGCTCGTCTTCATTGACCTTGCTAAAGTCCACCATTGTGCCGAGAACCTGCAGGTAGGCAATCAGTGCATCAAGCTCACTCACTCCTGCCTTGTTGCCGCTGTAGTTGCCCAAGTTGGCCTGGTCAATCAGGTTCTTCTGAGCGTCAGGAATATGCAACATTTCGGCTACCTGTGGACCAAACTTCTTGACGTTGGCATCGTACTCACCCTGGGTCAGCGAGTAGGGCACGCCAACCATGCGCAGCGCCCTGAGTCGTTCCTCAAGGTCGGAGAGATCCAGCGGCGTTTTTGCCAACCACGGGTAGCTCGGCATCACGGAGGCGGGTACGACTGAGCGCGGATTGTTTAAGTGTTGAACATGCCACTCATTCGAGTACTTGCCCCCCACCCGCGCCAGATCCGGGCCGGTGCGCTTGGAACCCCACTGAAAGGGGTGATCGTACTGTGACTCGGCCGCCAGCGAGTAGTGGCCGTAGCGCAATTTTTCATCGCGAAACGGGCGGATCATTTGAGAATGGCAAAGATAGCAGCCCTCTCGGGTGTAGATGTCACGGCCACGCTGTTCCAATGGGGTATAGGGTCTGACGTTGACGCCCTCCGCCTTCTCCACCGTTTTGTCGATCAGGAACAACGGCGCAATCTCCACCAAACCCCCCACACTGATTGCCAGCATGATCAGGACCAGCATGAGGCCAATATTGGTCTCAATCCATTCGTGCTTAAAATTGACTTGCATGGTGCCGTTCCTCTATGCGCCCATCGCCGACATCTTGGCAGCCAGTTTGGCTTCCAACTCGGCTTCCTCGCGTCTGGCCTGGAATATGGTCATCGCAATGTTGTACACCATGAGCAGTACTCCGGCCAGGAAAAATACGCCGCCAAGGGCGCGCATGACATAGAAGGGATGCATCGCCATCACGGAATCCACGAAGGAATATTGCAAGTTGCCAAACTCGTCATAGGCACGCCACATCAGGCCCTGGGTGATGCCCGAGATCCACATGGCGGTGATATACAGCAGGATACCAATCGTTGCGAGCCAGAAGTGCACCCCTACCAAACGGGTACTGTATAGCTTGGTATCCCAAAGTTTTGGAATCATGTGGTAGAGCGATCCGAACGTAATCATTGCCACCCAGCCCAACGCACCGGAATGAACATGGCCGATCGTCCAATCGGTGTAATGCGAGAGCGCATTCACTTCCTTGAGAGACATCATCGGACCTTCAAACGTCGACATGCCATAAAAGGACAGTGCGACAATCAGAAACCGCATGATCGGGTCAGTTCGCAATTTGTCCCAGGCGCCAGACAGCGTCATGATGCCGTTTATCATTCCGCCCCAGGATGGCATCAGCAACAGGATGGAAAATGTCGCCGCCAAGGTTGAAGTCCAGTCGGGCAATGCGGTCCAATGCAAGTGGTGCGCCCCGACCCACATGTACATGAAACTCAGCGCCCAGAAATGAACGATGGACAAGCGATAAGAATAGATCGGGCGCCCCGCTTGCTTGGGCACGAAGTAATACATCATTCCTAGAAACGCCGCCGTTAGGAAAAAGCCGACCGCATTATGACCGTACCACCACTGGACCATCGCGTCCTGGGTCCCTGAGAACAGGCTGTAGGACTTCATGTTGAATAGCGCGACAGGGACCGCGAGGTTGTTGAAGGTATGCAACAGCGCTGTCGCCAGAATGAATGCGAGGTAAAACCAATTAGCGACATAAATGTGGGGCTGCTTGCGCCGCATGAGCGTGCCAACGAAGAGGATGAGGTAAGTGACCCAGACGACCTCAATTAGCAAATCGATCGGCCATTCCATCTCCGCATACTCCCGGGCTTGGGTGTAGCCCAGCATGTAGGAAACATCGGCCAACACAATGACCGCCTGCCAGCCCCAGAAGGTGAAGCTTGCCATTCCGTCGGAAAGCAGGCGGGTTTGACAGGTTCGCTGCACGATGTAGTACGAGGTGGCAAACAATGCCGAGCCACCGAAGCCGAAAATGACTGAGGTAGTATGGACCGGTCGGAAACGCCCAAATGAAATGTAGGGGTTGTCGAAGTTAAGCAGCGGCCAAGCGAGCTCTGACGCGATGTAGAGGCCGACGAACATGCCGACGACCGCCCAGACAAGAGACATCACCGAGAATTTTTTAACAATATCAAAATTGTATTGTTCAGCGCTTGCGTATGCCGTGGCCGCCATGCCCGCTCCAGTCTAATCGAGAAGATTCGTCGAATATAATTAACCGCTAATTTTACGTGTTTCTACGCGGCACAGGCAAGGGGACAAACGCAAATTTCTCGTTGCATACTGGATTCGCTCAGTTACTGGATTCGCTCAGTAAGGTATGCAAATCAGACGCGATGTCCTGTGGCGTGCTGCCATAGGCGATGAGCAGACGAAGTCTGCCGTGTGTGTCATAAACGTAAGTGCCGGTGCTGTGCTCGATCAGGTAATGCTTAGGGTCACTGCCGTTGTTTTTCTGGTAGACCACCTTGAAATCCGCCGCAAGTTTCGCGAGCGATGCGGGGTCAGTACGCATCCCCAGAAAAGTTGGATTGAACGCCGGAACATATTTGGCGAGAAGTTCAGGGGTGTCACGGTCCGGGTCGAGCGTCACGAACAACACCTGCACCCGATGCGCATCGCTTCCCAGCTGCCGCAGCGCCAGGGCGAACTCCGAAAGGGTCGTCGGACACACATCCGGACAATGCGTATAACCAAAAAAGACCGCGACGACCTTGCCACGGAAATCCTCAAGGGTATCGACACGGCCGCTGGAATCTGTCAACGCGAAATCCTTGCCCCAAGGGACCCCGGTTATGTCCGTCGCATGGAACGAAGGCGGCGCCGCAGGAGATGGCTTTTGCCCGCAACCTGCAATCGCCGCGACCGCCAGTAGCGCCGCAACGAGCAAGCGGGTCACGGACTTTGGACGCGCGCGAACAGGTCACCAGGCAAATCAGCGAGCCGATATTTTCCGGATACCACCGCCTTTGCCAATTTTTCCAGAGTTGTGTCCCGCAACAAGTCGATTACCTTTTCCTTTACCGGCATCCAGCGGAAATGCAGGGGGCAAGCCGTTTCATCGGAACACATTTTAAGCCCAAGCAAGCAGCTCTGGGTAAAACTTGGCCCCTCAGTCTGTTGGACAATCTCCATCAGGTTTATCTTCTCTCCCTCTTCCCGCAGGCAAAACCCACCGGTTCGCCCGCGAAACGAGTAAAGGAGATTTTCTTTGGCCAATCCTTGGAGAATTTTCGCGAGGTAGGGTGCAGGCACATTTAATCTTGACGCGATGTCCCTATTGAGGACGGGCGCGCCGGCCGGCTGGGTAGCGATGTATATCAACGCTTGAACGGCATATTGGCTGGTACGTGACAGAATCATGACACCGGGCTTCAGATGGGCTCAATAAAAAATTTTAGCACCGTTTTATCTTAAATTTTGACATTGCAAGCAAAACCCTGCTCACGAGCCTTAAATTGGCCAATAATGATCGACCAGCAAGGCCGCAAAAAGCAGGCTCAGATACCAGATCGAAAACTTGAAACAGCGCCGCGCCAGGGCATCGGAATAATCGCGCCACAGTCGCCAGCCGTACTGAATGAACCTTGCGCTCAACAGTATTGCCGCCACCGAATAGATCATTCTCCCCATACCCGTTGCGATGGGCAGCAGGCTCACCCCGAACAAGATTAGCGTGTAGAAAAGAACGTGAAGGCGAGTGAAGGCGTCCCCATGGGTTACCGGCAACATTGGTAGGCCGGCGCGGGCATATTCCTCCTTGCGATACAGCGCGAGTGCCCAAAAGTGCGGCGGGGTCCAGGCGAAGATTATGAGGAACAAGAGCAGCGCGTCATGATTCACCGCACCGGTTGCCGCCGCCCAGCCCAGGACCGGAGGCATGGCCCCCGAGGCCCCCCCGATCACGATATTTTGTGGGGTCAGCGGCTTGAGTATGACGGTATACACGACTGCATAGCCGACAAAGGTGGCAAGCGTTAGCCACATCGTCAGTGAATTGACGAACGTATTTAGCAAATAGAGCCCTGCCCCCCCAATCAAACCCGACAGGACGAGCACGTGGATGCTAGACAGTTCGCCGCGCGGCAGCGGCCGCGCGCGCGTACGTGCCATTACGGCATCGATCTTCTGTTCAACCAGGCAATTGAACGCCGCAGCCGCGGCGGCAACCAACGCAATTCCAAGCGTGCCGGCCCAAAGGATATGCCAAGGTACCATGCCGGGCACCGCCAGAAACATCCCAATCACCGCGGTAAAAACAATCAGGGATACGACACGCAATTTGCACAGCGCAAGATATTGTTGGCAGCGGCAGGTTGCTTGATGCATCAGCATGTCGGTAAGCATGGGCACCTCACGCATTCAATTTGAAGTTCAGGGTAACGAGCGTCACAAGGAGTAACGCAGCCCCGGCATTATGGGCAACAGCAACGGAAAGTGGGAGGCTCGCAAGCACATTGGTAATGCCCAAGACGACTTGCACGGTTAGGAGCCCAAGCAAGAGTGTACCAATGGATTTGAAGCCCTGGGTCTTCAATAGTTTTGATCCCAGCCATCCCAGATACAGGAACACGAGCAAGGCGCCGAGCCGATGGGTCCAATGGATGGCAGTCAATGCCTGAAGCGACAGAAGCCCGCCTTGCGCATCCATACCCAGCTTGCGACGCAAGGTGAACGCGGTCTCGAAATCCATGGGGGGCATCCATACACCATGGCAGCGGGGAAAATCCGTACAGGCCAAAGCGGCATAATTTGTGCTGACCCAGCCGCCCAAA
Organism: Thiobacillaceae bacterium; assembly: GCA_052145875.1. Classification (GTDB taxonomy): domain Bacteria; phylum Pseudomonadota; class Gammaproteobacteria; order Burkholderiales; family Thiobacillaceae; genus DASQBT01. Next base: position 27,031 of record JBKQNQ010000266.1, read on the forward strand.
ATGATTTGGCCAATAAGCAGTGTGAGTCCCAGTGCGGCCCAGGGTTTGAACCAAGGAGCCTGGGGTAGATAGGATGCGTCCTTGACCCGCGATTCTCGCAGCCACAACCACGTCAATAACGAAAGCGTGGTCATCCCCCCAATGAGATGGGCCGTAACAACCAGCGGCTTCAATAGCTCGGTCACGGTCCACATGCCAAGCAGCGCCTGGAATAAGACTACAAGTGGCAACATGCTGGGCAACCAGACTCCCTGCGCCCGGTCTCGTTGCTTCAGCCAAGCCATGAGTGCAATTGCCAGGATTAGCAGCCCCAGTGTCCCGGCAAAGTAGCGGTGAGTCATCTCCTTCCACGCCTTGGGCTGGGATACGGGTCCATCGGGCTGGATCGCCTGGGCGGCGGCAATGTCGCCCTGGGCATGGTGAGGACTGATATGGCCATAGCACCCTGGCCAGTCGGGACACCCAAGGCCGGCGTCGGAAAGCCTGACGTATGCGCCCAGCACCACAACCGCAAATGCAAGGCTCAACGCAATGAGTATCAGGCGGCGATATGTCCTCATCATGTCAGCCAATTTGCGACACGCTGAGCAAGTGCTTGATGTCCTTGATCATGCGTGTTGGGTCCGGGTTTGGCGGAAAACGCATCATCACATTCCCCAGTGGATCGACAATATAGATGTGGTCCCCGGCCTGTGCATCGGAAAACTGTTCCAGGAAGGTGGCGTCTCGAGTTTGACGAACGGTCAAACCGGGATGCTGTTTTATCAGGACGTCGGACGGCACCGTCGCATCCGTTACCAGCCACAGGCGGCCGATCCGATCACGCTCAGCGCCTTGTGCAGTTCGCACCTGTCGCATGTAATACAACAACGTTTCGCAGCTTGCTTCGCACTCACCCCGGCCCAAGTACACGAGCGTCCACCTGCCCCTGAAATCATGTGCTGCAATCACATGACCGGACAAGTCGCGCCCATCTTTCAAACCCACCTGGGTGATAAGCTCGCCATAATTGGTGCGGCCTGTGGGCTGCCACCGATAATAGGCAAGATACGACGCCAGCACGGGCAGCGCAAACAAGACAAACAACAGAAGGAGTTTAATTCTGCGCACGTTTCTTTAGGTTCAGGGCAAGGTATAAGACCACGAGGGTCGCGGCAAGCCCAAACCACTGTATGGCGTAACTGAGATGCATCGCCACTCCGGTGTCGGGCCGAGGCCATCTCCGATACAGCCCATCCCCGTCGTCGCTCGTCTGCTGGATCAGGATCGGCTCGAGCGGCTTGGCAAACGTCTTGCGGTAGCGCTCGAAATTGAGATTCTGCCAAACCCCATTTTGCGGCTCCGCGCCGGCAAACTCGAAATACCGGCTGACCGGATCCATTGCGATGCCCACAAGCTGAACCGCGCCTTTGACATGCGGAATGATCGGAAGTTGCTTCCGATTCGCGAAGGCCGGCGCCCATCCGCGATTCACCAGAACATACTGGGATGAACCCAGGATGTGCAGTGGCGCGAGCACATGATAGCCGGGGACACCATTCACGATCCGGTTATCAATTAGGATTTGCCCTGACTCATCAAACTCACCACGCACCTCAACCCGATGAAACAGCATGCCCTCTTTCTCGTATCGGTCGCCACCTAAGGGGATGGGTTTGGCATTTTGACCTTGATCGTATTGTGCCTGAAGTCCCCGCTTGTAATCCGCGCGGTGCAACTGCCAGTTTCCAAGAAACAACGTTAGCACCAGAAAAAACACCGTCCCCAGGCTCGGCCATAGTCCGGGGCGAAATTCAAACGCCCCGATTTGAAACCACTTCATTTAAATTCCGTTACACTATTCCCAATCAGTCAAAGAGGCCATTATGCGATTTCTCGTCATCGGCGTATTTCTGCTCATCCTTGTGAGCTTGGGCAC
>JBKQNQ010000267.1:0-4255 GCA_052145875.1 Thiobacillaceae bacterium
CGCTGCTGCTGGGCATCACCAAGGCGTCACTCTCGACCGACAGCTTTATCTCGGCCGCCAGCTTCCAGGAGACGACCCGCGTGTTGACCGAAGCCAGCATCAACGGCGCGATCGACAACCTGCGCGGACTCAAGGAGAACGTGATCGTGGGACGCTTGATTCCCGCGGGCACGGGCCTGGAGTACTACCGCAACGTGCAGCTCTCACCGGAGCTGGAAGAAGCGGCAGCGCGCGTGCAACAGGAAGTGACGGCGGAGATCGAAGCCGCCGAGCGCGAACTGGAACTGATGCGCCAGGAGGGCGAAGCAGAAGAGATGGCAGCCGAATAGGCCGAGATCTCCAGGCAACGCTCCGGTCAAAGATACCAAACAGAAAGGCCTGGCGGAAGGCGGGCCTTTTTCACTCGCATTCAGCGCTAAACAGGGGTCGGTTTCATCGCGGGATCTTCATGGCGCGCGCAACGGTACTCATTCAGGTCGTCCGTTCAAGACCGCTTAACGCCGGGCAACTCTTTGCTGAGAGTGTTTTGTTGTGTACATGGCTGTGTCCGCAATGGTCACGAGGGCGTCGCCGCTGATAGCGTCCTCAGGATAGACGGATATGCCCACGCTGGCTGAGCCGTGCAGAACACAGCCCTGCACCACAAAGGGCTCCTCGAAACTGGCCTCAAGCCGCTCGGCAACTTCTTCCACATCGGAGCGATGGCGGGCCGCCGGCACCAGTACGCCGAACTCGTCGCCGCCTAGGCGGGCGAGCATGTCGCCGGGGCGCAGTTGGCGCTTCATGCGGCTGGTCACCTGTTGTAGATAGAGATCGCCAACCTGGTGGCCGTGCACATCGTTGACGCTCTTGAAGTCGTCAAGGTCAATGTAGATGACTCCGAAGATGCCGGCGGAATTCCGCGCCTCGCTGATGAGCCATTCAAGATGCTTTTCAAACGAGAAGCGATTCTGGACGTCGGTGAGCAAGTCAAACTCGGAGCGATGGACCAGGTCCGCGTGCATCCGGCGGGTTTCAATGGCGAGGGTGGCGAGTTCCGCCGCGCTTGCTAGCGCCTTATCCTCTTCGGCATGGGGCTTTGTACGAGCGTCAAAGGCGGCGTAGATGGTACCCAGGGCCGGACCGCTGTGGGAGCCGATGCTACGCTCGATGATGCGCAGGCTTGCGCTATCCGGCTGAGTGTGGCAGTTGCCGAGTTTGGCTCCATCAGCAATCTGGCACCAGCAGGCCGCGCCTTTCAGACTGACTGAGGCCAACTCGGTGATGCTTTCAAGGATTCCCGCGAGCGGACGCGCGTTATTGATGTCTTCAAGGATGCGCGCGCGCCGATTTCCAATGTAACCGAGAGCGGCAACGTGGGCGCGCATTTTGCGGTCGCCGTGCCAGGCCCTGGCGCCCACCAGCAACATTCCCATGAGGAGAATGATGACGAGACTGCCGAGATTACGAACCGTCATCCACGAAGGCTCGCTGACTATAGTCAAATCGTCCGGCGTGCGCATGAGAATGTTGAAGGGGACGTCGTGGCCGAATGGACTGGCGTTATCCATGGCGCAGATGCCAGTGACGCGCACCACGCTGCCAAGAGGAACCGAATTCAAGAGCTCAGCGCCGCCAGGCCCGCTTCTGTGGGGGAAGATGGCTGAAAACGAGCGGCCGTCTGCGACAAGGACATACTCGTCCTGAGTGTTTTCGCTTGCCTTCATGGCGACCTTGCCCTCAATGGAGACGAGGTCAAAGTCGTGCTGGCCGGACGCGAGCTGCTGGTAGGTAACGGTCTGGGCTTTGACGGGCTCCTGAATTCCGGTATCCTGAATCGCGCTTCCATAGAGCATGAGAGTACCGTTGCTGACGGCAGGGAAGCCGGTGGCATCGGTGCGGTCACCCAGTTTGATGGGGATGTAGCTGTCGGTTTTGATCCAGATGCTCTTATCACCGCTCTGCAAGACCAACGCCGAGCCCGGCTCATAGAAAGTGACGGTACCGTTGACCCTGACCCTCCTGGTGAGATTCACGATGTGATAGACGCTGAGGACCTGGTCCATGGGCGTGATGGGAAGCGCCATGGGACTGACGCGGGCAGGCTTGAGGATTTTGATGTCCGCGAGACCGTCAACATGGAGAACAATTCCGATGAGCTGGCGCTTGCCGTCGAGCTTTGCGCCAGCGACCCCGGTGATCCGTACCTCGGAGTCCAATAGTTGATCCAGCGCATGCGGATCGTCGCTATCCACCAGCGCATCCACATATCCGCCGTTCAGGAGCACTCTGAGGGTTGTGCCGTGCGGGTGGTCTGACGAAGGCGGATCAAGGTTGGCAGACTGCACGATTCCGCGCGTGGTCACGAGCACCGAATCAAACCGGTCCTCGATCAACCCATCGAATGTGGCCGGAACAGGCTTGGGAAGCGCAACGTGACCGAGCAACGTGATGTCGCTGCTGATCACATCGGGGCCGTAGCTTGCCCGCGTGATTCCTTTCACCATAACGCGGTCGCCGGGAACGAGTTTCAAGTTCGTAGTGGCTTTGACGTAGGTGCCGGCCTCGCCATCCTGGACAAAGAGATTCTTCTGGTATCCGCGGAAAAACGTGACCGTGGCTTCAAATGCTACGGGAAGTCCCTGGCTGGCCTGGGCCATGGAGAGGGCATTGACGGCGCGTACCGAAGTAAGCGGAGCGGGGGTGTTCGCCCTGGCAACGGGAAAATTTCCCAGGGCGATTACGACCAATAGAAATACTTTCTTCATCCGAAACGGTCCGGTGGGGCAGGTGCTTTCTTGCCCGTCTACTGAAAATCGAGTTCGATATGATCCGGAACATCAGAAACGCAGGCGAAGTCGGGCGTGTAGAGTCCCTCGCACGGGGCAAATTCGTCGTGTTCTTGCATGGCCCAATCTTACTCTTCAGGAAATTTGTTTAAATAACACTTTTGGGCCGTAACTCACTCCCGAAGAGTGAGTTCGGTCACACCGAAAGCGTTTACGGGATCAAAAGAACGCCGAGCTCGGTGCAAAAAACGGTACCAGATTCCTGATCCTGTACATAGAAACTGGGAGACGTAAAAGGGTTCTACACTGGAAGAGTTCCGGCTGCACAAAATTCGACCGGCGATTGAAGAGGGAAATGGCTAAGAAACTGCGCGTAGGGATTCTCTTTGGCGGGCGAAGCGGCGAGCATGAGGTCTCGTTGTTGTCGGCCGCGTCAGTGCTGAAGTCCATCGATCGGGAAAAATTCGAGGTGGTTCCCATCGGGATCACCAAGGAAGGCCGGTGGCTTGCCGCCACGGACGCACACGACCTGCTCGAGGGCAACGGCGGTCCGATTGCCGCCCGGTTACGCGCGGGAGACCCGGAGACCACCCCCGGGGCAAAACTGCTGAATGAGGGCATTCCAACGCTGATGGCGCCCATGCCCGGGCCCCAGGGACCCGAAGGCAAAGCCCTTGACGTGGTATTTCCCGTTCTGCACGGCACCTTTGGCGAGGATGGGACCATCCAGGGACTGTTTGAGCTTGCGGGGATTGCCTACGTGGGCTCAGGGGTGCTGGGCTCCTCGGCCGGGATGGACAAGGACGTGATGAAGCGCCTGTTTGCACAGGCCGGGCTGCCGCAGGTGAAATACGTCACGCTGCTGAGGGCGGATTGGGAAAAGTCGCCGCGCAAGGCCGTGGCGCAGGTGGAGAAGACGCTGAAGTATCCGGTGTTTGTAAAGCCAGCGAACCTGGGCTCGTCGGTAGGCATAAGCAAGGCTCACGATCGCAGCGAGCTGGGGCCGGCGCTGGCGCTTGCGGCCCGTTACGATCGCAAGCTGGTCGTGGAGCAGGGCGTTGGTGGAAAGAAGGAGAGGGCGCGGGAGTTGGAGGTTGCGGTGCTCGGCAACGACCTGCCCGAATCCAGCGTCGTGGGCGAGATCATTCCCGGCAAGGAGTTCTACGACTACGAGGCGAAGTACCTCTCCGAGGGCTCAGTGCCCGTGATCCCAGCAAAGCTGACCAGAGCCGAGACGAAGCAGATTCGCGAGATGGCCGTAGCGGCGTTTCGCGCCTGCGATTTGTCGGGGTTGGCCCGTGTGGACTTCCTGATGGAGCCCGACGGCAGGCGCCGGATCTACTTGAATGAAGTGAACACCATGCCCGGCTTCACGCGCATCAGCATGTACCCAAAGCTTTGGGAGGCGACGGGGGTAAGTTACACGAGCCTGATTACCAGGCTGATTGAGCTGGGGCTGGAACGGTTTGAAGAAAAGAGCCGGAACG
>JBKQNQ010000268.1:0-7833 GCA_052145875.1 Thiobacillaceae bacterium
CTGCCCGCGAAAATTGCGCCAGCCGGTGAGCAGTTGGCCGCGCCTGCGCAAAAATACTTACGGCAAGGGCGCTGTCGATTACTCAGTTGGCGAGATCTATGCCTGAATTCCTATACGGCATTGCCCTTAAGACGCTAACCCGCCAATCGCTGCAATTTGCGTTGTCAACACGTCTATTGCGCCTCGAAACCACGGGTAAATTGATTGCGCTTTCGCAAACCCACGCCGTTGCCGGAATTCCAGACGATGTCCGGCGCTTAATGAGAAGCGCCGAAAAACTCGGAAATTGGTGCGGCCTTCCCACCGTCCACGAAATTGCAACAATCCTTAAACTGAGGTTCTGAGATGTATTTCCAAATTAAAGAAATAATTCTGTGGCCGCGCAAACCAGGATTTGCCCCTCGCCGTGTGCAGTTTGCACCAGGAAAAGTCACCGTGATCAGCGGCGCTTCGCGGACAGGCAAATCCGCCGTAATTCCAATCATTGATTACTGTCTCGCTTCTCACGATTGCGGTATTCCGGTCAAGACAATTCGGGACGCATGCGCGTGGTTTGGGGTTGTGGTGAAAACGAGCGCGGGTGAGAAGCTGTTCGCCCGACGGGAGCCTGGCGCGCTGCGATCTACGGATGAGATGTTTCTCATGGAGGCGGTCGAGTTGAACGATCTCCCTGTAACCATCACGAAAAACACCACAGCCGACAAGGTGCGTCGCCTATTAGATGAATTGGCGGGGCTTTCAAAGCTCGATTTTGCGGCAGGTGAGAGTCAAAGCAATTTCGATGCGAGGGCGAGTTTTCGTGACTTAAGTGCTCTTGTGTTCCAACCGCAAAACGTGGTCGCAAACCCTGAAGTTCTATTCTTCAAAACTGACCGTTACGAGCATCGAGAGAAGTTGCGGAGGATATTCCCTTACATCTTGGGGGCCATTACGTCGGAACTTTTAGCGAAACAGCATGAACTCAACCGCGTCCGGCTCGAGTTACGCCGAAAAGAAGGCGAACTCAAGAAAGCTGAGACCGTCTCCGCGGAGTGGATCGGCGAACTCGGGGCGAAAGTCAGTGAAGCTCGTGAACTTGGCCTCCTTCAACGGGCCCCGGAAGCTGCGCTCTCGCGAGACCAAATGCTCAGCGTTCTCCAAGAGGTGGTGAACCGAACGGACGCCACGATCGCGGTGAGCACCACGACGATCTCGGATGCCGTGCGTGAACTGAACGGACTCGAAAATGAGGAGTCAAAAGTTTCGAGCGAGTTGACATCTTTACGCCGCCGATTGGCCGAAATGAGCCGCATTCGGGACAGTGCGTCAAACTACCACGAAGCTCTTCGCATCCAGCGCGACCGTCTCCAGATTTCCGATTGGTTGAGCCAACATCGAACAGGGGACGAGAGTTGTCCGGTTTGCGGGGGCCATCACGAACCTAGTGAAGAAAAACTTGGTGAATTGCGGGCTTCGTTGAAAGAGATTGAACTGGAGGCGGGCAATACCTTCGAAATACCGGCTGCCTTTGACCGCGAAATGCAACGGGTGCAAACCGACGTCGGCGAAGCGACCGAGCGATTAAAGGCAATTCAAATTCGTAAGAAAGCCCTGTCGCAACGTTCTCAGGAGGCGAGCACCAAGCAGTATCAGGCAAAGAAAGTTGAACGTTTCATCGGCAACTTGGAAAACGCGCTGAAGTTACACCAGAGGTTGGGGGAAGATGCTGAACTTCGGACAGAAATCGCTCAACTACGTGAGCGAATGCGGCAGTTGCAAGAAGAATTACGCCGAGAAAACGTTGAGGATCGCAAGCGGCGGGCGCTGCTTGTCGTGAATAACAATGCGGCCCGTCTCATTCCGCGGCTTGACTGCGAACGGCCCGATGACCCGGTTTCACTTGAAACGGATGACCTCACCATCAAGGTTACAGGAACGAACCGTGAGGATTATCTTTCCGAGATTGGCAGCGGTTCAAATTGGTTGTCCTATCACATCGCAATGATGCTCGCCCTCCAACAATTCTTTCTCACACTCGAACATAGTCCGGTTCCTAGTTTTCTGGTCTTGGACCAGCCCAGCCAGGTTTATTTCCCAAAGAAGTTAGTGGTCCGCCAGGGCGAGGATGTGGAAGAACCGCGCCTGCAAGATGAAGACATTGTTGCAGTGCATAAGGCTTTTGAAGTAATGGGTGACGTGGTTGCTGCGGCAAAGGGGCGTCTCCAAGTGATCGTGTTGGACCATGCCCCACGTGAAGTGTGGGGTGATGTTCCGAATGTCGTCGCCTTCGAGGAGTGGCGCGATGGGGTGAAGCTAGTGCCAACCGAATGGATTTCCTAGGCTTGGCTGGATTTGAATGCGAAGATCGCAGCTTGACGACAACAGACTATCGGACCGGGCAACTAGCTTTGGGCTGTGTCTCCTTGCAAAATCCCGCGCTTCACTTTCTTCTTGAAGAACATCCATTTGAAGGTTTCCAGTTGTTGGCTCACCACCACGGCACGCTGCCTTGGACAAACGACAAACATGCCGAATCGCTGTCTGCCTTCTCGCGCCGCAAAAGCCGCCGCAAAAAGAAAATTGCGCATCAGTTGATAATGATGAGAGGCAAATGGGCACTCCCTGCCAGGCTGGAACACCGACGGCTGAAAAAATCGTTTTTCCCACGCCCAATACAGACGCGGAGACCGTACTCCGTCCCAGGTTTCGAGGCGGCAGGACGCACTTGTGCCACCCTTCAAGTCTGAACCTAGACCATAATTGCCAGAACAGTTTTTGGCACCCGGTTGAGAACAGGAACCAAATCCCCTTTGTGCATCTGAATCGAACTTGGCCTCAAGTGCCACAACATTGTCAGCGATACTCAGGCGGAGGGCGTAAAACGTGGGCGTGTTCCTTATTGTCGTCGTTCGGGCCGCCATTCCGGCACCGCCTCCGGCGTCGTCAACACCGGCCAACTGGCTCGGTAGGTGTCCTGGTAGAGGCCGATCTCGTCCACCGGGATTGGCCGGAAGCCGACCGTCGCGAACAGGGCGGCGGCGGGCTTGAGACGGTAGTCGCCCTTGGCGGCATTGACGAAGCCGGGGTCCTGCTCGCCGAAAACGCCGTTCTCGACCAAGTCCAGGGTGGCGTGACTCCCGGTCGCCACTGGCCCGCAGCGGTAGAAGACATTGCGCCAGACATGATTGATGCCGGGCTCGACGAGCATGGTGGCCATCTCAGGATAGCGCTTGAGATACAGATCATTGAGATAAAACCCTGTCGGCAGCGGCTTGGCTGCGGCCTGGGTCCAGACACCGTTGCCGGGGTAGTAGCCGCCGCTGATGCCCTGCTTGCAGTCCACGAACAGATTGTTGTCCAGGATGTTATCGCGGCCGCTGTTGATCTGCACCGCACCGAAACCAGCGTTGGCGCTGCGGACGAAAACGTTGCCATAGACCAGCATGCCGCTGATGGCATCGTCGAAGCGGATCGCAGCCTGGCCGCAGATGGCGCGCTCAGTGCCGCGCTTCCCGCAGTTGTCGAAGCGGTTGTAGCGGAAAACCACGCCGCGGTAGGTGGGGTTCCCGAACAACTCCATCGCGCCTTGGTCGTCGGATTCTTGCACGACGTTGTGGACCGCGTTGAACTCGATCACATGGTCGTTGCCCTCGATCCGCATGGCGCTGCTCGGACCGTCATACATCACGTTGTGCGCTACGCGGTTGCCCACGCCTTCAAGCTGGATCGCCGGAGTGTAGGTTCGGTCGATGCGGCCGAAATTGTAGATTCGGCAGTTCTCGACAAAGTGCCGGCCGGGGTTGAGGGTGGCGCGGTCGCCACCGATGACCTCGGTGGCTCGCCGGCCGATGGTGTGAATGTCGCAGCCCAACAGGCCGTCAGCCTCGCCACCTTGAATGGTGATGCCATTGCCCGCCATACGGCTGACGGTGCAGCCAGCAACCAGGCAGCGGCTGCAATCGGTAAGCACCAACCCGTTGTAGCGAGCCAGGTCGAAGGTCAGTCCTTCCATGCGGACGTCGGTGACCGTGTCCATCGTCACCATCGGCGTCGAAAGCAGACCGATCTCCACGGTCGCATTCGCCAGATCGGTGGGCGGATAGAGATAAAGGACGCCGCCCGTGCGGTCCAGATACCACTCTCCGGGCTGGTCGATCTCTTCGAGCAGGTTGAAGGCGTAGTACTGGATGCCCTGGCCGTTGTCCATCCCGGGCGGGCCGTACTGGTAGGCCTCGGCAGCGGTGATGGTGTGCGCTGCCGGATCAACCTTCGTGATTTTGATCGTGGCGTCGGCCCAGAGGTAGCGGAAGTAACCGAACAGCCAGGCATCCTCGGCTTTCGTCCAGCGGGCAGCACGATCATCAAGGTACTCGAAGACCGAGGGCTGGCCGTCCGCCTTCGAGCCAGGCTGCACCAGCTTGCGGATGCCGACGAAACCCTTGTTGGGCCAGCGCGCCAGGGTCATCGGCCGGCCGTTGACGAACAGCTCCAATGTTGGCGGCGAAGGCGGCTGGGCAAATCCTCGGACGGCGAGTTGGCCGTAGTCGGTGATACCGAGAGTGCGCAAATCGCATCGCATAACGCGGCCGCGCGCCTCCTCCGGCAGCCGCTCCAAGATGGCCGGGTCAGTCACAGGCTGGAACCCAGTGAGCCGGGTGCCGCCATAGAAAATCGCTTTGCCCGGCTGGACGGCCTGGTAAACCACCGGGTTTTCGGGCTTACCGGAGTCTTGGTGTGAGAGCGCCAAAGGCCCGGTGACCCGGTACTCGCCCGGCAGGATCGCGACGCCGATGGCCCCGGTGGTCCCTGCGGCTTTCATCGCTCGCACTCGGTCACGAGCACGGGTGAGGGTGGCAACCGGGGACGTCGCTGCCCCGTCATTCGAATCGTTGCCCGTCGGTGAGACAAACACTCTGGCGGCAATTTGGACCCGAGGCAATGTCGTCCGGGATGCGGCGGGGTCTCTGGATGGCAGACCCCGCGCATTGCGCTCCAACTCCGCTTCACACTCACTGGCTTCGCCGCGATGCACCATCGGATAGGCGGTGTTCGTCGCGATCCGGGCGTACTCCGTCTTTGCCAGGTCACTCTTGCCCTCGGCGGCATAGCTCTGAGCGCCGCGCAGGTCCGCATAACTCCGCAGGCTGGGGGGCGCGTCGGGTGAAGCTATTATCCCAGCGCAGGCGGCGCGGACGGCAGTGTAATCGCCTGAGGCCCAAGCTTCGTGAGTTTTGGCAAAGGCATCCATGAGCAACTCCCTTTTCTCAGCCGCAGCCGCCTCGGGCGACTCCGTGACGCCAAAGGTGGTCTTCAACCGGGCAAACTCTGCCTTCACCTCCGTCCGCGCCAGGGCGCGCCGATAGACCTTCACCTCGTCCATTAAGCCCCAGTAATTGTGCCAGCCACTGCCAAGGGTCAGCTCCCCGCCCAGAGAAAAGTCGCCGGCGAAATCAGGCGACAGCGCTGTCACGCCCTGGCTAAAGCTGTTGATGTAGGTCTCCACTTGACCTGTCTTGCGGTCACACACGAGCGCCACATGCGCCCACTGGTTTGTTTTCAGGCGTGCCGCCGATGATCCGCCGGCCGAGACCGTCACATCCGCCGCGCCGGGGCGATAGCAAAAGTAGAAACTGAGCTGGCCCGTGGACAGGACGTCTATCACCAAATAGGCGTCTGGATACGTGCCGAAGGCGAAAAGCCGGCGCTGGTTCTGGGGATCGTCAATGGTGAACTGCCTGGGCTTGATCCAGGCGCTGAAAGTCCAGGAATCCTTGCCGAACCTCTGTCCAACCGGAAGCTGGACCTTTATGATGCCGGCTGGCTGGCCATCGAATGAAAGCGCCTTGCCCGAAGGGGAATCGGTCCAGTCAGCGCTCACCACGCCGTCGAGCTTGTTGCCCGAAGCGTCGGCCGCGACATTGCCCCGCCCCTCGTCCAGTGGATAGTAAAGCATCGGCGCCTCCTGGGCCAAGGCGCCGATTCCGGTACCAAGCAGGATGACTACAAACGACAGGCGGGGGTGAAACATGGTTGGCTCCTCTGGCGCATAGTTTTGGAATACCACAATTGGGAACCGATGGCAACGGAGCCATATCACGGGTTGCCAAGAACGCGATGGCGGAGGACCGTGCGCCCCGTGCAGAAAAAGTCGCGATTTCGGCCAGGCACTTGAATTCCCAAGGCGTCGTCACCGAGTCGTTTCCAGGCCTGGCGGCCGAAGGGATAACTGCCACCTGGCGCTATCAGAATTCCTTCACCCCTTTTTGCTGCGGTTCAGGGCTTCCGTGAACCAGTCCGTCGTTGGGGGTTTCACTGGCTGAACGCGTGCTTGTGGACGGCTGGGACCCGGGGATGTCTTGCCGGTGGCGGCCGCGCCGATGATTGGCGCCGCCTTCATTGAGAGGGCAATGCGTTTTCTGGCCAAATCCACCTCCGTCACGGTGACCATGACTTTCTGCTGCACTTTGAGCACCTCCGCCGGATCTTTAATAAAACGGTCGCTGATCTGGCTAACGTGGACCAGCCCATCCTGGTGGACCCCGATGTCCACGAAGGCACCGAAGGCGGTCACGTTAGTGACGATGCCCGGCAGCTTCATGCCTGGCTTCAAGTCCTCGATTTTTTCCACGCCAGCCTGAAAGGCGAATACTTCAAACTGCTGCCTCGGATCACGGCCCGGCTTGGCCAGTTCGGCCAGGATGTCGTTGAGCGTTGGCAAGCCAACGTCGGTGGTGACATATTTCTGAAGTTGGATTTTCTGCCGTCGTCCCGCGTCCCGCATCAGGTCATTGACGGAACAACTCACGTCTCGGGCCATCTGGTCCACGATGGGGTAACTTTCGGGATGCACCGCGCTGGCGTCCAGGGGCTGTGCGCCGTCGCGGATGCGCAAAAACCCGGCGGCTTGCTCGAACGCTTTCGGTCCCAAACGCGGGACCTCCTTTAATCCAGCGCGGGACTTGAATGGGCCGTGTTCATTACGGTAGGCCACGATGTTTTCCGCCAGCGCAGGGCCGAGGCCGGAGACATAGGCGAGCAACTGCTTGCTGGCGGTGTTGAGTTCCACCCCCACGCCGTTGACGCAACTCATCACGACATCGTCGAGGGTCCGTTTCAGGGCGGGCTGATCCACGTCATGTTGATATTGGCCCACGCCAATGGATTTGGGATCGAGCTTCACCAATTCCGCCAGCGGGTCCATGAGCCGTCGGCCGATGGACACCGCGCCGCGCACGGTAAGGTCGTGGTTCGGAAATTCTTCGCGCGCGACCTCCGAGGCCGAGTAAATGGAAGCGCCGCTCTCGTTGACCATGACCACGGGAATGGAGGAAGGCAGCTTGAGCGGCTTGACGAAGGCCTCGGTTTCGCGGCTGGCCGTGCCGTTGCCGATGGCGATGGCTTCGATTTGAAATTTGCGAATCATGCCAAGCAATGCCTCGGCGGCTTCGCGCGCCTCGCCCGGTGATGCGGCGGTTGGGTAAACGACGTCGTTGTGCAGCAGCTTGCCTTGCCGGTCCAGGCAGACGACTTTGCAACCGGTGCGAAACCCTGGATCAATCGCCAGCACGTTCTTGCGACCGAGTGGCGAGGATAGCAGCAATTCGCGCAGGTTTTCCGAGAATACGCGAATGGCCTCCGTGTCGGCGCGTTTCTTGGATTCGATCCGAATTTCCACTTCAATCGCCTGGCCGAGCAACCGCTTGTAACTGTCCTGCACCGCCAGACGCACCTGTTCGGCGGCGGGACCTTTGCCGGTGACAAAAAAAGGTTCGATCAATGCCAATGCGTTTTCTTCCGGAGGATTGATCCGCATCATGAGCAATCCTTCGCTTTCGCCACGACGCATGGCCAGCA
>JBKQNQ010000269.1:0-13113 GCA_052145875.1 Thiobacillaceae bacterium
ACTGGGCTACGCACCCGGATGGCCCGACCAGGTGGCAGTCGTCGTAGTTATGTATCCGCTGACTCGCGTCTTCAAGGACATTTCCGCAACCGTGGGGAGAATTAAGGTTCCGGTACTAATGTTTGCAGGCGAGAAGGATACCTTCAAGGATTGCTGCCGTATCGAGACAGCAAGAGCTATCGCCAGTGCCGCCGCTGCAATTAACGCCCCTTTGCAGCTAATTACTTATCCAAATGCCGGCCACGACTTTCTCGTTGAGGGCTGGCACTATGACGCCGACGCGGCCGCAGATGTATGGGCCCGCACTGCCGTGATGCTAAAGGAACATCTGACCGATTCGCCCTGAGCCGGGCGGTGGGGCTCACGTGACGACGGCTCACGAAAGAATGACGCCAACATCAGCACTTGGGACGATTTGCAATGGTGCTAGGCCTCGCCCGCACCAGTCGCCGGCTCGTGTCAGGTTGGTTCGTGGGCAATCCTTGTGTACCTGTGGAACTGCAGCGCTGCCCGGGAGCGTCTCACATCACTCCGCAAACGCCCTTATGTGCGCAAGTTCAGTCCCCCCAAATCGCGTTAGGCCGTATGCCGCTCCCTGCCACTATGCCAGGTCCCTACTACCTAAGTTGGCACTGCATGTGAAACTTATGGATGAGGGCCCGGCCAGTGCTGCCATTTATTACCCAATATTGCTTAGGCCCCCGTTCAACAATCGCCGTGAACTAAAGCGATCGCCGACGATTGGTTTTATCGCTGTCCGAAAATGTGCCGGGTTACGCCGAATGGAGTTGCAAGTCCATCCAAGGGGAAGAGCCCGATGGGCGCTGTAAACGCTGTCGCGACAAAGCCGTCCCGCAATGGATCCCTCTATCCGATTTTGTTGGTCAACTTTGTCGGTGCGCTCGGTTTTAGTATTGTGTTGCCGTTCTTGGTCTATCTTGTCACGCGATTGGGGGGAAACGCGTTCATCTACGGAGTGATGGGGGCAACCTATTCACTTTTCCAACTGCTGGGCGCACCCGTTCTGGGGCGGTGGTCGGACCGCTACGGTCGAAGAAACATTCTATTGCTGAGCCAAGTTGGAACCTTTGCCTCTTGGGCAATCTTTCTCGTGGCACTTTGGCTTCCGACGCGCCCTCTGGTCGAAGTCCACTCCGCGGTGTACGGTACGTTCACACTTACGCTGCCGCTCGTTGTGCTTTTCCTTGCACGGGCGCTTGACGGGATAACCGGAGGAAATGTGTCTGTCGCAAATGCGTACCTGGCTGATATAAGCACGAACGCCAACCGCAGTACCAACTTTGGCAAGATGGCCGTGGCGGCGAATCTTGGATTCATCTTGGGGCCGGCAATCGCGGGTCTGCTCGGGACACTGTCGACTGGAGAGACCCTGCCGGTTCTGGCCGCGTGCGTCATCTCCCTGGTGGCCAGCCTGATCATTGCGTCTCTGCTCCCCGACACCGCTGCCTGCATGCTCTCCGCGGATCCAGAAAAGGTCAGTGTGCGCAAGGTTTTGGGCCAAGACCACAGGCCGTGCTTTCAACTGGCTTTGGGGCCAACGGTATCGACCTTCAAGGTGCTGACATTGCCATCGGTTGAACTGCTGCTCGCCCTGCACTTTCTCGTGTACCTCGCCTTCAACCTGTTTTACGTGAGCTTCCCCGTGTATGCGGCAACCGGAATTCACTGGTCGCTCGCCCAAACCGGCGTGTTTTTTTCAGCCATGGGATCCATGATGGCGCTGGTCCAGGGACCGGTGCTAAAACGTGTATCCGGTGTCTGGTCCGACCGTGGCCTAGTCTTGGGTGGCAGCCTCGTGCTTGCGGTCAGTTTTCCGTTCTTCGGTTCGCCCAATGCTGGCGCCGTATACTTTGGCACGGCCCTGCTGGCTCTTGGCAACGGCATAATGTGGCCATCCTTGCTCTCAATCCTAACCAAGATCGCAGACTTGAAGCTGCAGGGAATCATCCAGGGACTCGCGAGCAGTGTGGCCGCGGCGGCAAGCATTATCGGATTGCTTGTAGGCGGTTTGTTGTATCGGCACATTGGCCCTTACGTGTTCTCAATCTCGGCGGCGCTGACCCACCTGACATTCATGCTGGCCTTCTTGATTCCACCGTTGGCGCAGAAACAGCGACCGATCGCCACGAAGCCTCGTTGAAGTGTGGCGTTATCGCGCTCATGGCCTATGCTCCTAAGTGCTAACGCCGGAAATGACGGCTGGCACTGGACAACGAGTACCCAGAAGCGCCCTGCCACAATGTTGCGCGGGTAGCGGGAATGGAGTCTAAGCGCTGGTCCGCCATCAACAAGGAACAGACGATATGGCTACAAAAGCTTACAAATATATCATCGTCGGTGGCGGTATGACGGCAGATGCGGCTGTCTACGGAATCCGCTCGCGCGACAAGGCCGGAACAATTGCGGTTCTGAGCACCGAGAATCATCCTCCCTACGACCGCCCGCCGCTTTCGAAGAAATTGTGGACCGGGAAGCCGGTGGAGTCCATCTGGCGAAAGACCGAGCAAGCCGGAGCGGATGTCTTACTGGATACGCGCGCGATGAGTGGGGAGCCGGCCGCAAAAACCATTACCGACAACCGCGGAACTATCTACTCGTACGAGAAGCTGCTTCTGGCAACCGGCGGTGTACCACGCCGTTTGCCGTTCGCCGACGACGGAGTCATCTACTTTCGCACGCTCGACGATTACCAGCGCCTTCGCGCGCTGGCGGATCGCAACGCCGAATTCATCGTGATCGGAGGGGGCTTCATCGGTTCGGAAATCGCAGCGGCACTCGCCATCAGTGGTTGCAAGGTCGTCATGGCAGTTCCCGGCAGCGGCATCGGCGAACGCATATACCCGCCCAAACTTTCTGAATTTCTCAACGATTATTTCCGCGGCAAGGGCGTCACCGTATTGACCGGGGAAAAGGTCGTCGCCATACACAGAAAAGCGGGGCGCTTTACCGTCAGTACTGCGAGCGGAAAGGCGGTGTCAGCAGACGCGGTGGTGGCCGGCATTGGCATCGAACTCGAAGTTGGACTGGCCAAGTCAATGGGCCTGAGCGTGGACAACGGCATCGTCGTCGACGACGAATTGCGCGCAGCGCCCCCCGACATTTTTGCGGCCGGCGACGTCGCCAACTTTTACAGTTCGCCCCTTGGCGTTCGCCGCCGCGTTGAACATGAGGACAATGCCAATACGATGGGGACCGTAGCAGGACGCAACATGGCGGGCGGAGCCGAGAAATACGATCACCTCCCATACTTCTATTCCGACCTGTTCGATCTCGGTTACGAAGCCGTCGGCGAGTTCGGAATCGGAATGGAAATCGTCGAAGACTGGCAGGAACCGTTCCATAAAGGCGTAATTTATTACCTCAGGTCCGGACGCGTGCGCGGCGTATTGCTGTGGAATACCTGGGATCAGGTCGATGCCGCTCGCCGCCTGATTTCTGCCACAGATACCTTTAGCGCGGCTGCGCTTGCCGGGCGAATTCATGACTAGATTGTCCGGCCGCGCTGACTCCAGGAGGGGCGCCGCTCTACTCTAGTAGTCCGCAAAGGCGTCGTCTGGGTAGCAGTATAGCCAGCGTTCTCCTGGCTCGGCCGATGCGATTACCGGATGCCCACTCGCCAGCGCGTGGCGCGTGGCATGGCGGTTAGGCGAACTGTCGCAACACAGCGTCACACCGCATGTTTGACAGGTGCGCAGGTGGATCCACGTATCGCCTGTCTTTACGCAATCTTCACACTCGTGACGCTTTTCGTGTCTGACGGTCGTGATCACTTCAAGATGCGCGCAAGAAGATTTGGATGTCATGGTGTTTTCCATACTCATGGGTACCGGGCAGAGGAATGAAATTGGGCTCGACCCGCCTCCGGTGCACCCCCCGTTCCGAAAAGGCGTTTTGCAAATGTGCTGGCCCTCTGGACCGTCCGCACACGAGGGCCCGGTATATCACGTCCGCGATCAGCGCGAGGTCGAGTCGTCCAGTTCGCGCTGGGACCGCGCTGCCCCTGCAACTGCTCTGGTCCACAATCCTTGGCAGAGGCCGAAGTCCCAAGCCTTGCGCCGCTGCCCTGAACAGTGGATGTTCTGACTCGATTCGAGCAGGTCGGGCACCGGGGGCTGCTGGTGTTCGCCACGCTCATCGTGGGTTGGCTCGCCAGAAACGCGGCACCGCCCCCAGTCAGTGGCCCGGGGCATCGCCCCGTCTGCCTGCCTCGAACAAGAACCAAACTCGCCGCTCCGCCTCGTCAATCCAGTTCTCGAGCAGGCTTGCACTGGCGACATCCTGATGCTCCTCGCAGATGCCGTGCGTTTCGCGCATGTGCGCTGCCAGTTGCAGATTGTCCTCACGCAGCTCGGCCAACATGTCAAGGGGGGTCACATAGTCCGCAGTGTTGTCCGATAGCCGCTGTAGTCGCGAAATATCGGCTACGGACCGCAGTGTGGTGGCACCAATCTTTCGAACTCGCTCCGCAATCGCGTCGGTTGTTGCATAGATTTGCTCGGCCTGTTCATCCAGCAATAGGTGGTAGTCGCGGAAGTGGGGCCCCGACATGTGCCAGTGAAAGTTCTTCGTCTTGAAGTACAACGTAAAGATGTCTGCAAGCAGCGTGTTAAGAGCGCCTGAAATATCTTTAACGGCCTCAGACCCCAGGTTGGCTGGAGTTTTGAGCGGCGCCATACGGCGCACCTTTAAGTTCCTATCATTCATCATTCAATCCTCTCTTTCTAGCCCTTCCCGCTCTTCCAGCGTTTAGGCCATCCTGCTCGAATCCCACGCGGTGCTTGGCCCGCCGCCAAGCCTCGCGCGCCGGTCAGCGGTCACCCCAGCGCTGACACGTTATGGCAACGGCTGAGCCAACTCGTGACGCCGGGCCAGTTGAAGATCGGGCAAGCACGCATCTTCCCCCGATGACCATAACAGGAACGCGAAGCACGGAAAGCAAGCCACTTCGTGGGATAAAATTCAGCCCTCGGGCGGCCGGTTGTGAAGCGGATTAGGGTGGTAGTTTCCATGCAGGGTCCTCCTGTTGAGTGACCATCCGCTTGGAAAAGCCCGTGATGACTCGCTATCCAAAAGTTCAATCTAGCATTCGAGAATTGCCGAAAGAATGATCCCTTTCCTTAGTCTGATAAAGAATTCTTTGGTTTGTGACGTCCCGGCCCGAAAGCCAATTGCGCTGGTTGAATCCGCACGCGTCCCGAAGTTCAGCGCTGCTCGAGAGTCGGCCGCAGCAGCTGCACATCCTAGACAAACAGCGGCAGCGGTATGAACGCGGTCATCGGCCCCCTGATGATTCAACGTCGCGCATCACCGATTCGTAAATGTGACGGGCGCGGCTTAGCGACGCAAATTGGCCCGGCGCAACGCAGGGTCTGGGCTGTCCGTAAGTGCCCTCTGAGGGACCTTGAGTTAGACGGTGCGCTTCGGATCGCCAACACGCTCCAGCGATTTGCGATCCCACTTAGCCAAATCCGCTGCGGCTTCATACGTCGTTTGTAGAAACGCGAGCAGCGTGTCGTCCGGTGATTGCGATGCCCGAACAACGTCGTATGGCAAAATAAACTCCCGAAGGTCAGAACTATAAAATGCCTCGTTCGGCAGGACTGGTGCCCCCGAAAAGCCCGCCGGTTCAGGGTAGGCATAGGAATAAAAGGCCGGGTAAGAAACGGCGCCGCCGCCTGGCCAGAACCCGCAACTACTGACCTCGTGCGAGTATGCTTCTCGGGTTACCCAGTCCGGAAGATTTGGAATTCCGCCGGGATGCCGCGGGGCAATCCGTCCCGAGAAGCGGGTAACGGCCAAGTCTGGGGCACCCCAGAAAAAATGTACGGGACTGGACTTGCCGATGAATAGCGCCCGAAACAGCTTAAAAACCCGATCAGCCTGAACAAGTATCCTCCAGAACCGGGCAGCATAGGCCGGATCATAGGCGCAGTGCACCTGGTCTCGTACAAATGGGATCGGATCGACGATTTCGCAAGGCTTCCCGAAGATGTTCATATGCAGCTGAAGCTTGTCGAGCTGTTGCATAAGTTCGGCGTAGAAGACAGCCACCGACTTTGCGTGGAGTGGGAATCCACCGGTTCCTCCATCGCTGGTATTTATGATCAGCTGATGGTCGACAAAATCGAAATCGATTTGAAAGACCCGCGTGCCATACGGGATCGGCGATGTCGTGAGTCCTCTGGCGCTCACGTACAGGGTGACATGCCAGGAATGATTGAGCCATGGACATTGTTTGAGCCGAATCTTCCCCACGATTTGTGTCCACAAGTGCAGTGTTGCGTACGTTTCGGTCCAGGCCTCGAGCGGCAGATCCGGCCACGCATCCCGGTTAGTCGCAGACTCAGTCGTCATTGCCCCTCCTATCGCGTTGTGGTCACCGCGCTCCAAAGTCGATGATGCCGCCGATGGCAGCGGACGTTTCAATTATCGAAACAGAAGTCTCCTCGCGGTCCCTTGCTTCGATGGCTAACTGCACGTCACAATCGGTGGGAACCCATCAAGCCTGAAAGCCCGGAACTGTTCTCTATGAGAATAGCCCATGAACCTGCCCGGAGGCTTCGCAGTGAAGCCCCCGTCTTTGTCCAACTCCCCGGTCATGCTCAATCTCGCCAGGCTAACGGACGTCATCCCACTTGGCCTCAGCCGCCGACACCGCGATCGTCTCGTTATGGACATCTCGCCCCACAAACTAGCCAGACTGCTTCTTGGCCCGCCCCGTCCATTTAGGCGCTGCCCCCAAGGTTGAACAAACCCCAAGCGCAACGCTTGTCACTTGCGGTGTGGCAGGACAATACGTAATGTCTACTATGCAGACATGAGCCAACACGACCGAAAGTGCACCACATGGGCACCTCGCCGGGAGTGGCCGTACGCACAGGGGGATAGGGCGAGATGCTGAGTTGGTTGGCACGGTTCATCGAGCGACACCACGCCCTGCATCGGTGGGCCCTTGGACTTTGGCGGTGTTTCCCGCCGCGGTTGGCTGGCTTCCTGAAGGGGCTATTCGCCCGAAGATGGGTCGTGGGCGCCGTTGCCGTGATGCTTGACGAGGACGCGTCCCCTGCGGAGGTCCTGTTGGTTGAGCACAGCTATCGGCGTAAAGGCGCTTGGGGCCTTCCCGGTGGCTCCCTGGATTCGATACCAGGGGACCCAACCAAGCCTCAGGGTGGGCCCTTGCCTGACGACATCCTGGAGTCCGCGCTGCGTCGCGAAGTTTGGGAGGAGTTGGGAATTGAAGTAACGGCAGTTCGCCTGCTGCGGGTGGACGCCGTCCCCTTCGTGGCCGAGGAACCGGGGCCCTTCCGGCTGGATTTTTATTTCCGCTGCACACCCAAGCAGGGATTCGAGGCCTTGCGACAAGAGCTGACACATGGAGTGCGTCAACCCCGTTCCCCGGAAATCATCCAGTTGCGTCTGGTCCGACTAGACGAATTATCCGACTATGATCTCTTTTCTGCAGATGCGCGGTTTCTTAGCGAGGACTTGCCTCGGCTGGAGCAGGCGCTCGCCAACGCGAGGAATCCCATTCAACCGCACCCAAACAACGAGATGCAATGTGAAGGGCACTAAAGATAATCGGTGCAGGCGTTGGGCGGCACCCTGCGGGTGCCTTATTTATCCGCGCGAAATCGGCGGGGCGGTCTTGCCATCGATGATGGAAATGCCGCAGCGCGGTGAACATAAATCGCATTCAGATTCTGCTGCAAAGTGACGATTGGGGACATCGCGGCACAGCATGACTGGAGACCGGTTTATTTGGAACGATATTGGGCGGCAGACGACCCGCATATTGCATCGGGCGTGACTTGGCACGGGCCGATCCCAAGTTGCCACCTAGCGTGCAGCGCCGTGGCACCGTTGCCGGGTATCAAGGCGCGACGAAGACCAGTTGGTTTACAGAAATTCCCTGGCAGTTCAATGGCCTCGAATTCACTCCGCCATGGTGGCAGTGATTTGGCGATGTGTTACTGAAGAGAGGGTGGCAGCACGGTCACATCGTCGCATCATGAATCATCGTTGCAGGGTCATCGCCCATCATCATCCGCCTCGGCCAGAGTCGAGGCTGCAATTCCCGCCCGTCGCCTTCCGGTGTCGCCTACCGCCCCGGGTTGGAAGCCACTGTGCGAATCTGTGGGTCTGTCGACCTTGCAGCCGATCTGCGGCTGGCAAGCCAGTGCCAGGGTCCGCAGTGTCGGGAGATATCAGCGACGTTGCTTTCCGCGGCGCCCAAGACGTTCATGTGCTCCGCAGCAAGCCATGCGCGAATGGCGGATTGCACGCAGAAAATTTACCCGAAGCTAAGTGCCTACCGGGCGTTGCGGTCTTGGCGACGCACCATCGTCCCAGTCAAGATGGAGGAATGCGGGCAAATCTGGGACTTCGGGCCTTAGGCCCTGACCCTAGAATTGCATACGGCGACGAGCTTTTTCAACTTGCCGATCGACGCACTCAGCGACCTCAAAGAATTCACTCCGGGCAAACCCGCGCCGCGCCCCTTCCCTTAGATCCGCGCCGGATCAGTTCTCGTCGGGCTTCCATCCGCGGGCAAGTTTTTTTGCCTCGGCAATCTGCTTGGGTGTCATCTGTTCGGCCACTCGGTCCCGATAGGTCCTGGCAAAGTATCGAAGGAACCGTCCCTCCCCGTGAGCCTGCGAAGCCGCTAGACTGAACCACTTGTGGGCTTGCACATAATCCGACGCTACACCATTGCCCAGATAATACATGCCGCCAAGGCCGAATTGGGCGTCTGCGTCACCCCGCGCGGCAGCCTCACGATACCATGTGAGTGCTGCGGCATAATTCTTTGGCACTCCTTCGCCCAGGGCATACATGCTTCCAAGCAAGGCCTGGGCCTGTGGATTACCTCGGTCAGCCAACGGTCTCAAGATTCGCAGGGCGGTCGCAAATTCCTCTCGATTGAACGCAGCCTTGCCATCCTCGTACTGCCCCGCCGTTACAGGAGGGGCCGCAAGGAACACGAGCACGCTCATGCTGCGAATCAAGCGTGTAAGCAAGCGTTGGGCCATCTTCTGTCTGGTATGCGCCACGTTTACCCCGATATGCAACGTTCCCGCCAGCGCAGTGCGTTCGATTATACGTAGCATCAAGCTACCCACAGCGGAACAAATGCGCGAGCATCTCGCTATTATGCATTGCCCGCCCATCGACCGACTGGGAGAAAGGCAGCGATGCGAATAGAACTGTATGACCTGGCCGGTGCCGAGGACGCACGGCGTTATAGTCCGACCTGTTGGCGAATGACGTTAGCCCTCGCGCACAGAGGTCTTGCCGCCAAATCCATCCCTTGGCGCTCTACCGAAAAGGACGTGATCGCGTTTTCGGGGCAAGGTGCGATTCCGGTGCGCGTGGACGGGCACACATTGTCTCCGATTCTCGGCGCATCGCGTTGTATCCGGATGAGGCTAATCCCGCCGCCCCAATGCTGATGGACGCGGAACACGCACGCGGGGCGGTTTTGGCTTTCCACAACTGGTGCGAGCGTTATTTTCACACTGCCACGTTCCGTGTCGTCATTCTTGACCTATTCTCGCGTCTGCACCCCAAGGACAAGCGCTATTTCCGAGAATCGCGCGAAACGCGGCCAGGCAAGACGCTGGAGGCATTGGGTCCAGAGCAGAGCGGTGCGCTAGCCGCACTTAGTGAGGCTCTCACACCCGTGCGACCGGTGCTGGCCGAACAGGCATTTATCGGGGGCCACGCATCGAGCTGTGCCGACTCTATTTTATTCGGCCACGTCCAATGGGCGCGCGTGATGTCACCCACCCAACTGCTTGAGTGAGATGATCCGATCTTTGCCTGGCACGAACGCCTCCTCGACATGCCCGCTGGCATCGCCCGCCGGACCCGGGGTTATCCGGTCTGACCTGAAGAAAGGAATTGCAATGATCGACCTTTACTATTGGCCCACCCCAAACGGGCACAAGATCACGATGTTTTTTGAAGAAGCTGGACTGGATTACCAGATCATTCCAGTAAATATCACCGCAGGAGATCAGTTTAAGCCCGAGTTTCTCCAGATCAGCCCCAACAATCGCATGCCCGCGATCGTCGATCGCGCGCCCGCGGATGGCGGCAACGCAATAACGGTCTTCGAGTCGGGCGCAATCCTTCTATACTTGGCCGAGAAGACAGGAAACTTGCTTCCACGAGATCTGCGAGGCCGGACGACCGCGTTGGAATGGCTGTTCTGGCAGGTCGGGGGGCTTGGCCCGATGGCCGGGCAGAACCATCACTTTTCCCTCTTTGCTGCCGAGAAGATCCCCTATGCGATCGAACGCTACGTAAAGGAAACGACCCGGCTGTACGGCGTGCTCGACCGCAGGCTCCACGGCCAGGAGTTCATTGCGGGCAAGGAATATACAATTGCGGATATTGCCACCTACCCTTGGATCGTTCCATGGAAGCGCCAACAGCAGGATTTGGAAGAATTTCCGGATGTTCGACGCTGGTTCGATGCAATCCACAGTCGGCCTGCCACCGTGCGCGCATATAACAAGGGAGTTCCCTATTCGAGCCCAGCCGCAGTAACGGTAGAACGCTAGCAGCGCCTCGATTGCCGGGCTCTTTGGCTGGCACAAGAGCTGCGGATGCGACTTCGCGGGAAACCCCATCACAAACCCTTTTCGGTGCCGTTTGTTCGTGCCTCCCATCAACCGTCAAAGCCGGATGGCGCAAATCGCTCGGGGGAGTCGTCCTTGGTTTCGGCCCTAGACCATTGGAAGGTGCGTAAGCTCGGGCGCAGACGTGCCGCTACCTGAAGCGACCTGGCATGCACGCGACACGTTGGGGCAGCGCAACGAAGAGGGTACGACTGGATACGCCATTTGATCGGTAATGCTTAGGGTGTGATTTCCCTGCCTTCCCCGTCGGGCATCGCTCCTGACTCGGTTGCGGAACCAACGCCGCTGTGCCCTCAATCTCGGATGACCGGCCGAAATTGCCGCTCCATTTATGTGAGCCGTCCTTGGCTTCGTCGAATGATCTCGAACAACCGGGCAAGAATATTGCTCGTTCACTCCTCGAGTAGCGGTACCCATCAATTATTTTCGAATTTGCGGGGCCCGCTCTCTTGGACAAAATGTTTGCTATAGTCATTCTTTCGATGAGGCTGATTCCCCAAGTCGGATTGCGCCGACTATGCCCTTGGCCTGAGTTCTTCCCGCCCTTCTACTAAGACTTATGTGGGGCGCCACTTGCTGCTAATCGCCTGTAAATAAAAAGGAGAGGAAATGATGAAAGGGTTACTTCCGGCTAAGCTTTCACGAGTATTCGCCATCCTGTGTGTGCTCGCCTCCATGAGCTTTTTCGCCGAGCGAACGCTTGCAGCATCACCGGATCCTAGAATGTATGGGTTATGGAATGTTGTGGACGCAGAACATATTGAAAACATTGGGATGCGCGTTTTCTTCTCTCCTAATGGCAACTTCGTCATGATCGATCCCATCACACAAACGAGTTTCGTGGGCAACTGGACGGTAGGACGGGCAGGACTCCTGGTAGAAATTCTCGGAAACAGTAACTGGGGGAAACTGTGGGATGCAGATGTTTCATTTCCGGACGACTCCCATATGGTCCTCAATGTGGGAGACAGCCAATTTTCACGTCCCCATCGAGTAACCCTGCAACGCGTGCGGATCGTCGAGTAACGAAATCCCAGTTGCGTCCGCGATAGGCGCGCAACTGCCCTTATCCAAGCTTCCACTTTGCCGCGCCGCGCGCCGCTTGGTTTGATTTGTTACGAGTCCGCGCCGAAAGATCCACGAATCTGAAGCGCCGAATCGGGGTCTTTCAGCGTGGCGCGTCACGCTTTTTTTGGTGCCTTCGGAAGCCCCGCATGCCGGCCGCACTGGCTTGCGCGGTCCTGGCGTCGGGCGAAACGACATCGTTGCGCAGTTAGGACGTTGAAGATCCGCCTGACAAGTTCCACGGGATCCCGAGCGCGGGCGCAGGGCTGCCGGAAGAGCCGTTTAATCTGGGCGCTTTGTGCTCCGCCGGTTTGGTTATCACCGGCTTGCTATGAGGTGCGCAGAAGATGTCCAAAATCCTGAATCCCCTGATGTCCGTGCTTCAGGGCAAGCCTGGCGGAAGTGGATCAGGCGCGCTTGAGCTAAACCCTTCATCCAAGGTCACGAGCCCGTCCAGCGCCGACCTCAGTCTAAGAATAATTCGAGAAATCGGGATGAGTTCTGGCGCGGATTGAGCTATAAAAACAGCTCGACTCTCTCATGTGATCAGCGCGCATGCACGAGGCTGCGCGAGCCGCAGCATGCGGGCTCCGCGCGAGATCAACGGATTGATCGTAAGTGAATGATTATATTAATAATATAGCAATACACCGGATATTAATTGGCTTGTTTACCCCTAATCACTATTACTCGTAGGAGAGTGCAAATGAAAGTTGCTCAACTGACCGCAGCTCTGATCGCCGCCGTTGTGATGGTTCCCGCGTTTGCCAACGGAACGGCCGCTGCCACCCCTGAATCCACTGCTTCCATGCTAATGAATCCCGCTACCATGGCTGAACCTGCCAAGGAACCCAAAGCAGCGGTAAACACGATGATCATGCTCATGGACCCCGCCACGCTCGCGGCGATGATGACGCAGGGCATGAACCCCGCGACCTACACGAGAATGGGTCAGGCCATGATGGATCCCCGGACCATGCAAAACTACATGCAATTCATGGACCCCAATATGTACATGAAGTGGATGGGTGCCGGCATGGATCCCAACTTCTATATGGGCATGGCGAGCCCGTTCATGAACCCTGGGACCTACATGAAGTGGGGAATGGCACCGATGGATCCCCGGATGATGGGCGCCGGCATGCAGATGATGAACCCCGGCCTTTACATGAATTGGATGACCGCCCCCATGAATCCTGCCAACATGCAGATGATGATGGCGCCGATGAATCCCGGCCTCTACAGCAACTGGGCAAACACGGCAGTCAATCCCCAAACATACGGTACCTGGGGCGGATTCATGAACCCTGGCAGCTATACAAACGCAACTCAGGGTTTCAATCCGTTCAGCTTCATGACCCCCATGATGGCCGCCCCGGCAGGT
>JBKQNQ010000270.1:0-2840 GCA_052145875.1 Thiobacillaceae bacterium
CCTTCGCCTACAACATCATCCGAGCAAGCGGAGGCGACAATGTCCGAAACACCCGATGGCGCGCCGCTCTCGATCTCAGCCTAATCCTCAAAATCATCGGAATCTCAGAGAACTGAACAGCCCTGGACAGGAAAGCCCGCCGCTTCGAATTCTACCATGAGGTCAACTCCGTGACCCTGCACGGGGCGGGCGCCCCGATCAACGTGCCGGACCCGACGCGCTTCGCATTGCACAAGCTGATCGTCGCCCAACTGCGACGTCAAGGCGTCGCACGCAGCGCCGCCAAGTCCAGGAAGGATCTGCAACAGGCTCAGGCGCTGATCGGCGTCCTGGCCCGCCAGAGGCCGGGCGACCTGAAGGATCTTTGGCGTGAGTTGTGCGATCGGGACCCCTCTTGGCTATCGAAGGCTCAGGCCAGCGTGGCGGCCATGGAGGACTGGGTCGCCGATGCAGTCGGGGCATCGAAAATAGCGTCGAAAGCTCACGGAGAGGAACTGGACTAATCACATCCGGAACCTGCAAATGCGTCGCGAAGCTGAGTCGGCGTTTGATCGGCCCTCGAAGGTCCTCCGGATCAGGGCTTGTCCATTCGCAATGCGTCGATCACATCCCGAGGATCGACTTGAGTTTATTATACGCTCTCGCAACAGCGGCTCGGACTCTGCTGCCCCACGACCGCCGCTTCGCGTCGAGAATTGCGTGCCGGGCAATCTGTTTGCGCATAACCGATGTTGCCAAGGCGTCTGAGAACGCGGGCAACCACTCGACCCGGCCAGCAGTGATGAAATAGTGTGATTTGCATGGTGCGTCGCAAACCGCGATTGACGGACGGACCGTAGCCATTCCGTCTGACGATGATACCTGGTGGCCGTCCGGCACTAGCAGCATAACCCGATGCCCGCACCCACATGCACACAGCAAGGCGGCCACCTCGAATTCTTCGGAGTGGTAAATCACACCATTATTTAGCTGCTTGGGTATGCGCTCTACAGCTTGATAGGCAAAACTCACCGAGTCCGTCCTTCCGAGTCTATCTCAAGCATCGCGGAATCAAAGATGTACCAAGTCGCATCGTCGAGGCGATCAAATAGCTTGAAATGCTGCTTGAACCGGATAATGGCCATCACTGCATTGAGCGCGTTAAGCTCGGCGATCTGAGCCTGCCTGCGGTATTCGTCATCTTTTGCATCCTCAGTTGGTAGATGCGGCGTGTTGACATTACTTACAAATGCCTTGCGATCGACGCCGGTGACCCGAACGAAGCCACTCAAGCCGACCAATGAACGGTCAAGACCCATCCCGCAGTCGACGTATGGAATTCCTTCCGCACTCAGCCAATCGATTATGTGCAGACGCGCCGGACCGTCATCGACCGAGACGAAGACGAAATCAAATTCGCGCAGGCGTTCGATATTCTCCGCAGTGATGCGTTCGGGTACCGGGACCAGGCCAGCATGCCATTGACCGTATTGTCGCGCCAACGCTTCAACCTTGAGCCCCCCGATTGCGCGCGGAATGAACCCCGGCATCCGAAAGATCGTATGAACGTGCACTTTGTCATCATCAAACAGCGCGATCCGTTCCAGATGCGTTCGCGCAATGAAATCGAGGATGTAAGAGCCGGTCCCGCCCAAGCCGATGATCGCCACCTTCTTTCCACGAAGTAGCGATGTAATATCGTTCAAATGGTTGCGGGCCGACATGGTGTCAGGAAAACGGAGAGGGCTGCCTTGGGCGGCAGCCTTGATCTCGATGCCGCGCAAGGGGGTCGCATCCGGGTAAGCGGCCAGTGCCGGCGCGGTTATCGCGTCAAGGTACGTCTGAACCTTTTCCTCAAACGAGCGATACGCGCGCATCACGCCGTTTTCGTGCAGCTTGAAGGAGAACGAATAGTCTGTGACAAAGTCCCGTCCGACCGATACGCGACTTGCGCCGCCGCCCAGTCGCAGCTCACGCTTACTCTGGTCGTGCGGACGACCACCTCGCCACCATGTCTGGTGGTCTTTTGGTGGATCGATCACGGCCCCACTCAGGTCGAGGGGACTGACCCAATCCCCGTGCTTGAGCCCGCCCGCTTCGTCGAGATAGGGAAGGCCGTATATGACGAAGTACGCATCGACGAAGTCGACTTGGTAGCCCACTTCGTCCAAGTCCTTGATGAACGGGTTATGATTCGCCAGTTCCGGTAACCCTAAAGCGCATGCCATTTTTCACCATTACCTTCTGCCCAGGAGCCAAGGTGCCACTCTGATTCTCGATCGGGCCGTGGGAATATTTGACCAAGTATTCGTTCGAGGGCTTGCCGCCGCTGCCGAGGTAGAGATCGACGACCCCGGTATACAAGATCTCTTTCTCTTCAACCTCGTGTTCATCCCCATTGACGAAGATGGAGAACACTTTCTGGCCATAAAAGTGCTCGTCCTCCGTCAGATGAACGTGAGCATCGTCTCGTGATACGAATTTGTCTTCTTTATCTCCGCCGACCTCGCGGTAGAGTTTCTCGTGCTTGGGGATGTCACCCAAAATATAGAGCGCCTCGCCTGTGGTCGGATTCGGGGAATGATAGGCCTTCCGGTTGATATGGATACGCACCGAGTGCGCCGCGACATTGGCAGACATTTCAATACCTTTCTCGCTTTCGCGGTGCTTGCGTTATGCCCTGCCGAATGCGTCGTTGGTGTCCGGCCAGACAACAGACGGGCCTTAAAAAACGCCCTAGGAGCCTGTCCGAGAATTGGCAGATTTTACTGGCGGGGTGGCGACGAATCGGATTCTGCTTGTGCATGAGCAAGCGCTACCGCCCGTGGAAGATTGATGAACCGATGCTGCTGCCGGCGACG
>JBKQNQ010000271.1:0-6259 GCA_052145875.1 Thiobacillaceae bacterium
TCGGAACGCACGACAGGCGTCCGCGCGCCTAACCTTGGAATTGTTTCTAAACGTCACATAGCCAGCAAACGAGGCCAACACGATAGCCCAAAGGATCGCTAAGGGGTTGGACAGGAAAGCCTCAATCACTGCTGGTTCTCGCTCAAGTTTGCGTGGCAGCTGGGTTAGCGCTGCTCGCCAAAGATGTTCTTGGATTCATATTTCAGTTGGTCCCCAATATCCTGTGTAACTTGGGCAAGCCCCTTCTCTTCCGCCACTTCGATAACGCTGTCGTAGTCGTTTTGCTCGCCACATTCGAGGCACTTTATGAGGTCACCTGACGCGTAGCTGGCGTTTTCCGGACCTTTCAAGGCCATGCCACAAAATAAGCATACGATTTCTATCTGGATGGGCTCTATATTCATGTTCCATGTCCGTTAGAAAAAAGCTTTGCAACAAGCCCTGCTAGACCGAGCACGGCGCCCAAAGCGATGAACAGCCCCTTGTGCTCTTCTATGTAGTCAGAAACACGTTTCAACCAAGTGCGGCTTTCAAGCTGTTGTTGTCGCAACCGCCGTGATCGGACGATGCCAAGCCCGGATGCAGTTAGGCTTAAGCCAACATACTTGCCACCCAGCATCTCGTGTTCTAGCCACTCGTTTGCTAGGCATCGGCCCGCCAGCTGTTGGGCTTGAGCAACTGTAATGCTGAAACCTGCCACAGCTAACTGTGCGATGACACTTTCATCAATAGCGAACAGTCCCTGCTTGCGGTCCAAGCCTTCGCGCTCCAACTGTTCAACAAAGAGCCGGAGAAGATCAAATTCAGTTGCCTGTTTTTCGCTCGCCTTCATTTCCACCAAACACTAACGTCAATCAAGGGACCATAGGCTATGCCACTATATTTGCATCAAATGCCAGGCGGGATAAATGCCCCGCCGGAGGCGCGAGGCCATTTGTGCAGCAAAATCAGCGAAAAACCGTTGATTGTCGCCGTTAATGCACCTATAATTCATTAAGTTCGGCTAACATGCCAGGCTTTATTGGCCAAAATCAAAAGTTGTGGCGCCCGGGTAGATCTGCCCCCCATACCGCTAAAAAACCGGCCCTTTTTCGAAGGGCCGGGCGGTATTACGGAATTCTCACGTTATGCGTCATTTTTTCGCGGATTCTCACGTTATGAGTTCTTTATTCTCATGATATGTGTGCCCATTCTCACGATATGCGTCACTGGATACCGTTCCGCCACAAATATCCGGTCAATCCCAACTCAACGCCCCGCCGGTTTGATACTCGGTGACCCGGGTTTCAAAAAAATTCTTTTCCTTCTTCAGGTCGATCATTTCCGCCATCCACGGAAAGGGGTTGGTGGCGTTAGGGAAAAGCTCATCCATACCGATCTGCTGGCAACGGCGGTTGGCGATAAAGCGCAGATATTCCTTGAACTGGCTTGCATTGAGGCCCAGCACGCCACGCGGCATGGTGTCTTCAGCGTAGCGGTACTCCAGCTCTACTCCTGTTTGAAATAGCGTCCTCAACTCTTCCCTGAACTCGTTGGTCCAAAGGTGCGGGTTTTCCAGCTTGATGGTGTTGATGAGGTCGATGCCAAAATTGCAATGCATAGACTCGTCGCGCAGAATGTATTGGTATTGCTCTGCCGCGCCGGTCATCTTGTTCTGTCTGCCTAGGGCTAGGATTTGCACAAAGCCGACATAGAAGAACAGGCCTTCCATTATGCAGGCAAAAACAATCAGCGACTTGAGCAGCTTTTGGTCATTCTCGGGCGTGCCGGTCTTGAAACTTGGATCCGTAAGCGTGTCGATGAAGGGAATGAGGAATTCGTCTTTATTTCGAATGGAGGGGATTTCATGATAGGCGTTAAAAATTTCGCCCTCATCCAGCCCCAGGCTTTCGACAATATATTGATAGGCATGGGTGTGGATGGCCTCTTCAAACGCCTGGCGTAGTAAGTATTGCCGACACTCGGGCGCGGTGATGTGGCGGTATGTACCCAGAACGATGTTGTTGGCGGCGAGCGAGTCAGCCGTGACAAAGAAGCCGAGGTTGCGCTTGACCAAGCGGCGTTCGTCTTCACTTAGCGCCGTGCAGTCCTTCCATTGGCTAATGTCGCGACTCATATTCACTTCCTGCGGCATCCAGTGATTTGCGCAGCCCGCCAGGTATTTTTCCCAGGCCCATTTGTATTTGAAGGGGACGAGCTGATTGACGTCGGTCGCTCCGTTGATGACGCGCTTGTCTGCGGCCTGCATGCGCCGAAACGTTGAGTTGGGCGCCGTTGCGGTCGGCGCAGCGTTCTTGTTCAGGTAGGGGGGGAGACCGCCCAGCGCGGCAGGTGACCCGGACCGGTTAGAGAAGTCTTCTTCAAAGTTCAGCATCGCATTGGCCTCCTAATTCTTTGTCCGAGGAATCAGACGGTGTTGGTTTTCTATATCTGGGTGGCTGGCCATGTGGGTGGGATCCGAGTAGCCACTGCATCGGCAAGGTTTTCCTGGCTTTCACTGGCATGCCTCACACTCCTCGAAGCCAGGATCGCCTGGTCGCATGGTGCATGCTTTACCAACAATTTCCGGTTCGGGCAGTCTGGGGGCGGCAGTTGCACCGCCGGCTGCCCCATGCGCGGACACGGAATTAAGCTCGCCACCTTTACCCGTGGACTTCTCCGCGGAGGTGGCTCCCAAGGTCCGCAGGTAATAGGTGGTTTTCAGGCCGCGTAACCACGCAAGCTTGTAGGTGTCGTCTAGTTTCTTGCCAGACGCGCCAGCCATATAGATGTTCAGGCTTTGAGCCTGATCGATCCATTTCTGTCGGCGACTGGCGCATTCAACCAGCCAGCTGGGCTCGATCTCGAACGCCGTGGCATAAAGTGCGCGTAACTCGGCCGGGATGCGATCGATTTTGGCAAGGCTGCCGTCAAAGTACTTCATGTCGGCCACCATGACTTCATCCCACAGGTTAAGTGCCTTCAGATCCTTCACCAGATACCTGTTGGCAACGGTGAATTCGCCAGACAGGTTGGACTTGACGTAGATGTTCTGGTACGTGGGCTCGATCGAGGCTGACACGCCGACAATATTGGCAATCGTTGCCGTTGGCGCAATCGCGAGGCAATTGGAATTGCGCATGCCGTGTTGTGCGATTTGAGTACGCAGCGCATCCCAGTCGAAGGTCATCGAGGTGTCGCACTCCAAATAGCCCCCGCGTTGCTCAGCCAACAGCCCGATCGATTCGTGCGGCAGGATGCCCCTGTCCCAAAGGCTCCCCGGAAAGCTGGAGTACCGTCCCCGTTCGGCGGCTAGGTCGGTGGACGCCCAGTAGGCGTAATAGGCCACGGCTTCCATAGACCGATCTGCGAATTCGATCGCGGCTTCGGACGCATAGGGGACGCGCAGTTCGTGAAGTGCATCCTGAAAGCCCATGATACCCAAGCCAACAGGGCGGTGCTTGAGGTTGGAATTGCGGGCCTTGCCGACGGCGTAATAGTTCACATCGACCACATTGTCGAGCATGCGCATCGCCGTACCGATCGTGTGCTTCAGTTTGTCGAGATTAAGCGCGCCGTTGCTCAAGTGATTTACCAGGTTGATGGAGCCTAGGTTGCACACGGCAATCTCAGTGTCAGAGGTGTTGAGCGTGATTTCAGTGCAGAGGTTGGATGAGTGCACGACACCCGCATGTTGCTGTGGGTTACGAATGTTACATGGGTCCTTGAACGTGACCCAGGGATGGCCCGTCTCGAAGAGCATCGACAGCATCTTGCGCCACATGGACAATGCGGGAATGCGTCTGAAGCACTTGATTTCCCCGCGCACCGCCTTTTCTTCGTAACGGGTGTACGCCTCTTCAAACGCCTTGCCGTACTTGTCGTGGAGGTCGGGACAGTCGTTGGGTGAGAACAGTGTCCAGTCACCCCCTTCCATTACGCGCTTCATGAACAGGTCGGGAATCCAATTGGCGGTGTTCATGTCGTGAGTGCGGCGACGGTCGTCGCCGGTATTCTTCCGCAGTTCGAGGAACTCCTCAATGTCCATGTGCCAGGTTTCGAGGTAGGCGCAGACCGCTCCTTTACGTTTGCCACCCTGGTTAACTGCGACCGCGGTGTCATTGACCACCTTAAGGAACGGCACGACCCCCTGCGACTTGCCGTTGGTGCCTTTGATCCGCGAACCCATGGCCCGAATCGGCGTCCAATCGTTGCCCAAGCCGCCTGCATATTTCTGAAGCATGGCGTTTTCCTTGATCGCCTGATAGATACCGTCGAGGTCGTCGGTTACCGTGGTCAGATAACATGAAGACAGCTGGCTGTGGCGGGTGCCTGAGTTAAACAGTGTGGGCGTGGATGACATGAAGTCAAACGACGACAGCACATGGTAGAACTCGATCGCGCGTGCGTCGCGGTCGAGTTCGTTTAGCGCAAGGCCCATCGCAACGCGCATGAAGAATGCTTGAGGCAATTCGATGCGACGCTCTTCGATATGCAGGAAGTAGCGGTCATACAACGTTTGTAGGCCCAGGTAACCGAACTTGAAATCGCGGCTGGCATCAAGCGCGTCGCCCAGACGTTTGATGTCATACTGCCCGAGGCGTTCGTCAAGCAGCTCTGCGTCGATGCCTTTCTTGATAAACGCCGGAAAGTAACTGGCGTATTCGGCACCCATATTCGCTTGAGTGACCGTGTGACCCAGTACCTCATGGCGAATCGAATTGAGCAGTAGGCGCGCGGTGACGAAGGAGTATGCTGGATCTTTTTCAATGCCGGCGCGTGCGGCCAGGATGAGGGCCTTTTCAACCTCCTCCATTGGAACGCCATCGTAGAGATCGCGCAGCACCGTCTGCAAGATCGGCTCGACCGTGACTTCACCGCCCAGGCCTTCGCAGGCAGTGACAATGATGGCGGTCAGATGGGTCAGATCGAGTGGCTTGCGTTGGCCATCTTCGAGGACATGGATCGACGGAGTATCTGCACCGGCGGCCTTTTGCGCGGCGCGCTGGACTTCACGTTCTGCAGCGCGTTTCTCGCGGTAGAGCACATAGGCGCGGGCGACTTCATGCTCGCCAGAGCGCATGAGGGAGAGTTCCACTTGATCCTGAATGTCTTCAATGTGGAACGTGCCGCCACTTGGCTGGCGCCGCAGCAGCGCGCTCACAACCTGTTGGGTGAGCGATTCGACCAACTCGCGTATCCGCGCCGAGGCTGCAGCCTGCCCACCTTGCACGGCGATGAAAGCTTTGGTCATTGCAATGGCGACTTTGCCTGGCTCAAAGCCGACCACCGCACCGTTGCGGCGGATTATCTTGTAATCGGCATAGGGATTGTCGGGCTGCGGGACGCCGGATGGGGCGGCAGGGTGCATGGGGGCAGGGGATTCGACGGGGGTGGAAACACCGGTTTGCATAGGACCTCTCCTCTCTGGTCGGGTAATCAACAGCTTATTCACAGCTCATACCCAAGTTTTTCACAAGGTGCACAATCTGTAGTGGTTGTTTGCGAAGCTAGACACAAATTCTAGTAATTTCAGTGAGGCACGCAATAAAAAAATTGCCTCATAATTGAAGTGACTATAAAAATCAGCGACTTGGGGTTGAATAAAAAACGGCGCTTCGCGAAACTGGTGTTTTAGCGACCGCTTATGTTCATATATATCAATTAATTACGTGATGATTGCAAGGCGCGGCGCGATGGTTCTGCCGGGAAACGGCGCTATATAGGGACTCGGTCATCAAATTAGGTGCAACATGGATTAAATCATTAAATGATCACGCGCTAGGAGAGTTGCCACGCGACGCATTTAACCTATGCACCTCAAAAGACGGCAAATCTGACTCGAGGCCGCCCATGACGGATGGCAGAGTTTGCAGCTATCATTTCGGGCATTCCTTCAAAACCCAATGCGTGGCGCACCCTGGGGCCACAGAGAATTTTTCCATGAAACCGACTGCGGTCCTGCTGATTTCCTGTCCTGACCAGAAAGGTCTGGTCGCCGCAATTGCCAATTTCCTGCTGACCTACAATGCCAATATCGTGCATGCCGATCAGCACCAGGACGCGGAACTCAGGCTTTTCCTTATGCGCGTGGAATGGGACGTGGATGGCTTCAGTCTACCGCTTGACGATTTCGCCGCCGCTTTTGCGCCCATTGCCGTGAAACATCAGATGACCTGGCGCCTGGCTGTCTCCAGTCGCAAGCTCCGCATGGGGATACTCGTTTCCAAATTGGATCACTGCCTGGCGGATCTGCTCTACCGCTATCAGAGCGGCGAAC
>JBKQNQ010000272.1:0-5117 GCA_052145875.1 Thiobacillaceae bacterium
TGGTGCTACAGTTTGGCGGCGGCACCATTGGCCATCCGATGGGCATCCAAGCCGGCGCGATCGCCAACCGGGTCGCGCTCGAGGCAATGATCATGGCGCGCAACGAAGGCCGCGATTACTTAAAGGAGGGCCCGCAGATCCTGGAAGCGGCTGCCAAGTGGTGCAGCCCGCTGAAAGCCGCGCTCGACACGTGGAAGGACATCACGTTCAACTACGAATCCACCGACACCGCGGACTTCGTTCCGACTGCCACCGCTAGCGTCTAAACCACCCAATTAGGAGACTCTATCATGATGACCAATCACGGAAACCGCATCACGCAGGGCCAGTTTTCTTTCCTGCCCGACCTCACAGACGAGCAGATCACTGCGCAGATCAAGTATGCGCTGAAGAATGGCTGGGCAGTCAACATCGAATACACCGACGACCCCCATCCACGCAACACCTACTGGGAGATGTTCGGCATGCCCATGTTTGATCTTAAGGATCCGGCCGGAATCCTAATGGAGATCAATAACTGCCGCAAGACATTTCCCAGACACTACATACGGGTGACTGCGTTTGACAGTTCGCGCGGCTGGGAAACCCCCCGCATGTCATTCATTGTAAACCGGCCGAAGACCGAACCCGGATTCGGACTGACTCGCCAGGAAGGGCCGGGCCGGAATATTCACTACACCGTTCATAGCTATGCCACGGACAAGCCCGAGGGCGAGCGTTACTGATAGGGTGTGCGGGGGGCCGGGGCACGTATGCGCCCCGGCTGTTGCTGAATTCTTGATATTGCCCGGAGGGCAAGCATGACGGAGAGTGCGAAGGACGCGCCTATCCCGGTGACGGCCCTGTATGCCGTTCCTGACGACACCCCAGTAGATCTGGCCGCTGCCCTGCGCGATTCACATGTGCAGGAGGTGCTTGACAAACTCGATCGCGAGTTGGTGGGCCTGAAGCCAGTTAAGACTCGTATTCGGGAGACAGCGGCCCTGCTGTTGGTCGACCGCGTGCGCAAGGAACTGGGACTGACGGCAGGGGCGCCATCCCTGCATATGTGTTTCACCGGCAATCCCGGCACCGGCAAGACTACGGTCGCGCTTCGCATGGCGGAAATTCTGCACCGTCTGGGCTATGTGCGCGAAGGGCATCTGGTCGCCGTCACGCGCGATGACTTGGTCGGCCAGTACATCGGCCACACTGCCCCTAAGACCAAGGAGGTGCTGAAGAAGGCAATGGGCGGGGTCTTGTTCATTGACGAGGCGTATTATCTGTACAAGCCTGAAAACGAACGCGACTATGGCGCCGAATCCATCGAGATCCTGCTCCAGGTCATGGAAAACAGCCGCGACGATCTGGTGGTGATCCTGGCCGGGTACAAGGACAAGATGGATCGATTTTTCCAGAGCAATCCGGGCATGTCGTCTCGCATCGCGCACCATCTCGATTTTCCGGATTACGACCCGGATGAGCTTTTGGCAATCGCTAAGCTGATGCTGGAAGAAAGCCAGTACCGCTTCAGCCTTGATGCGGAGCGAGCCTTCCATGAATATATCGTCAGACGCATGCGGATGCCGCACTTTGCCAATGCGCGCTCTGTCCGCAACGCTTTGGACCGCACCCGACTGCGCCAGGCCAACCGCCTGTTTGCCCACCCGGGAGCCCGCCTCACCAAGAAAGACCTTGTGACCCTGGAAGCCGACGACATTCTGACGAGCCGGGTATTCAAGGAAGGGATTCCGGACATCGAAGGGAAAAATGCAAGTACGGCATCTCAGGGATAGGGCTGCGCTGCGTGCTTGCCGGGGCCTGCGACCGTGACTCGCTGGTTCCGCGAAATTGAGCCGATGCGCGTGTGGCCCAAGGAGATCTCCGCAGCCCATTACAATTGCGTGCGTATAGCACTCAAACGCCTGGGATGTCCCTTACGCCACGAAGTCAAACGTCCTGGACTGGTCCTTATGCTGCACGATGACATGTGGGCTGGCATGGCACCGTGGGATGAGGAATTGCCACTGCTTGCGTGGACCGATTTTGATGCGCGGCGCTCCCGCCTAGATCAGCCCGTTTCCTGTCGGCTGCACCTGTATCATGTCCATTCCGGCCTGCTCATGGGGGTGGCGCTCGACGTGCTATGTGACGATCTGAAGACGCGTCTGGAGGCGCAGCGCATCGGTGCCTCGGCCTGAGATTTGCACACGGGGTCTCATGAGAAATCGCATTCTGGAGAGCGAAGAATGCGCATAGCAAATTGGCACCATGTGCGCGCATCCCATGGAAGCTAATCAGATCTTGCCTGCGGTTCAGCGCCAGCCCGCTAAGTCACTGCATGAATTCCCGCAACCACCCCGCTTGATGAGGACGGCGCCCGTTGTAAAACGCGAATTACTTCGATAGGCCTTCCTTCGCTTGCGGCACGCTGTCGTAGGCATGCAGATAGACCTCTTCATACTTTACGCTGCGCCACAGGCGCTCAACAAAGATGTTGTCGCGCCAGCAGCCCTTGCCTCGTTCCTCAACGTAGGAAACAGATCCACGGTGTTAACCCTCCACCAAACCCGGATCGGAGCCACCCCTACCGCGCGAGCGGTTTAGTCCTTAGCCGAGGTCCAGACCTTCGAGTCAAGGGCTGGACGGTCTGGTCCACCGCAGACAGGAGTCATTTAACGGCCATCGGCTCACAGGTCCACTTGGGGCCGAAGGGACCGCGCTCGCCATTTTAGCAAACCGCCGCTAAGCGTTTTCTTCGCAAAATCTAGGTGTTCACTATAAACCAGCGTCGGCGATCTTCGTCCCCAAGGCCTTGGCCTCGAGGGAAAGGCCTTGCCGGCGAGTGTGGGATTGAATACCCAATCACAGCACCTTTCGAACTTGTTGCAATTAATCTGATAACGAGCTGATTTAGCAGAGTGTATGCGCCATTCACATGCGAGGCGGAAGAGGGTGGGTGAGCACGGCGACTAGGCCAGCGTCTGGTCATCCTTGGGAGTATATAGTGGCATAGATCTGACTGACCGGCGACTCACACAGACGCCAGGACAGGGACTTCCCATCTTGAAGGCGAATCAGCTATCCACCACAGCGAGTCTCACCGCGCTCTGAGCGGCGTGAGTGGCCCGATCCCGGTTGCGCAGTTCACGGTCATGGATGCCGCTCAGACCACTCATAAATCCGCAGGCCTTGTGTCCAGGCCATTTGCACCCTGAAATCAAAGGGAAAGGCATATCGGTGTCCGGCTGCCGGAGCCCTGACTGGTATGGAGTTGCGCGCGGCCGACAGCGGGTACCGAACTTAAGATTGTCGCCAATCGTTGGGATTACCATCACCAATCCTGTTATCACGTACGGGCTATTGCTTTGTGTGGCTCCCGGATTCAGGCAACAATCGGTTTCAGGCAACAATCCAACTTTTATTGCAAACCGCACCGGAGATGAGGAATTTCGCTCCTTGTGAGGAAAGGCTAGGGGTTTTGCGCCTGTAGGCCGAAGGGAAGTCTCCAACTTTTGATGCAAATTGAAAATTTGGGCTGAAGTTGGACTATTACCGCCAGAAGCGACTCAGATTTGCCTCCGCGCGCTAATCGTCGGGATTACCAAGAAGCCAACTCATCCGGCGCACTGGGCATTGATTTAACATAATATACATTATGCGAAGTATGAGCGAGAACGGCTGCTCGTTAAATGGGCCGTTGAAGGAAAAGGAGCATATTTCTGCACCCTTAACACGAGCGCTCAGTGAGTTCAACCCACCTTGATGCCAAGGCGGATTCAGCGCTCGATGTCCCAACCCTTGCCGTGTTTGGCATCTAAGCCGGTGATCCACTGGGGATCACTGATCGAGAGATCACGACTAAGGATCTGGACAAGCGGAATGCGAGTAACCGCTGCAGCGGTTGTTGCGATCAAATGTTTATCTTCACATGACAGCGTATGCAGGTCACCCCCGCTGAAATAGACCATCGCCTTAAGGCTTTCGCTAGGCTGGAAATTCGGTCCAAACATTTCCCGTGCGGAAGACAAACCCTTGGACACACTCACGCCGGCTTTGATGAGCGCCGCGATGTCCTGATAATCCTTGGCCTCTGCCCGTTGCAGGATAACTTTCAACGTGGTTGCCATGAGATCATCCAACGATGCCACCTGGAGAACGCCATCCTCTGTGACCTCGGGGTGATCGACACGGCCTATTCCGATTGCACCGAAGAAGGAAATTTTTACTTCGGCATGATCACCCGGCACTACCAGCATGGTTAATGCATTCGGCCTGTCCTGCAAAATCGTGGATTTTCTAATAATTGGTAGCGCTTGCGTCAGTGCCACGTGATCAAGTGGTTTGTCGGTGAATAAGTCGAAATCGACGGAGTACCGATGGCCAACTCGCAACGCAATGGCGGTGCCGCCATAAAGCACGAATCCGAGGCTCTGTGTGGGGCCCAGTTCTCCCCAAAGTCGCCTTTGCGCCGGTGGAAGAATTTCAAGATGGGGCTTGAATGTCTTGATCATCCTACATGCCTGACTGGCAGAGGCGGAATGTGTTCAAGATCAGCGAGATTGAGCCGTAGATTCCAATAAACCCAGGAACGTTCGTCGAACTCTCCCGCCTCGGCATGTGTAAGCACTGATCTTAAGGTCTCGATGCCTGCTTCATCGACCAGATCTTGAACATCAGCATAGTCTCCGATGTTCATCACTTGGGCAATCACCCGTTCGGGCATCAAGG
This sequence comes from Thiobacillaceae bacterium, assembly GCA_052145875.1. Lineage (GTDB taxonomy): Bacteria > Pseudomonadota > Gammaproteobacteria > Burkholderiales > Thiobacillaceae > DASQBT01. The sequence goes on from JBKQNQ010000272.1 coordinate 4,711, forward strand.
CCGCCTCCTCGGGGGTCTTCCACCAGATATAGCGGCGGGCGAGTCGAAGCAACAAATCCCGTTTGATCAAGGCAGTACCTCGTAATCCTGTCCTGGAAATGACACTGGTATTTTACGCCTTGCCTCTCCAGAAATCGCCGTTTCCTTCCCCGTCAATTAGCTATTGGTAGCACGTGGTTAATGAGAGGCCCAAGCTCAGGACGGCGCATTGGCATTTGGAGCAATCTACTTGGGTATGCTGAACTGCTGGCCGAGTCACAGCGGCGGTGCAAATGCACATGCACATGCACATGCACATAAACTATGGTCACTAATCGCACCGTAAATGGCAGCATACAAGGTAACTGACGATGTATTATCGAGAACCCGAAATTTCCATGAAGGTCGGGGGCGAAGCCTATCGCAAC
>JBKQNQ010000273.1:0-3460 GCA_052145875.1 Thiobacillaceae bacterium
GTGCTGCGGAGGGAATGGGAAAGAGCTTTCATGCATGTCGTCACGGGAAAGCACCTGAAGCAAGCTATGAAGGAATATCCCGATGCCGCCAAACAAATAATGGCCTGGCGCAAAATTGCGAAGGCCGCGCGGTGGCGGAACTTCATGGAAGTCCGGCGGGTTTTCAAGGATGCCGATGCTGTGAAGGGGTATGTAGTTTTCAATGTGCTCCAGAACCGATACCGCCTGCTTACCATCATTCATTACTCGCGCGTGAAGGATAGCAGGATCACCGAAGGCCACATCTATATCCGGTCTTTCCTGACGCACAAACAGTACAATAATCCTGCCAACTGGGATAAAGGGGTTACACGATGAGCACCGCACTGGCGAATCCAGCAGAAATGATCAGGCAGGGAGCGCCCCGGCTGATCCACTCGGATGAGGAGCTTGAGAAGTACTAGGAAGAACTCTTCAAGCTAAATGCTAAGTCTCTCCCCACATCGGCTGAGGAAGAAGCAATCGAGCTTCTCACGCTTCTGATTGAGCGTTACGAATCGGAACGCTACCCCGTCCCGGACGCCGACCCGATCGACGTCCTACGCTTTCTTCTCGAGCAAAATGGGCTCTCGCAAAGGGATATTGCCCTGGAGTTAGGCAGCGAGAGCACGGTATCGTTGGTCTTATCCGGCAAGCGTCAATTGAACCGCGACCACATCGCGCGGCTCAGCCGGCGTTTCCATGTTTCGCCATCGGTCTTCTTCGGTAAGGGACGAAAGTAGCGGCGAGCAGCAAGTGAGAAGTGGGTGGGCATATGAGCGAGCCCGTTGATTGTTGGCAGGAGTACCGCAGGCGTCGGAACCTGACCCTATTTGCTTTTTTGGGCTATATGCCGTTCGTGTTTGTGATCGCGATGGCAGCCGAACGCCTCTTACACAGTTTGACACCCGGATTCGTCGTGGCGGGTGGTTGGATGATTTTCTTTGCCGTGGCGAGCCTTCGATGCGAGAGCTTTAAGTGTCCGAGATGCAAGAAGTGGTTCTTCGCTAAATGGTGGTATCACAACAGCTTTGCCCGGCGATGTGTCCACTGCGGTCTGGCCAAATACGCGTCGCCGGTTTCGGAAGATCACGGCGAAATTCGATTGCCTAACACTTAACTTGAGCGAAATCTCCAACCAACGAATTCTGAACGACCGTCAGCAAACGCATTCCACTTTTGCGCTTTGCACTTTGCCATTTTGCTGTTTATTGCGGGTCCGCCCCGTCACTTCTCAAGCTCGGCGATGCTGCCGGGGGGAATTTGGAAGGTCGTCGACCGCAGGATGGTGCGCTTGAATGTCTTAGGTTTGGCGCCGGGCTGGTAGCAGATGCCGATGGCATTGGGATGGGTGAGAAGGAACGGGCGCGACTTCTCCACACCGCCCACGAAAAACGTTTTCGTCAGCGCCTCGGTTTCCACGCCGGTGGGAAACGCCGCCACGGTGGAGAGCATGTTCTGCACCGGCCAGCCCGTATGCGGGTCCATGATGTGGCAATAAATTTTGCCGTTAATGACGAAGAACTTTTCATAATTTCCGGAAGTGGAGAGCGCGAAATTCTGAAGGTGCAGGACATCGGCGGGCTTGTCCTCATGATAGGGATCCCGCACCGTGATCTTCCACCCGCGCTCGCCCGGTGGCGATCCCAGCGCGTAAATGCTGCTGGTGCCACTCGAAATCAGCGCGGCGGTGACGCCATCGGCGCGCAGGATGTCCGCCGCCCGGTCCACCGCGTAGCCTTTGGCAATGCCCCCCAGGTCGAGTTCCATGCCGCTCACATCAAAATGAATCGTGCGGCGCGCCGCGTCCAGGTGGACATGCTTGTACCCGATCCGCTTCTGCACTTGGGCGATTTCCGCCGGAGTGGGCAGGCGGCCCTGGCCGCGGAAGAACCCCCAGAGCTTCATGAGCGGGCCCACGGTAATGTCAAAGTCGCCGCCCGAGGCTTCACTCGCCCGCATGGAATATTGAATCAGGTTGAAAAGCTCGGGAGAAACTGTCACCTCACGATTTGCGGCGTCGCGATTGATGACGGAGAGTTCGCTCTCCGGCTTGTAGTTGCTCATCTGATCGTCAAGCTGGTCGATCTCTTCAAAAACCGCGGCCACATCTTCGGAAAGGGAAGTCTGGTCGCGGCCATAGGCGACAACGGTGTAAATCGTCCCCATGGCCTCATGCGAGGCTTCGTAGCGGACCGGTTCGGGACTCGGGGCGGCTGTCTGTGCCATCGCCTCTATGAGTGACAAGCAGGCAAGCACAGCCAGGCAAATCGGCAATTTCGCGGATTGAACTCGAACTATCAAATCAGGACCCAACTGTCAGAATAGCACGTTGTCCCGGCGCGGAAGATGGAATGGCAGGCCAAGTTTTAGGCAAGCAAGTTACATTCACATGCGATAACAGATCAATTCTCTCCCCACCTCCAACGATTACAACATCCAACACGCTGTACGTCCATTTCCCCTCGCTCTTGTGTGCGGTCAAATAGATCGTGCCTTTGCCCTTCGGGCCGGAGATGGGGATAGCAAGATCGGCGTCGCCCGAACTATTGTTCAAGTTGATGGAACCGGTGACCAGCCAGCCTGTTATGATTGGGGTACCAAGTTGGCTCACGACAGCAGGATTTGAAGTCGCCCTTTTCATAGCTTCGCGGGCGACTTCCGAACCCTTCAACATCGACATGATGAGGTAGACGAATCCACAGGCAGCCAAAATAAAGAGGACGAAGATGCCCACCACCAAACTAACTATCAACTTCCAGGGGGTGCGACGTGCGCGCGGGGTTGGCGCGGCAACCTGTGCTGGCGTCATGGGATTGTCTCGCGACATCGCGCCTCCATCTTACGCTTTAGCCCTTGCGGCCTTAGCCTTGGCCGCTTCCGGCTCCTGGCCTGGCCAGTATACTCTCGCACCAGTCTCTATTGCGCGGTTCCCGTAGATGACGCCCTGTGCGTCGGCCTTGCCGAGCTCGAATGGCGCGATGATCGGCTTGCCCTCGCGGACGCTCATCAGGAAGTTGTAGAGCTCGGTCCACCAGGGGTCGTGGGGTTCTTCGTAATTATAGATCCCCATCGACGCCAGCCAGTGTTTGGCGTAGCGCATTTCACGATCCATGAAGCCGAGCTCGTTGATCGCGCCCTTTTCGGGGAAAATGGGGACGCCCACCTGCGCGGCGGCATTGCTCACCGTGGCCCCCGCCCACCAGTTTTCCTTGCCGTTGCCGCTCGAAACCTTGGCCCTCGGTTCGCGAAAGTACAGGCCCTTGCCGAGCGTGATGATCAGGGTTCCCTGGTCGCCCATAATTTGCTCGCTGAAATCAAAGTGGGCATTGCTCATGACCCCACTCCAAATCATCTTCTGGCCGCCCGGATATTCGTAAACGGCGTGAACATTGTCGCAGGTCTCGCGCCCGTCTTTCCAATAATCGATGCCCCCGGTGGC
>JBKQNQ010000274.1:0-2751 GCA_052145875.1 Thiobacillaceae bacterium
GCTACGTTCTCAAGGACGCCGGCGGCGCAAAGGCGATCATCATCGCGACGGGGTCCGAAATCGACCTCGCGCTGAAGGCTCAGGGCGCCTTGGCCGCTGAGGGAATCCCGGTACGCGTGGTTTCCATGCCGTCCACCAATTGCTTTGACAAACAGGATGCCGCCTATCAACTGTCTGTGCTACCCAGGGGACTGCCGCGCGTTGCAGTGGAAGCCGGCGTAACCGGGTTCTGGCGCAAGTATGTGGGTCTCGAGGGCGCTGTAGTTGGCATCGATAGCTTTGGAGAATCCGCCCCGGCGGGTGACCTGTTCAAGTACTTCGGGTTTACGGCGGAGAACGTGGTGAAAGCGGTGAAGAGCGTTCTCTAAATGGGAAATCGCCACGGACAGGGAAGCGGATCAGGCTTTGGGGAACGGTGTGGCTCAACAAGATCTTGACGTTTTGACATTGATTATTTGATTGGGAGAACGACGAAATGGCAATTAGAGTTGGCATTAACGGATTTGGCCGCATTGGCCGCATGGTGTTCCGCGCTGTTGCGAAGGACTTCAAGGACATCGAGATCGTCGCAATTAACGACTTGCTCGCCCCCGACTACCTCGCGTACATGCTTAAGTACGACTCCGTGCACGGCCGGTTCAATGGGGAGGTTTCCGTCGATGCCGGAAACATGATTGTCGGCGGCAAGAAGATTCGCCTCACGGCAGAACGTGATCCTGCAAACCTGAAATGGAACGAAGTCGGCGCGGACATCGTCATTGATTCCACCGGTTTCTTCCTGACCAGCGAGTCTTGCAACGCTCATATCACCGCAGGCGCCAAGAAGGTTGTCCAGTCCGCCCCATCGAAGGACGACACCCCAATGTTCGTGTATGGCGTAAACCATACAACCTACGCTGGCCAGGCCATTGTTTCGGCAGCGTCTTGCACAACCAACTGTTTGGCCCCCGTTGCCAAAGTGCTGCATGACAGCTTTGGAATCAAGCGCGGCCTGATGAGTACCGTGCATGCCGCCACCGCTACCCAGAAAACCGTTGACGGCCCGTCCAGCAAAGACTGGCGCGGCGGCCGTGGCATCCTGGAAAACATCATCCCGTCGTCCACCGGTGCCGCCAAGGCCGTCGGCCGCGTCATCCCCGAATTGAACAAGAAGCTGACGGGAATGGCCTTCCGCGTGCCAACCTCCGACGTGTCCGTGGTCGACCTGACCGTCGAGCTGAACAAGGAGGCGTCCTATGCCGACATTTGCAAAGCGATGAAGGCCGCCTCTGAAGGCTCCTTGAAAGGGGTGCTGGGCTACACCGATGAAAAGGTGGTATCCACTGATTTTGTTGGGAACAGCGCACCCTCCACCTTCGACGCCGAAGCCGGCATCGCGCTGGATTCGACCTTCGTCAAGGTGGTGGCATGGTACGACAACGAATACGGCTACACGTGCAATATGCTGCGCCTGGTGCAGCACATAGCGAAGTAAGAACGGGGAATCAAAGGGGGGTTACGGGCCGCGCCTTTTGAGGAATCAGGGGCACCTGAATCCGACCCCTCGCCCCTTATAACGGGAGCCGTAGGGCGTGAATTTCCTTAATCCGCGCCGCTTACATCACCTTCAGGAGTAAAAGATGCCCCAGTTCATCCGCATGACCGAAGTCGACCTTAAAGGCAAGCGCGTGTTCATCCGCGCCGACCTGAATGTACCGGTTAAGGACGGTAAGGTCACCTCAGATGCCCGGATTACCGCGTCCATGCCCACCATCGAGTACGCCATGAAGGCCGGCGCACGCGTGATGGTGACATCGCATCTGGGGCGCCCAACCGAGGGCGAGTTCACCGAGGAGAACTCACTAAAACCGGTCGCCAATGTAATCTCCTCCAAGTTGGCCAAACCGGTGCGCGTGATCCGCAACTGGGTGGACGGCGGCTTCGATGTGGCGGAAGGCGAAGTGGTCCTGCTGGAAAACTGCCGCATCAACAAGGGTGAGAAGAAGAACGTCGAGGAAACGGCGAGAAAGTATGCAGCCCTGTGCGATGTGTTTGTAATGGATGCCTTCGGCACCGCGCACCGCGCGGAAGCTTCCACGTACGGCATTGCGCAATTTGCCCCAACTGCCTGCGCTGGCCTTCTGCTGACTGAAGAACTCGACGCCCTTGACAAGGCCTTGGCCAAGCCAGCTTCGCCGATGGTTGCCATCGTTGGCGGATCCAAGGTTTCAACCAAGCTAACGGTGCTCGAAGCGCTGTCCGACAAGTGCGAGCAGCTGGTCGTTGGTGGGGGCATCGCCAACACGTTCCTCAAGGCGACCGGTAAGAACGTCGGCAAATCCCTATGTGAAGACGATCTGGTCCCCACCGCCCAAGCGCTGATCAAGAAGATGAAGGCACGGGGCGCAACGATCCCGATCGCGGTTGACGTGGTTTGCGGCAAGAAATTTGACGCCAATGAACCTGCTGTGCTCAAAAGTGCTGATGCGGTCACCGACGACGACATGATTTTCGACATTGGTCCAAGATCTGCCCAGGAACTCGTGGATATCATCATGAAAGCCGGCACGGTCGTATGGAATGGCCCGGTTGGCGTTTTTGAATTTGATCAGTTTGGCGCCGGGACGAAAGCCATCGCGATGGCGATCGCCAACACCAAGGCCTTTACCTTGGCCGGCGGGGGGGACACGATTGCGGCGATCCAGAAGTACGATATTTACGACAAGGTATCGTACATTTCCACCGCCGGGGGTGCCTTTCTGGAGTACCTTG
>JBKQNQ010000275.1:0-4036 GCA_052145875.1 Thiobacillaceae bacterium
GTGCCTTGAAGCAGCATTTTCGAGACGAGTTGGGTCAGCCCGTTATTTCGGGCGGTTTCGGCCATCTCGTGGAACAGGCGGCCAACCACGTCGCCCATGAAGAGGAGGGGAATGAGGACGGCGATCAACGAGATCGTCAGCGAGATGATCGTGAAGGCAATTTGTTTGGAGCCCTTGAGCGCAGCCTCTAAGGGAGGCTCGCCGTGCTCGACGTAGCGGGCGATGTTCTCGATCACCACGATGGCGTCATCGACCACGAAGCCGGTGGAAATGGTCAGCGCCATCAGGGTCAGGTTATTGATGGAAAATCCGGCAAGGTACATCACGCCAAAAGTGCCGACCAGCGAGATCGGGACGGCGAGGCTCGGAATGGTCGTCGCGGACAGGCTGCGCAGGAAGAGGAAGATGACCATGACTACCAGGGCGACCGCCAGCATCAGCGAGAACTCTACGTCGGCGACCGAGGCGCGGATGGTGACGGTGCGGTCCGTGAGCAGGGCCACATCCATGGAGCCAGGCAGGCTGGCCTGGAGTTGCGGCAGGATGGCCTTGACGCTCTGCGCAACCTGAATCACGTTGGCACCCGGCTGACGCTGCACATTGAGGACCACCGCGGACTGGTTGTTGGCCCAAGCTGCCAGATTCACGTTTTCGGCGTCGTCCACCGTGCTCGCGACATCCTTTAGCCGGATCGGGCTGCCATTGCGGTATGCGATGACCAGGTCCGCATACTCGGACGCCGACTTCAATTGGTCATTGGCGTCAATACTGGACGCACGCAAGGCCCCATCGAAGCTGCCTTTGGGCGTGTTGACGTTGGCCGCGCCAATGGCAGTACGCACATCGTCGAGCGACATCCCCACGGCAGCCAGGGCCTTGGGATTGACTTGGATTCGTACGGCGGGGCGCCGACCGCCGGCAATGCTCACCAGGCCGACGCCGGGAATTTGGGAGATTTTCTGGGCCAACCGGCTATCCACCAAGTCGTACATCCGAGGTACCTGCATGGTGGGTGAGGTGACCGCCAGGGTCAGGATGGGGGAATCGGCCGGATTGACTTTGTTGTAAACCGGCGGCAGGGGCAGATCGGTTGGCAACAGGTTAGCGGCGGCATTGATCGCCGCCTGTACTTCCTGCTCGGCGATATCCAGCGTCAGGTCCAGGCCAAATCGCAGGGTGATGACCGATGCCCCTCCGGAACTGGAGGAGGCCATTTGCTTGAGGCCCGGCATCTGCCCGAACTGGCGCTCAAGCGGTGCCGTGATATTGGACGTGACCACGTCCGGACTTGCGCCGGGATAGAGGGCAATGACCTGGATGGTTGGGTAGTCAACCTCAGGCAGTGCAGAAATTGGCAGCAAGCGGAACGCCAGGGCGCCAGTGAGTAAAATTGCCAGCATCAGCAGCGACGTGGCCACCGGCCGCAGAATGAAAAGGCGCGAGGGGTTCATGATGTTAGGGGCGGCGTGGCGCGCGCAGCTTCGCCATGAGGGGTCGCCGAATTAGGCCAGCAAAGAGGTCACCCAGAGCAGGCTTGGCATGCAATCGCGTGAATGGCGTGGCGGTGCATATGGGGCCTGGGGCCACGAGACCGTGGGGCACCTTGAACGCGCCCTCCGTTGCCTCGCAACGGATGCAACAGCATTGGTTCCTGTTCAGGCCCGCCACCGCAGCGGCGGCCGCGAGGAACGCTTCACTGGCGATGGCGTGGCCAAGAAGTAGTTTGGAATGTCTCGAAATAAATGGGGCATCGCTCGCCCCAGTGACCCAGCAGCCACCAAACCTTCCGCCGGACACCGGCGGGTTATTGATGCGCCACATTTAGCTGCCTGCCGCCGGGGAGTGGCCTGGGGGCTCTTTCTTTGACCGGTGCTCGGGCGTCACCGCACTGTCTCCCTGACGAATCGACTTGGCGCTTCCAGCAGGGCTTGCTTCCTGCGTTGGCTGGCTCCCCGATCCGTGGTGAGGATGCTGCCCCGCCGGGTCACCGGCAGACCCGGTGGCACTGGTGCCGGCAATGACTTGCACTTTTGCACCATCACGCAGCCGGTCAGCGCCGTCGATGACCACCCTGTCGCCGGGTTGAACCGCACCTTGTATGGCCGTCCAATCGCCATCGACCGCGCCGGCTGTCACGGGCACCACTGCCACCGAGCTGTTCTTGCCCACGGCATACACGAAGGTCCCGTTCGTGCCCCGCTGGATGGCGGCGCTGGGCACCACGAGGGAGTGGGGCGCGCTGCCCATGAGCAGGCGCATGTTAAGGAACTGGTTGGGAAACAAAGCGCCGTCCCGGTTGGGAAACTCGGACTTCAGCTTGATGGTGTCTGTCGTCAAGTCGATCTGATTATCGGTGGTAAGCACCCGGCCATTTGCCAGAATGTTCTTTTGCTCTCGGTCCCAAGCCTCCACCGGAAGGGGCTCGTTTTTGGCAAGGCTCTGGTTGATCGCCACCAAGTTGGCCTCAGGCACGGAAAACGTCACGTCCATCGGTTGTACCTGGGCAATGCTGGCAATACCGTTCGCGTCGCTCGCGTGCAGCAAATTGCCCGGGTCCACTTGCCTTAGGCCGATGCGACCGGAGGCTGGCGCGGTGATGCGCGCATAGGTGAGATTGAGTTTTGCGCTGGCAACCTGACCCCGATCCGCCGCAACCGTGCCTTGATACTGCCGCACCAAGGCCTCTTGAGTGTCCACCTGCTGCTTGGCGATGGAGTCTTTGGACCAAAGATAGTTGTAGCGGGTCAAGTCCATCTGCGCGTTCTTGAGCAAGGCCAAGTCGTGATCGAGTTGCCCGGTGGCCTGGGTCAGCTGAACCTGGTAGGGCCGGGGGTCGATCTCCGCAAGTAACTGGCCCGCCTTAACCATCTGCCCTTCCCGGAAGTGCAGGCGGTCAAGGGTGCCGTCCACGTGGGTGCGCACTGTCACAAGATCGCGTGGCACAACGGTCCCTAGGGCGGTAACCCAGAGACGGACGTCCTTGAGCTTTGCCTGTCCAACGCCGACGGGCAGCGGCGCGTTGCCTCCAGAGGCACGACCGCCCATCGCCCCGCTGCCGGCCGCGCCGGGATTCGTCGCGCGGGTGCTTGACCAGTGCCATACCCAAGCCCCAAGTCCGATGACCAGGACGAAAATCAGCTTACCTTTCCAGGCACGGCGGGTGGATTTCCTCCGAGGAGCGATGGAGGGTTTATCTGGAGGTTCTTTCGTAAATTCCATGTGTGGCCTATTTTAAGGTGCCGCGCCGCTTTGGGCTCAGGTCCGTCCCGTCTGAAAGGGTCGAGTTTGTTTCGAGGGCCCTCGCGGTCCACTGCCTAACCTCCTCCGACAGGATCTGGTTCCAGCAGCACAGCGGGGTCGACCCGTTGGTATCGGTGTCAAGCCCAATGGGATTCGACAGATACGCAGAGGTTCCGGACGATCCGCCGCTGATGATACATCAGCGGCGCAGCCGCATTGAAATCTGTAATCACGCCGGAGAAGGTGCCTTCATTCGCCAAGGTTTGTAACGTCCGCTGCCATGCTAAGGCGAAAGAGATTTCGGGCAGCCCCCCAAGGTGCAGCGGCCGCCAATCTCCGCGCATTTGTTGGCCGAAAAGTCGCGGGACTCAAAGAAACAAGGTTGCGCATGGGGCTATTATTGTTGGGCGGGGTGGGGGTCCGTGCCATGCGGCAAACGGTGTTTTTTCACCGCGACTCCTGTAACAATTCGAAACAATTTTTCCGAAAATCGGGCCGTTTGGACGGATAATATTCGCGTTGCCCTTGTTACCAAGGTTTCCCGCATGAATGCCAATATTATTTTCATGACCACAGCCGCACTGCTTGCCGGTACCGCGTTGGCGGAGAGCGAAGGCACGCCGGGGATAAGTGAGAAAGGCGCGGGACAAACTGGCCACGAGATGGGCCATCACCGATTCGATTGTAGCAACGCGCCAGACCCCGCTCGATGTGAAGAGCGACGCGAGAGAATGCGTGCCGAGGTTGAAGCGGCGAGAAAGGCCTGCGAAGGGAAACGCGGGGAAGAACGCCGGAC